>JANLPY010000014.1:0-2781 GCA_031367505.1 Hyphomicrobiaceae bacterium | reverse complement strand
GCCATACGTCGGCGGTGCCACCGCCGACGCCCGCTTGGTCGATCCGTTGCCCATCTCCCGCTCCGTTGCTCATCGCTGCAACAGCGCAGTCTGCCCAAAGTCGGCCGCCAACGTCAGAAGTCGTTCATGGGGCGCTTACTGTTCACGACCGGAAAACCGGTCATTTTTGCCTACCACGGCTACCCGTCACTCATTCATCGGCTCACGTATACCCGCACCAACCACGGCAACTTCCATGTTCACGGATACAAAGAGGAAGGCACGATCACCACGCCGTTCAACCTGGTCGTGATGAACGAACTCGACCGCTTTCACCTCGTAGCCAATCTGATCGATCGTGTTCCCGGCATTGGGCCCGACGGACCCAAAGTGAAAAAGGCGTTCCGCGACAAACTGATCGAGCACAAGAAATATATCGAAGACTACGGCCAGGACATGCCGGAAATCCGAAACTGGCAGTGGGGCTCGAGGCAATGACCGGCACAGCGAGCGCTCTCCGGCGCATCCATTTCATTCGACACGGCGAAACGGCTTGGTCCCTATCTGGCCAGCATACCAGTCGAACCGACCTGCCGCTGACAGAGCAAGGCGAGCAAGACGCTCGCAAACTGGCGGGACGATTCCGCACTGTCAGGTTCAGTTGCGTGCTCACCAGCCCGTTGCAGCGCGCGCGACGGACATGCGAGTTGGCTGGGTTGAATGACGGCGCGGAGATTTCTTCGGAGCTGACGGAGTGGAACTACGGAGAATACGAAGGTAAGCGTCCGGCGGATATTCACGAGAAGCGTCCAGACTGGACGATCTTTCGTGATGGATGTCCGGGCGGCGAATCCCCCAGCGAGGTTTGCGAGCGCGCAGACCGGCTGATTGCCCGGCTCCATACGCTGGAAGGCAATATTGCCCTCTTTTCGCATGGCCACGTCGGCCGCGTCCTGGCGGCGCGTTGGATTGGCCTGCCGACCGGCCAAGCGCAGCATTTCCTGCTCGGCACCGCGTCTCTCAGCATTCTCGGGTTCGAGTACGATCGCGCGGAAATGCCGGCCATCGTCTTGTGGAACGCTGTCGCGAACGAACGTGTCTGACGTGGCAGAGGGGTGCACCCCGGGAAATGAGCCCCTCGTGAAGTGGACGCGGACGCCGACACTGGGGCGGCTTTCGTCGGCAGCACTGCAAGGAGAGGTACATTGGACAGATCCGCCGTTATCGCCCTGCCAGGGAGCATTTCGAGCCGGGTTTGGCCACGATCAACCGCAGGTGTGGACTGGATAGAGTAAGCCGCTTCCGGCCTGAACCTCCAGCGACGAGCTGAAACGCGATGACGAAGAAACCTACCATTCCTCCGCCGGCCCATTCGCACAAGAGGCGTGAGGCCTTACCGTGGCAGCAACCGAAGGGCACCGACGAAGATCCCGAGGCATTGCTCCGCGTGAAGGCGATCCTGAATAGCCCGAGCTACCGGCGCGCTGACAATGACATCGACTTCCTTGCCAGAGATGGCGTGCGTGGCGTGCGCCTGCAGATCGATTATCTCAAACCCGAGTTGCTGCTCGAGGAGCATCAGGTTCATCAAACCATCGTGGTCTTCGGCGGCACGAGGATCGGCGAGCCCGATGCCGCACGCCGCAAGGTGGCCGCGCTCGGCTCTGCCTTGACTGCTGACCCAGGTAACAGGGACTTGAAACGTCGACTGGCCACTGCCGAGCGCGTTCACGCCAAGAGTCATTATTATGAGGTGGCCCGGGCGTTCGGCCGTCTCGTGGGAAGTGCCAACCACGGGGCACGCAAACGTCATACAGTCATCATGACCGGTGGCGGGCCGGGAATGATGGAGGCCGCCAACCGCGGATCGTTCGATGTCGGGGCCAAGTCGGTGGGACTCAATATCACCTTGCCGCACGAGCAATTCCCAAATCCCTACGTCACGCCGGAGCTCTGTTTCAGCTTCCACTACTTCGCGTTGCGCAAGCTGCACTTCCTCCTGCGTGCCAAGGCACTGATCGCTTTCCCCGGTGGTTATGGCACGCTCGACGAGTTGTTCGAGGTGCTCACATTGGTGCAGACCCGCAAAATCAAGCCAATTCCTGTCGTGCTGGTGGGCGAAGCATTTTGGCGCCGGGTCATCGATTTTGAATTCCTTGTCGATGAAGGGGTCATCGATCCGGAGGATCGGGATCTGTTCTGGTTTGCCGAAACGGCCGAGGACATCTGGAACGGCATCTTGCATTGGCATGATGAGGCCGGAGCGCCCTTGCATGCCGAGGCTTGATGCATCGTGTGGAACAGAGTGCCTCCTGCGCGCCGCGCAGCGACGGTTGGAATGACAAAATACAGGAGCGAGACATGAAACTCTCATTTCACGGCGCCGATCGCAGCGTCACCGGCTCGTGCCATCTGGTCGAATGTGGCGGCAAGCGCATCCTCATCGACTGCGGGCTGCATCAGGGTAGTCGTGAGCTGGACGAAGAGAATGCCGGGCCATTCGGTTTTGAAGCGGCCGGCATCGACTACGTGCTGCTCACGCATGCCCATCTCGACCATTGTGGGCGGTTGCCGCTCTTGGTCAAGAGGGGCTTTCACGGTGAGATCATCATGACGGCGGCGTCGCGTGAGTTGACAAGAGTTGTCCTGCTCGATGCTGCACCGGACGGCGGACTTTGAGGAAAAGACCGTGACGGTCACGCGCAGTGGCGGGTTCATCCTGAACCGCATGTTCTACACCGCGCCGTCGCGGTTGATCGGCCATCGCCTGCGCGTGCGGCTCTACGATGACCGGCTCGAATG
>JANLPY010000078.1:0-1989 GCA_031367505.1 Hyphomicrobiaceae bacterium | reverse complement strand
TTCGCATCGGGGCATGACTTGAAGGATTTCGCTGGCAAGCTGGGCATCGAGCTTGAGCAGACGGACGTGGAGCAATGACTGAGGTTGTTGCGACCGTCGATTTCGGCGCGCCTGAAAAATTTGGTGCGCATGTGTTCCGTGTCGAGATTCCTGCGGCGCGGACCGAGCCCGTCGTGATCGTCGAAGACTACGGGTACCGCGGCCATGAGGCCGGCATCCCGCGTGACGAAGAGCGCGTGGTCTTGCTGCGTCGCTCGTGGTCCGGCATTTCGGACGTGGCGCGTCGAGAGTTCAACGATCGGCTCAAGACGGCCAAGACTGCCACCGGCCGTTGGCATACAGGCACCAACCTGGTCGATCGCCTGCTTGGCAAAGAGCTGTGCATCCTGGCTTGGGCCGTGGAGACTGCCACAGACGAACAACTTCCGGTGATTTGCAGCCGATGGGCGGCCCTGCGGCCCGAGGAGCGCTGGTGGCTGTTTTCAATGACCGTGGCTGAGGCGGGCCTGCCGGACGATACCCACCGAGGCTGGCGGCGGGCCTTGTTTCATGCGCTGTCCGATGGGGAGAAACCTGCGCCGGGTCGGCGTCGTCGCCGCCCTGTAGAGGATGACCTGTTCCGCCTGCCGCTGTTCAAGGACTCAGAGTGAACACGAGGGCTGTTCCGCTCTCGCTAAAGGACGCGCCGGCACTTATTGAGCGGCTGTTGCCCGTGCAGAGGCTATCGGCTGAGGCGTACAAGGAGCAAATGGCAAACGTCGGCAAGACGCTGACAGCGCTAGGTAGCTACTGGAAGGGCCGCAAACCGCTCATCTTGAACAAGGCCTGCATCTTGGGGTGTCTGCTTCCGGCAACTGTTGACTCAGCGCGCGATCTCGACATCTTCGAGATGCTGATGGGGATGGACGACATGTCGTTGGTTGCACGCGCGAAGCGGCAGCCACGACCTAAGGAGATTCTCGAGAAGGTTTCCATTGCACGGATCGAGGACTACTTCACTGTCTCGCCCGAGGGCAAACTACCTGTCGCATCCCCTGTTGATTGGTCTGATCGCGCCTTTGCAAACGTCGTCGTTGCGTGGCGCGATGACGTTCACGAGCGAGAGCGCCGCCGGATTTCAGCGCAACTCCTGCCAAGCGTTCCCTACCGCGAACGCATTGATGACATGCGGCGGCCAGAGGAGGTCATGGATACAGTTCACGACCACATCTGGGACGCGGTAAACGCACACCTCGGTACGCGCGCATTTTCATTTCCGGAGCTTGTCGAGCAACTTGGTCAAATGCGCTTTGGGCATCGCCCACGCGTGGCGGATACCTTCTGCGGTTCGGGCCAAATTCCTTTTGAGGCTGCTCGCCTTGGTTGTGATGTCTACGCTTCGGACCTGAACCCGGTTGCCTGCATGCTTACGTGGGGCGCATTCCATCTTGTCGGGGGCGCCTCTGCAAACCGCGAAAAGCTTGTGGATGATCAGAAGGCGCTGGTTGCACGAGTGCAGAACGAAATCGATAGTCTGGGCGTCGAGACCGACGATGGTGGCTGGCGAGGACGTGCATATTTATATTGCGTTGAAGTTAAATGCCCATCCACCGGATGGTCGGTCCCGCTCTTGGCGTCTCGCGTCATCAGCCTCGACGAGGCTGCTATCGCGGAGCTTGTACCGGACGCGATCGCCAAGCGATACAAGATTGAGATCATCAGCGGCGTAAGTGAAGACCGCATCAAGGCAGCATCCCAGGGTACCGTTGGGCGAGAGGATAGGTTCGCCGACGCGCATTTGATCCATCAAGTGGACGGAGTGACCTACAAGACCAACCTGTCAACACTCCGAGGTGATTTCGAGAAGCCCGACGGAACGACCGGCAATCGACTGCGTTTGTGGGGAAAGCGAGAGTTCAAACCCCAGCCTGATGACATCTTCCAGGACCGCCTCTACTGCATCCAATGGATGCGCCGCAAGAGCAAGGGCAACGGCTACGACTTCGAGTT
>JANLPY010000776.1:0-9851 GCA_031367505.1 Hyphomicrobiaceae bacterium | reverse complement strand
GCGGCGTCGCCACGAAATATTTGCCGAGCTATCTCGGATGGCGCAGGTTGATCGAACGCGAAGGCGAAAACTTTTCAGCCGAACGATGCCTCATGCAAGCCCTGCTTCACGCCGCAACTTGAAAGTCGAACAGAGCCATTGGAGTTTGCTCTGGATGTTGCTGGCAGGAATGCTGCTTTCTACCATGATCGGGGTCTCGACATGGCAAACGCGCGACTCCGCCCGACAGTTGAAACGAAAGGCAATGGAGCTCGAACTGACCCTTGAGCACATGACACAAGGCATCGCGATGGTGACGAAGGATCTACAGATCCCCGTCATGAATCGTGTGTGTATCGAATTACTGAATTTGCCAAACGAGTTTCTCGTCAACAAACCCCGTTTTGACGAACTGATCCGCTACCAGCAGGAGAAAGGCGAATTCGCTCACGCAAACATCGATGAAAATGTCGATCCGCTGGATGTGTTCGGGCCCAACGACGTCGCTGGTAAGTTTAAGATGTATGAACGCCTCCGGCCCGATGGATCGATGATCGAAGTGCGAAGCACGAAGCTTGCCGACGGTGGATTTGTGCGCACATTCACCGACATTACCCAACGGCGGAATGCGCAGGCGGAGGCCAACAAGCGCGCCTGCGAAGACGCTCTGACAGGGCTTGCAAATCGCCGTGTTCTGATTGATGCGATCGATCGGCTGTCACAGGATGCGAGTCATAGTTTTGGTGTGCTCTGTCTTGATCTGGACCGCTTCAAGAACGTCAACGATACGCAAGGACATGCCGTCGGCGATCAGTTGCTGAAGGCAGTAGCCGATCGATTGAAACGCTCACTTCGTTCGACCGATCTGGTCGCTCGATTGGGCGGTGATGAATTTGCAGTCGTGCTTACGCCTATCAAGTCCATCAGGACCTGTAAAATCGTCGTGCAGCGGCTCGTCGAAGCAATCGGCCGGCCGTATGAAATTGACGGACGGCAGATCCTGATAGGCACCAGCATTGGTGTAGCCGTTGGTCCGGAAGATGGTCACTCGACGAATGATCTGCTGATTGCGGCCGACCTAGCCCTTTATGCGGCAAAGGCGGCCGGGCGCGGCAGATATCAATTCTTTGCCAAAGAAATGAACGAGGAGATCAAGGCGCGCCAGGCCATCGAGGGCGACTTGCGGATTGCCATCGCCGAACAACAACTCGAACTTCACTATCAGCCGATCGTCAAGTTGAAGGATAATACCATTCTCGGCTTCGAGGCACTCGCGCGCTGGAACCATCCTATTCGCGGATTTATTCCTCCCGATAAATTCATTCCGATCGCCGAAGACACCGGCCTGATCATGCTTTTGGGTGAATGGGCCTTACGTGAAGCATGCACGCAGGCTATGAGCTGGCCGGGCGAAATCGGAGTAGCGGTAAATCTCTCTCCTCTTCAGTTTGGCAGTGCAGATCTGGTCAAGACCGTCGCGTCGATCCTTGCCGAGACGGGACTATCGCCTGCACGTCTCGAGTTGGAAATAACCGAGGGCCTACTGATGCGAAATACCGAGCGCACGGTTGCGATCCTTCACGGCTTGAAGCAGCTCGGCGTGCGCATTGCCATGGATGACTTCGGCACTGGCTACTCCTCGTTGAGCTACCTGCAAAGCTTTCCCTTCGATCGCATCAAGGTCGATCGCAGCTTTGTTTCTAAGCTGGGTGCAGCGCTAGCGCGGCTTCTGTCATCAAAGCCGTCGTTGAAATTGCTGCTGCGAGCGGCATGCAAACCACAGCCGAGGGTGTGGAGACGGAAGCACAGCGGTCCGGGCTTGAGGCACTGGGCTACGACGAGGCGCAAGGCTACCTATTCAGCCGTCCGCTGCCTCTTTCACAAGTGGCGGGGGCGATTGCAAAGTGGCAGCGCCGCCCGACCCGGGTGGCGGCGTAAGGTGCCGCGGCCAGATCAGCGGGTCGAGGGCACTCAACGCATCGTCCGCTCTGATGGTCCCTCCTGTGCAGACCGTCGAACGCGTTCCCCGAACGGATGGCGGGTTTGGGCTATGATAGCCAGCATGGCCTTGGTCTGGCAGAGCATGCCGCCCAAGATCATGCTGCTGGCTTGACCGGCATCGATCGGCAGACGCCATTCCCTGACCCTGAGTTCTACTCTAGGGTTAAGCGCGGGCCGGCGAAGATCGTATGGCTCCGCTCGCATGGGAGCATATTGCCGTGCAATATTGGAGCTTCATTGGAAGGCAACGGACACGCTCTGTTCGGCCGCAATCATTCTGTGTGCGTTCTTTCAACACGAGTGCTTCTGTGGGTCGATGCCCTGCCGCTTTGCCTCGCCGTGCGGACTTGGTGGCCTGTGAGGTGATCAAATGAGACGGCGGCAATTCATCTCACTGGCTGGCGGCGCGGTTGTCGCGTGGCCGTTTGAAGTGTGGGCGCAGCAAACCAAACGACTGCCGATCGTCGCCCTGGTCGGCGTCGCGCCGACACCCGTGGCGGATATCTCCGGCTCCGATCCGGTACGGCCCTGGGCGCGGGCCTTTGTGCACGGTCTGCGCGATCTCGGCTGGATCGACGGACGAACGGTGATAATCGAACCGCGCATTACCGAGCCGAAAGCGGCCCCGGATATTTTGCGCGAGATGGTGGAGCGCAGCGCCGATGTCATCGTGGTCGGCGGTGCGCGATGGCTGCACGACGCCGCGCGGGCGGCGACACCGGCCATTCCAATCGTCACGTTGTTCCAGGACGACCCAGTCAAAGGTGGTCTCATTGCAAGCATGTCGCGCCCCGGTGGCAATCTGACCGGCGTTGCGCAGACGACGGGCCCGGAATTTTTTGCCAAGCGGTTACAACTCCTGCTGGAAATCGCTCCGAACGCATCCCGCGTCGCGCTCGTCGGCCCGCGCGGTGTGCTGGAGCAGTTCCGCCCCGTGGCGCTGCCCGCCGGCATTTCAGTGGCGCCAATCGAGCTTGAAGTGGCTGAACAGTTCGATGCCGCCTTTGCCGCGATCCTGGACGGAAAATCGGATGCGCTGATGGTAAGCGGCAGCGCCCTCACCTACAACGCCGGTAACATCAAGCGTGTCGTAGCGTTTGCAGCCGGCAACAGGCTGCCGGCCATCCACGGCTATCGAGAGGCGGTCGACGCCGGCGGTCTGTTATCCTACGGCACCAGCATTCCGGGCATTTATGGACAGATGGCGATCATGGTTGCCCGATTCCTCGGCGGTGCGAAGGCCGGCGACGTGCCTGCCGAGACGCCCACACGGTTCGAGCTCGTCGTCAATCTCAAGACCGCGAAGACGCTCGGGCTTTCCGTATCCCCCGCCTTCCTCGCCCGCGCCGACGAGGTGATCGAATGAAGCACCTTGTAGGTTGGGTGAGGGCGCAGCCCGTAACCCAACAATCCACAACGAACTTCAAGTTGTTGGGTTACGCGGCGAAATGCGCCGCTAACCCAACCTACGAATGCGCCGACGAGGTAATCGAATGACGGTGGCTGCGTCGTTTGCCTTAACGGAAGCCCCGCGTCGCCGCATGGCGTTGGCATGGAAGTTCGCGCTGGCGCTGATTGGCCTTGTCACTCTGGTGCTGGTCATCAACGGGCTGATCAATGTGTGGCTGTCCTATGAGGAGGCCAAGCGCGCGTCCGTGCGGGTGCAGCGCGAGAAAGCGCAGGCGGCGGCCGAGCGGATCGACCTGTTTATCTCCGGCATCGAGCAGCAGCTTGGCTGGACGACGCGGGCGGAATGGTCGCGCATCCCGGTCGAGCAGCGCCGCTACGATTTCATCCGCTTGCTGCGCCAGGCGCCGGCGATTACTGAACTGATCCACGTCGACGGTGCGGGCAAGGAGCAGCTGCGGCTATCGCGGCTGGAGCCGGACGTGGTCGGCAGCGGCGCCGACTACGCAGCCGATCCGCGCTTCACGAAGGCGATCGAGAACAAGATCTGGTTCGGCCCCGTCACGTTCCGGCGCGGCTCGGAACCGTACACCACAATCGCACTGAGCCATGGCGGGCGCACACCGGGCGTCACCATCGCCGAGGTCAATCTCAAGCTGATTTGGGATGTGGTGACTTCGATTAAGATCGGCGAGGCCGGCTACGCGTTCATCACCGATGCCAACGGCCGTCTCGTCGCCCATCCCGACATGAGCCTCGTGTTGCGTGAGACCGACCTGTCGAAGCTGCCGCACATCGCACAGGCCATCGCAGGCGGCAGCACTGCTGCCAGCCTCATCGATGTCACCACGTCGACCGGGCTCGACGGCAAGACCGTGCTGGCGGCTTCCGCGCCCATCGCTCGCCTTAAATGGTTCGTGTTTGTGCAGGTGCCGGCCGCGGAAGCCCTGGCGCCGGTTTACGTCTCTTTGGCGCAAACGGCGGCGCTGCTGGGCCTCGGCCTCGTGCTCGCGAGCGTCATGGGCGGACTGCTTGCGCGACGTATGGTGGTGCCGATCCAGAAATTACAGGAAGGTGCGGAACGGTTAGGCACCGGCGCGCTCGACCAACGCATCGACATCAAGACCGGCGACGAGATCGAAACGCTGGCCGGCAGTTTCAACCAAATGGCGGCGCGCATCCAGGACAGTTACGCAACACTCGAAGCCAAAGTCGAGGCACGCACCACAGAATTGGCAAAAAGCCTGGAATACCAGACCGCGACCGCCGAGGTCCTCGGCGTGATCTCGCGCTCGCCGAACAAACTGCAACCCGTTTTAGACGCGATTGCGGCCACGGCAGCGCGGCTGTGCGAAGCAGACCGCGCCATCATAAGACTCAGGAACGGCGAAACCTACCCGGTTGGTGCGGATTTTGGTTTCGACGCTGAACAGCATGCCAATCTTCTGCGTTATCCGCCAATACCTAGCCGCGGAACCATCTGGGGCCGTATCGTGATCGAGGGACGTCCGGTGCATGTAGAGGACACCGCCGCCGAGCCCGAATTCGAAAGACCCGACGCGCCGGCTAAGCTGGGCATCCGCTCGGCAGTTGGCGTTCCGCTGGTGCGCGAGAACAGCGTCATTGGAGTTCTGACGGTAACGCGTGCCGCGCAGGCAGCGTTTCTGCCGCGACAGATCCAGTTACTCGAGACCTTCGCTAATCAGGCCGTGATCGCCATAAACAATACCCGCCTATTCAACGAGACGAAGGAGGCACTGGAACAGCAGACCGCCACCTCCGACGTACTGAAGGTCATAAGCCGTTCGACGTTCGATCTGCAGAAGGTACTCGACGTGCTGGTCGAGACCGTCGCGAAACTTTGCGAGGCCGATGGCGCGACACTGGCACGCCAGATCGGCGACGAATACGTGCGCGCTGGCATGTATGGTTTCGACGAGGCGTTCGTCGAGGCGGCACGTCGTACGCGCTTTGTTGCAGGCCGGGGCAGCGTGTCGGGACGTGCCCTGATCGAAGCGCGCACCATACAAATCGTGGATATCCGCGAAGACCCTGAGTACACGTGGACGGAAGCGAAGGAATTAGGACGCATCCGCACGACTGTCGGAATACCGCTGATGCGCGAGCAAACGCCGATCGGCGTGATCTCTCTCGCGCGCTTCACCGTGCGGCCATTCACCGGCAAGCAGATCGAACTGTTGCAGACCTTCGCCGATCAGGCCGCAATTGCCATCGAAAATGCACGGCTGATCGGGGAGACCAAGGAGGCGCTGGAGAAGCAGACCGCCACCGCCGAAGTACTCAAGGTGATCAGCGGCTCGGTGGCCGACATCCAGCCGGTATTCGATGTGATCGCCGAGCGCGCGTCGCACCTGACCCAGGCCGACTACGGCTGGGTCTTCCTGCTGAAAGATGATATGATCCATGCAGCAAGTTCGTTCGGCATCAACCAGCCGGGACTGGAGGCTGCCCGCAAGGCGTTCCCATCTCCCCTCTCCCGTACTTCTGTGACGGGTCAGGCAATCTCGACCGGCAATGTCGTTAAAATCGCGGACGTGCTGGCTGCTTCGGAAATCGACGAGAAACTGAAGCAGCTGGCGATGGTTGCTGGCAATCGCAGCGTGCTCAGCGTGCCGATGCAGCGCGGCGGTCAAGTTATCGGCGCGATCACGGTCCAGCGCGCCAAGGTCGGCGATTTCGCTCAGAAAGAAATCGATTTGCTCGAGACATTCGCCGATCAGGCGGTGATCGCAATCGAGAACGCGCGGTTGTTCAAGGAAACGCAGGCCCGCACGAAGGAGGTCACCGAGGCGCTCGAATATCAGACGGCCACGTCGGAGGTGCTCGGCGTCATTAGCAAGTCACCGTCGCAAGTGGAACCGGTGTTCGACGCCATCGTCGCCACCGCCCGCCGACTCTGCGGCGCCGAGTATGCCCTCATCAGCAAGCGCTCGCCGGACGGAATGTACCGCCTTGCCAGCCACAGCGGCGCGACGCCCGAATTCGTCGAATGGCTGCAGACGAAGCCGATGCGCGTCGGCGACGGCTCGGCGGTCGGTATCGTGGCATTCGACAAGCGCACGCTGCACCTGCCCGACGCACTTGCCGATCCCCGCTTCACCGACCTCAAGCGGCAGCGGCAGTCGAAGGCCAGAACCATGCTCGCCGTACCGCTGATGAGCGCCGGCGAAGTAACCGGCGTCTTGTTCTTGGCCCATACGACTGTCAGGCCGTTCACCGACCGGCAGATCGAACTAGTAACGACATTCGCCGATCAGGCCGTGATCGCGATCGAAAACGCACGCCTGTTCGAAGAAGTGCAAGCCAAGACGCGTGACCTGACGACCTCACTCGACGACTTGCGCACCGCCCAAGACCGCCTCGTCCAAACCGAGAAACTAGCATCCCTCGGCGCACTCACCGCTGGCATCGCGCACGAGATCAAGAACCCACTGAACTTCGTCAACAACTTCGCCGCCCTATCAGGCGAGTTGCTCGGCGAGCTCGACGACGCTTTGAAACCAGCGCCGCTTAACGACAACATCCGCGCCGAGATCAACGAGTTGACCGCAATGCTGAAGGGCAATCTCGAAAAGGTCGTCCAGCACGGCAAGCGCGCCGACAGCATCGTCAAAAACATGCTGCTACACTCGCGCGAGGGGTCGGGCGAGCACCGTGCCGTGGACGTCAACGCGCTGGTGGAGGAGAGCATCAATCTTGCCTATCACGGAGCCCGCGCCGAGAAGCCCGGCTTCAACATCACGCTGGATAAAAAGCTTGATCCCGAGGCCGGCGAAGCCGATCTGTTTCCGCAGGAGATCACGCGTGTGTTGCTTAATCTTGTGACCAACGGTTTTTACGCGGCCACCAAACGGGGCAAGGAGAATGGCGCCGGCTCCTACCAGCCAACGCTTTCGGCTGCGACCCGCAGCCTGGGCGACCGGGTTGAAATCAGGATCCGCGACAATGGCACAGGCATTCCGCCCGAGGTCAAAGCCCGAATGTTCAATCCATTTTTTACGACCAAGCCAGCCGGCGAAGGCACTGGACTTGGCCTGTCGCTCAGCCACGATATCGTAGTAAAACAGCACGGCGGCACCATCGAAGTCGACACCGTGCCGGGCGAATTTACCGAGTTTACCGTGACCTTGCCTCGAATATTAGCGAAGCAGACCGTTTCAGGAAATTCCCAATGACCGTCAAAATTCTTGTGGTCGATGACGAGACCGATGTCGAAATGTTGTTTCGCCAGCAGTTTCGTCGCGAGCTGCGCGAACAGCGCTTCAAGATGGATTTCGCTCTTTCGGCGAACGATGCGCTGGCCTTGCTCTCGGCGACCCCCGACAATGATGACCTGATCTTGATACTAAGTGACATCAACATGCCGGGGATGACCGGGATTGAACTGCTGCCGAAGATCAAAGCTGCGCGACCAACCCTGCCAGTGATCATGATCACGGCTTATGGTGATGCCGAGACCCGCCGGCGTGCCCTCGAGGCCGGCGCTACGGGGCTGCTGACCAAGCCGATTGATTTCCCGATGCTTAAAAACGAGATCGACCAGCGCGTGTCGGCATGGGAGCATGGCGGTTGAACACAAAAATCCTCGTTGTTGATGACGAACCTGATCTCGAGGCACTACTCGTGCAGAAGTTCCGGCGCGAGATCCGTGACAACGCGATGAACTTCGTCTTTGCCCGCGACGGAGTGGAGGCAATGGACACGCTGCGGGATCACACTGACATCGAGCTGGTGCTGTGCGATATCAACATGCCGCGCATGGACGGGCTGACACTCCTGGGTAAGATCCAAGAGGCCGATGACCCAGTTGCGACCGTAATCGTCTCGGCCTATGGCGACATGACCAACATCCGCACGGCCATGAACCGCGGTGCCTTCGACTTTCTCACCAAACCGATCGACTTCGCTGATCTTGATGCGACAATCGCCAAGACCTTGCGCAATGTCTCAACACAACGCGAGGCCCGCGCGCGCCGAATAGAAGCAGAACGTGCCCACGTCGCTCTGGCCCGCTACTTCTCGCCAAACTTGGCAGCTGAACTCGCGGCTGACCATCGATCGCTCGACTTGTCCGGCCGCCGCCGCGAAGTCACCGCCATGTTCACCGATGTCGCTGGCTTCACAAAACTTGTCGAGACCTTGCCGACGGAGACTCTGGTCGACCTGCTTAACCGTTATTTCGGCGGCATGACGGCGATTGTCTTCACGCATGGCGGCACAGTCGCCAAGGTGATGGGCGATGCTATCCATGTGCTGTTCGGTGCACCTGCCGACCAATCTGACCATGCCGCCCGTGCAGTCGCCTGCGGACTTGATCTCGACACCTTCGCCGAGGCGTTTCTCGCCGAGGCAGCCAAACAAGACATCGCGTTTGGTCAGACCCGCATCGGCATCCATTCCGGCCCAGCCATCGTTGGCGACTTCGGTGGCGGGCGCTTCTTCGACTATTCAGCATACGGCGATACGATCAACACCGCTTCGCGGCTGGAAAAAGCCAACAAGACACTCGGCACCAGGATCTGCGTTAGCACCGATGTCGCCCAACTGGTTCCAGAATTCATCGGCCGGCCGGTTGGCGATCTTATGCTGCGAGGCAGAAGCACACCGTTGCGTGTCTATGAACCGCTGCACAAAGCCGGAGCGGACCAGCAAGCCTATCTCGACGCGTTCGACAGGCTCGCGACGCAGGATCCCTCAAGCCTGACCGCATTTGCCGCGCTGGCCGGGCGATCCGGAACCGACCCCTTGCCGCAGCTTCATCTTCGCCGCCTGCTGAATGGCGAAAAGGGCACGATGATATCGATTACGTGACGGTCTCGCGAGATCGCGTCACAAGGCGCGGTGTTTGGTATTTCGATTGCAATCCGCCCGCCAAAAATTGCATCGGGCCGTGCCGCTGCACCTACACCGGCAGCGCGTCGAGTTGGGCGACAGCGGTCATGACACCACGAAGCTCAGCCAGCCCGCGCAGGCGCCCGATCGCGGGATAACCCGGATGCGTTTTGCGACCAACGTCGCTCAACAACTCGTGGCCATGGTCGGGACGAAACGGAATGCGCCAGTCGCCGCGCCCCATGTCGCGCCGCCGCTTCTGCTCTTGCAGCAGTGTACGCACGACCGCGACCATATCGGTGTCGCCGGCTAGATGTTCGGCCTCCATGAACGAGCCGTCGGGCGCTTTAGTGACATTGCGCAGATGCGCGAAGTGGATGTGGGCTGCGAACCGCTTCGCCAGTGCCGGCACGTCGTTGTGCCGCCCGGCGCCTAGCGATCCCGTGCAGAATGTGATCCCGTTCGCCGGCGAGGGCACGGTGTCGACGACGCAGGCGAGATCATCGCCGCTAGACACGATGCGAGGCAGCCCGAAGAGCGGCCGCGGCGGATCGTCGGGATGCACGCACAAGCGGATGCCAACTTCCTCGGCGGCCGGAACGACCTCGCGC
>JANLPY010000715.1:0-8541 GCA_031367505.1 Hyphomicrobiaceae bacterium | reverse complement strand
CGTGGCTCAGAAATCTGACCGGCATGCTGCCAATTCGTCTTGCAAAACTCCTAAGTTTTGCAGGACCACGAGCGGGTGCCGAAAACCTGGGGATTGAGACTTGCAAAAATTAGACGCACAACGGTATAGTTGTGCAACTATATTCGCAAGGTTATCCCCGCAATGAACATCGGCTACGCTCGCGTCTCGACTGATGACCAGGACCTCAGCTTGCAACTCGATACGCTGAAGGGTGCCAAGTGCCGCCGCGTCTTCCAGGAGAAGAAATCTGGCGCACGGGCCGATCGTCCCGAACTGCGGCGCATGATCGAGCAGCTCCGCGATGGCGACGTTGTCATTGTCGCGCGGCTCGACCGTCTGGCGCGCTCAACGCGTGACCTTCTGGACCTGGCGGAAGCGATCACGGCCGCCGGCGCCAGCCTGAAATCGTTGGGCGAGCCCTGGGCCGATACGACGACGCCGGCGGGCAAGATGGTGCTGACCGTGTTCGCCGGCATTGCCGAGTTCGAACGAGCGCTGATCCGTGACCGAACCGGAGCCGGGCGCGTCGCCGCCAAAAAGCGAGGCGTGAAGTTCGGCCGCAAGCCGAAGCTCACTCCCGAGCAAGTCGTCCTCGCCTTGCGCTTGGTCGATGAGGGCCAGTCGGTGCCGCAGGTGGCCGACGCGTTCGGCGTTCACGAGACGACGATCTACCGCTGCTTGTCGGCCGCCGAGGCCGCCGCGTAAACCGCCCCGGCACGAAAATGCTCAGATTGTACGACAGCGCAAACGAAGAGAGAGCGTCCGCTTATAGGTCTAGACCGAGCCTGCCCATCGAGGCACTGTCATCGTCGGCGGCCGTCACTTTTGACCCAACGCCGACCAATGGAGCAACAGAGAACTCGTACACGGAGAGCCGCACATGACCCGTGAGTCCGCGATTGAGTCGGCCGAACGCTATTTCGATGCCGGCACATTCCGCGACAATCTTGCGCGTTGCGTTGCATATCGCACCGAGAGCCAGGTGCCAGAGAGTAGGCCGCAGCTGGGCATATATCTTCAGCACGAGCTCGCGCCGATTTTCCAGCGCATCGGTTACGCGACCGAGATCTTACCCAACCCTGTCTCCCATGGCGGGCCATTCCTGGTCGCGACACGACACGAAGATAACGCCTTGCCGACAGTGCTGAGCTACGGTCACGGCGACGTTATCCGCGGCCTTGAGGGTCAGTGGCGGCAGGGACTAGATCCGTGGATGCTCACTGTTGAAGGCGATCGCTGGTACGGGCGCGGCACCGCCGATAACAAGTCGCAGCATCTGATCAACATGGCGGCGCTTGAGGTGGTGATCGCCGAGCGCGGCCGGCTCGGTTTCAACAGCACTTTCATGATCGATACCAGTGAAGAGATTGGCTCGCCTGGTTTGTCCGAGTTCTGCGCCGCGCACAAAGAAATGCTGGCGGCCGACCTGCTGATTGGCTCGGATGGACCACGGGTCGCGTCCGATCGACCGACCATCTTCGGTGGAACGCGCGGCGCGCTGAACTTCGACCTTACGGTCGATTTGCGTGCGGGGGGACATCACTCGGGTAACTGGGGCGGCATCCTTGCCAATCCAGGTGTCATCCTAGCCAACGCGATCGCCTCGATCATCGACGCCAAGGGCCATGTGCTGGTGCGCGGTATCCTGCCGAGCAGCATTCCTGACTCGGTGCGCGCGGCGCTCGCCGACTGTGTCGTCGATGGCGGCGCTGATGGCCCGGATATCGACGTTTGGTGGGGTGAGCCGGGCCTGAGCGTACCCGAGAAGGTGTTCGCATGGAACACATTTGAGGTGCTGGCATTCAGTACCGGCAATCCGAAGGCTCCGGTCAACGCCGTGCCGCCGAAAGCTACTGCGCACTGCCAGATTCGCTTCACGGTTGACGTGCCCTGGCAGAGCTTCCTGCCGTCGTTGCGCACCCATCTCAATGCGCACGGACTTTCGAAAGTGAAGATTGTGGAGTCCGATCTAGACGTGATGACGGCAACGCGGCTCGACCCGAATCATCCCGTGGCGCTGTGGGCTTCAGCGTCGATCGAGAGAACCACGGGGAAGAGGCCGGCGGTCCTGGCCAATGTCGGCGGTTGGCTACCCAATGCGTGCTTTGCCGACACGCTTGGCATGCCAACGGTGTGGGTGCCGCACTCCTATCCATCATGCTCGCAGCACGCGCCTAACGAGCACGTGCTTGCGCCCATCATGCGCGAGGGCCTGCGCATGATGACGGGGCTCTTCTGGGACATGGGAGAGGCACCGCCGATTGAGACGCGGAGAGTGACGTGAAGGTCTTCGCGTGGCTATTTCATGCTTCACCAGGATCCCTCCCGCAAGAACGGGGAGAGGGACGCGCGCGCCGCGAGAACGACGTCTTTGGCCCATACCGACGAGTTCTTGATGCGTTCCTTTGATGGCCGGTAACGGGAGAGCACCGGAAGGCGACTTGCCAAGCTCAGGTCGACCTGCCGCACAGAAAACCGCTGAATCGGAGTTTCTGTTCCGTTGCTACTCGGACCCCGTTAAGGCCTTCCTCGACACCACCATCCTCGCCGATACGCTACTCAAGGTCGGTCCCGACCGAGACCGCGCCAAGGCCAGCTTTGCCCGCTATGAGGCCCTGCTTGTGCCGGCCTATGCCACTAAGGAATTCAAGCGCGGAGTACTCCGTGCCTACATTTGGCTGCACAACAAGGCCGTGACTACAGAGCGTTGGGCCGATGCCATTGCAAGTATCGAGACAGTCTGGCAACAGCGCAACCTCAATAGGACGGCAACTCGTGCGGTCGCGGACTTCACCAGCAGTATGGCCGTCGCCAATGCCGTCGCCCGCGAGATACCACGCGATGGTCCTGAATTTCACAGACTGCAAACGCGCGAGGCTCGCATCTGGCTCAAGACGAAGATCTTTAGCGCCTGGCGCCAGCGTGGCAAGGCGCCGTTCACCCAGACCAACCCGCTCCCTTGCTACGCGCTGACTGGGCCGCGTGAGACGCTGACCGGCGTTATCGACAATAAGCCGATGGCCTGCACACTCGGCTCGTGCTGCCTCAGAGGCCAGTTCGCGAAAGATCTTGAGGCATTGGAGCGCCTGGAGGCTGTCTGCGCCACATCCACCAAACCCGAGATGCTGAAACGCCGAAAGGTACTCCGCTCGATACGTCGCAGGCCGCTACGAGAACTCGATGAAAATCAGTGCTTGGTTCTCGGCGACGCAGTCTTTGCGATGCAGTGTCCGCCGGATGCCGTCGTCCTCACCACCAATCTAAGCGACCACGAACTGCTAGCTAACGCGATCGACAAGCGCGCAGAGGCGCCCTGAGTGTAGGGCTTGCGATCACCCGGCAACGATCAAACAATTCCTAAGAGGTGGCTCGCGGCAAATCAGGTTGCGCAGTTCGTTGCCGATATTGGGAAGAGATCCCCAGTAATCTCGGCAACAACCTCCGCTGCCAATGGCGCTGTCGACCAGGCCGCGCCGTTTCCAGACGCCCGTTTATGCGAATGGGAGCGAAGGTGTGGCAATGCAACTCAAGGGCGAGTACTGTCCGTTGATGGGGGGACAGCGGAAGCTGGCGCCGATGGAGAACGAAAACGGACTGGGCCAATAAGGGACAACCCATGGTCTCTGGCGCATAGCTTGCCGATCGTGAGCCCCCTATGAAACGAAGTGGGGCCGGGCTTGAATTTTTCGTTCAGAAGGTCCGCCATCGTCACCAGTTTGCGGTCCAGGAGCGAATTCGGTAAAGTCAACTTCCCAGCCCTTTGGACGTCGATGCGAGGTCCGAGCCTGTCGCGCCGCGACGCTGGTGCCGTGCAGCAGCTAGCAATGATCGATGATTTGCGAAGCTCATTGTCTGAACCAAAGGAGATTCCAAAATGGTTGATGCAAGTGCCGACAATAATGCCGTGCGTGTAGCCAACGATGCCTTCTACAAAGCGCTATCCGCAGGCTCCATCGAGGGGATATCAGCAGCGTGCGCACACGACGATGACGTTACCGCCCTGCATGAGGCTAGCAAGGAAGTGGCAATCGGGTGGCAGGCCGTGCTCGATACGTGGAAGGCTGTTCCATTCGATGCATTTTCAGAGCTTTCAGTGGTGATGTCCCACCCGGCGATCAAGGTCAGCGGATCGATCGCCCGAGTGACCGGTCTGGAAAACGTCAAAGGGAAGATGAAGGACGGAAAGGAATTCGCATGGATCGCGCTAGGAACAAACATCTATGAAAAGCGCGATGGACGATGGCTGATGGTGCACCATCACGCGAGTAAGGCGACCGCAGAACTCATTGATGTAGCGCAACAATCTGGATGAGAACGGCGCGTCAATCAGGAAGCGACGAGGCGGCCGAGCGATTTGATGATCGACGCTGGCCACGACGCTGGCAGCGCTTTGATTGACGCGGAGCGTCAATCAGCTTTGCTTTGCTCGGTTTCCTTGGCTGTTCTTGGCATCGGTGGCGACGAGGTGCTGCAACCGTTTCTCGGCCTATGGCCGCCGGCGCACCCTTTACGGTGGCATCGCGGTGAATGTACATTCACCCCGACGGTCGCCGAATACTTGCCTACGCTGCTGGAAGGCCTGAGACCATCCTAGCAAATCGGTGCTGGACCCGGGGGTGGCTTTGAGGTCAGGACGGTGTGTGTGACACGGAAGTTTTGTCCCTGTAGTGCAAGGAGTTGTCGATGACAGTCGCGTATTCGGGCAACTATCCTATCGAGAGCCGAGGCGGCGAGATCGAGCGACTGCGCGTTCAGAGCGATGCCATGGCGCCGGACGCCGACGCAATGCTCGACTTAATCGGGGTTGGAGAGGATTGGTCCTGCCTGGATATTGGATGCGGTCCCAGCGGCATCACCGACTTGCTTAGCAAGAGGGTGGGACTACGTGGTCGCGTTGTCGGGCTTGATATGAATTCCGTGTTCGTCGACCATGCCCGAGCTTCCGCTTCGAGCAATACCGAGTTTTTGCTAGGTGATGCGTATAGTTCCAACTTGCCTGCCGAGAGTTTCGACCTCGTCCATATGCGATTTGTGGCCAGCACCGCCGGGGCGCCAGAGCGCTTGTTGGCGGAGGCAATCCGCCTTGCTCGCCCGGGAGGCACCATCGCGCTGCAGGAACCTGACGGATCGAGCCTGCATTGCTTTCCATTGCATCCGGCTTGGGAAAAGCTCAAGGCAGCACTTCTGGGTGCCTTCATTGGTGTCGGCGCCGATCTGCAGTTGGCTCGGCGCCTGTATTCGGTTGTGCTGCATACAGGCTTGCACGATGTCCAGTTCCGCACCTGCATTCTCGGCGTTCGATCGATCGATCCTTTGGTCGACTATTTGCCCGCAACAGTTGAGTCCCTGCGCGGCACTATATTAAAGCTTGGTCTGCTGACGGAAACCGAATTCCCGCAGGTGGTTTCCGAGTGCCGCAATCACTTACAGGCGCCGGGAACTGCATTCACGATGTATACGGTTGCGCAGGTTTGGGGACGAAAGGGTGGATGACCCGCATTTCGCTTCTGCTCCCGCATGTAGATGGCTTGGCAAGTCGGCTGTGGGTCAGCCAGAGACTTGTGGGGCAGGATTTCTTGCGTCGGCCCTTAGGGGCATAGGCGACATGCTTTGGTAACCTCGGCGGGTCTTTCGGCGCAGGCGTTCGGTGAGCGCCGCAAGAGCGGCAGCTTCGTTCGGATACGCGCGCCGCTGGCATTGACCTGAGGCACCAATCCGGCCCCACTCTGCCATGAGCGTCCACTCTCCAAACAAAGTAGGCAAGACATCGAGCGCGTAGAAGCGCGCCATGTTGCGATCCGGATCGATGCGTCTGAGCGTAATCATGGGGTGCCCTCCTTTTCCAAGGCGCGCCAGAGCGTATGCCGGCTGACGCCGAGCTCGTCGGCCACCTGGCCCTTGCCGTAGTCACCGGACGCGAGCAGAGCGCGCGCCTTCTTGAGTGCGGCGGCATCGATACTCTTCGGCCTGCCACCAACGCGCCCGCGCCTACGCGCCGCGGCGAGGCCGGCATTGGTTCTCTGGCGCAGCATATCGCGCTCGAACTCGGCCATCAGACCGAAGATGCCGAACACCAATTTGCCGGATGGCGTTGTGGTGTCGATCAGGTTCTCGGTCAGTGACTTGAGTTGTATGCCCCGTTCATTGAGCAGGTTCACGGTCTCGATCAGATGCAGCAGCGATCGGCCGAGCCGATCCATCTTCCAGACGATCACGACGTCGCCCTGCCGGGCGTTGTCGAGCAGCCGCATCAGCTCCGGCCGGTCGGTCTTGGCGCCCGACGCCTTCTCTTGGTAGATGCGGTCGCAATCGGCGGCCTTGAGGGCGTCGATCTGCAGGTAGGTCTCCTGATCGTCGGTGGAGACGCGCGCATAGCCGAGCTTCATGGTGCAAAAACCTCGAGCCGCCTTCAGTTCTGCACCATAACTAATGCACCATAGTTTTGCAACATGATTTCGGGGTATTCGGACGGTTTCCGAGCGCTGGCTGGGCATGGTGCAAAAACGCAGGTTTTTGAACCAGTTCAAGAACGGATGGTTGGATTAGGCCGACAGCAGCCAAGCCTCAGCAACTCATACCCTTTTTGTTTCGCAAGCAATCCGCACACGATATCGAAGGGCGATCCTGGACCGTTATTCATCACGTGTTAAGACGCGAAGTCCAACAATGGACAAATCAGCATGATTGTCCTAGGTTGGATTTATTCGAAGGAGAACACATGGTAACGCTTGCTCCGGCTCGTATCCCCCCGCGCATCGATGCGAAGCAGGTCCACGCCGGACTACGCGCTTTCTTTGCCATAGCCGATAACTGGAAGCTTGAGGTCGACCAAGCGATGACACTGCTTGGCCAGCCGTCCCGCTCGACTTTCTACAAATGGAAAAAAGGGCAGTTCGGCACGATCGCACACTCCCTCGATCTCGCTTCGCGGCTCAGCTATGTCCTAGGCATCTTCTCGGCGCTGGAAATCCTCTATCAGCGCCCCGAGCTCGCCGATCGTTGGGTAAGCCAGCCCAACCTGGCATTCGGCGGCGAGAGCGCCCTACAGCGCATGATGGGCGGCCAGATTCCCGACTTAGCCGCTGTCCGTGACTACCTGGACAGTGCCCGGGGTGGATGGTGAGTTCAAGCGAGCCGGGGGATTTGCCCATCACCACCGCCGAGATTGCATCAGTGCGATCTCGGCGCGTCCGATGGAATGCGACTTATCGGTTGGTACCTACACGGTTCCCACCGATCTCTCTCTTCGAGCGCGTTGCTCCACCCGGCGATTGGGAGGCGCTTATAGCGCTTGAAAGTCTTACAAATCCTCGGCTGCGTCAGGAGACGGGGCAGATAAGTCTTGTGCCGGTCGCACGCCGCGTCTCGGGGCCGGGTGCATCTGTGGTCATGGCTCCCTTCGTTCATACCAGCAAGGATCGCCCCACCCGTTTCAGCGACGGCAGCTACGGGGTCTACTATGCCGGGCACCAATTCGACACTGCTTTGCGAGAGGTTGCTTTTCACAAAGAGCGATTTCACCGCGCGACGAACGATCCCGCCACCGAGAACGCGTTCCGCACATATCAGGGCAAGATCGACGCTACGATGCACGACATTGCGGATGGAAGCCGACCAGATCTTCTTGGTCCGGATGTCACCGGATACCCAGCCAGTCAAATCTTTGCTCGAATGCTTCGTGAAGGCGGCAGCAACGGCATCGTGTACCCTAGCGTGCGACATAGTAGAGGGGAGTGCATCGCGGCGTTCTGGCCGGATGTTGTGGCGATCCCGATCCAGACCAAGAACGTCACTTTGAAATGGGATGGCTACCGCATAAGCGCTTGGTTCGACTTCGAGGCTAAGGTGTGGGCAAACTTGTAGAGCTTGCGATCCTTGCCACCTTCGACATCGCCGTTGCCGGATGCCAGAGCTGGGCAAAGTGCTGGGGCCCAAAAACCGGCGGTGGGCTGCCACGCGGATCAGAGCATGTGGCGGATGAGGATGTCGCTCCGCGGGGTCAGAGTGCCGCCCCAATCGCCACGTCCTCCCCAAATGGGTCGCACGACCGGCTGCAAATCCGCATTACGCGCTACGCTGCACTACCGGCCATACGCCTACGAGTTGTAACAACGCTCCGGCCGACTGATTATTCCCTGCTTGAGCGGATCGAGTCGGCCGATCAATCGGGAAACCAACACAATTGCGCAGGTCGCGCCAGCAAAGGCGGCGGTCCTTGAGGACGCGGTCACGCAGTAGTTGAACCGCACCAGGTCGTGCGGACAGCCTTGGCCAAGCATTTCCAGACGCCCCTATTATGCGAATGGCCGGCGAGGATATGGCAATGCAACTCAAGGGGGTCGCTGTCCGTTGAAAGGGGGACAGCGGAAGCTGGCGCCGATGAAGAACGAAAACGGACTGGGCCAATAGCGACCGATGACGCGATAATTTATCCGTGCGCGGGTTGCTCAGATAACACAGCATGTCATCGCGCTGTCCGCCAGCGCCGGTCGGCCTCGAAGGACCCAAGACCGGCGCCGG
>JANLPY010000707.1:0-1978 GCA_031367505.1 Hyphomicrobiaceae bacterium | reverse complement strand
CGGAACGGCGCAATGCCGTGTCGTTGGAAATGTGGCAGGGCATTGGCGACGCGTTGGAGCATTTTCAGAACGATGCCGCAGTGCGCGTGGTCGTTATGAAGGGTGCTGGCGGCAAGGCGTTTGTCTCCGGCGCCGACATTTCGGAGTTCGATGCCCAGCGCGCGAACGCCGAACAACGTCAGCAATATGCAGCGATCACTGCGCGCGGAGGACGTTTGCTCGCGAGCATCGACAAACCGTTGATCGCGATGATTCAGGGCTTTTGTATCGGCGGCGGCTTGGGCATTGCATTGAATGCAGACATACGGTTCGCAACGCCGGGTTCGAAGTTCGGTATTCCCGCCGCCAAACTTGGCCTCGGCTACGAATACGCAGGACTTGCGAGCCTTGCCCGGCTGGTTGGGCCGTCGTCAGCGCGGGACATTTTGTTTAGCGCGCGATTTCTCGACGCCGAGGAGGCGTTGCGCATCGGTTTGATCAATTTCATTGTCGAGGAAGCCGAGATCGATGAACGTGTTCGAAGTTATGCCGGAATTGTCGCGCGCAATGCCCCGCTCACCGTGCGCGCCGCAAAAGCGGCGGTGAATGCCTTCGAGAAATACTCGCGTACGGAGGATGCCCAAACTGTGGCAGCGCTGGTGGACGCCTGCTTCGACAGCGATGACTACAAGGAAGGGCGGCGCGCGTTTGCAGAAAAACGTCTGCCGCAATTCAAAGGTCGGTAACGCGCTCTGCGGATCCGTCACCACCGGGATCCCAAGTTGAGAACGACTTCTCATTCTCACCTGTCAGGTTTCTTTACACACAGCGCCGCGTATTTTCCTGCATCGGAATTAAGTCGTTGAAATCCTTAAGCGCCGAATTGGCTGGCGCGATACGTGCAACGACCCTCGCCGTGGCTTAACCACATGTGTCACCTACGACGATTCAGGGAGTTAGTTTTGTGAAACCGATTAAATTACTTGCGGCTGCAGTCAGCGTTGTCGGAACGCTAGTTGCAGCGCCTTCAATGGCATCGCTTACCACTTTCAAGGTATTTACCGGCAACGTCGGTTATTCGTCCGATGGCTTCGGCAGTCTGTCTCAGGGCGGGACGATTTCGGCATCCGTGCCGGTGGGTTCGACCGTCCTTGCCGCATATCTTTATAGCGCTGGATTCGGCGGTGCGGCAGCGGACTTCAGCGGCGTACAGCTGAACGGCAACGCGTTGGTGTTCGGCCCCAACGCTGTGAACACGAATGGTCTGAGCTCTGCGCGCGCGGATGTGACCAGCATCATCAAGCCACTGATCGACGGTGGCCTGGGTGGCGTGTATGACTTCCGCGTTTCTGAATCCGACGCTTCGCAGGACGGCGAAGCGCTGGTCGTGGTGTGGGAAAACGCCCTCGCCGTACCGGTGACCTCGACGTTCGCGATTCTTGACGGCTTCTCCGACCCGGCTGGCGATACCGCCACCCTGGTGTTTGGCACGCCGATCGATACCGGTGCTGTTGGCTTCCAGGCCGAGATGTTCATCGGCGACAACTTCAGCTGCTGCGGGCAGGAATCAACGATCAAGGTCAATAATGCCTTGCTGACCTCGCATGCGGGCAACAATGATGATGGTCTTGGTGCAATAGCCAATGGCCAATTGATCACAGTAGGCGGCTTTGACGACGGGTTCTCTCCGGCTAACCCTTCCTATGCCGACGATCACGAGCGATACAATCTGGTGCCCTTCATTACGAATGGCGATTCACAGATCAAGATTGACACGCTTAATCCGTCGACCGACGACAACATCTTTCTCGCCGGCTTCTACGTGACTGGTGAAGCCAAAGTCGTTTGCAACAATTGCAACGACGTACCGGAACCGAGCGCATTGCCGCTGCTGGGTCTCGGGCTTGTTGGCGCCGGAATGGCCGCAATTCGCCGTCGCCGTAGCGCTTGAGGCAGGAACAAGGTCCGGCTAACCGGACCTTGTTCGCGCGGCGGCTGG
>JANLPY010000704.1:0-32587 GCA_031367505.1 Hyphomicrobiaceae bacterium | reverse complement strand
GCTCCCCATCGCCCCCGTCGCTCCCCGCAAATTGCAGCCAATTCGATGGCAATGGCTACCGGCCGGCCAAGCCTGCCATTTCAGAAAATCGTCACCCCGTCTACAACGTCCCCAGTTCGAAGCACCAGGACATGTTCACTTTGACCAACATGCACATCATCAACGACCCCAATATCAACGGCGGCGAGCCGACGATGGCCGGCACAACCGTCACTGTCGGTACGGTGGTCACCACGATTTATGCCGACGGGCCGGAAGCTGCGACCGCGCTCGCATCGCCGGCGCTCTCGCCTGACGCCATCGAAACCGCCATCCAATATTGCGCCAATCGTGACTGTGATGCCGCCGCCATTTACTGCAGGGGATGCCGGCTGCGGACAGAACAGGAAGGGCTGAACACAATTGACGAGTATCTGGCGCAATTCTCAGCTGTCCGTTTCGCGGGCTCGGACTTGGAGTTGCGCGGCCCGGGTGCTGTCCCAGCCGTCGCCCCACCACCAACGCTCGACGCTCTCGTCAGGAGTTGGCGCGGCGAAGGGATCTTCTATCTCGCCCGCCGTGTGATCCGCCGCCAAAAGAAGAACGCCGCCCCCCGGCCCAAGAAGATGGCTGGAAATCTCGATGCCGGGCCGACCCCCGCCATGATCCTGGTGCGTCCGCAGCTGGCTGACAACATCGGCATGGTCGCCCGCGCGATGGCGAACTTCGGTCTCGAAGATTTGCGCCTCGTCGCACCGCGCGACGGCTGGCCGAACGAGAAGGCGCTGATCGCGGCTTCGGGCGCAGACTTTATCATCGAAGCAGCGCGGGCATCGCCGACACTCGTCGAATCGATCGGCGATCTGCAATACGTGGTCGCCACCACCGCTCGCCAGCGTGATCTCACCAAACCTGTTCTAACACCCGAACAAGCCGTCGCCGAGATAACGCGCCGCATGGCCGGGGGTCAGCGCTGCGGCGTGATGTTCGGGCCTGAACGCACAGGCTTGGAATCGGATGAAATCGCCGTTGCCGATGCGGTGGTCATGGCCCCGGTCAATCCAAGATTCGCTTCGCTCAACCTAGCGCAAGCGGCCTTGTTGTTTGGCTACGAATGGATGAAAGCCACACAACACGGCACGCTTGGCCGCGTTACAAACTTCGAGCAACCGCTGGAAACTGGGCTCCGCCTGCGCGGGTCAGAGCCCGCGACAAAAGAAGAACTGCTCGGTTTCTTATCGCAGTTGCAAAGCGAATTGGAGCGGTTGGGATTTTTCAACGCAGGGCACAAACGTCAAGCGGTGATGCGCAATATCCACAGCATGTTCAGTAGAATGGACGCAACAGAGCAGGAAGTACGCACTTTGCGTGGCATTGTCGCAACGCTATCCAAGGGCAAAGGGCCGGCGCGCAAACCGACTGGGTAAACTGCCATTATTACGCCTACTTTGGAGACGACCCCGTGCTGTGAGCGCGAGATTGCACGGCCAACTTTACGCAAAGGCCGGGCAACTTCAGACGCGGCCTGGATTACATTTTGACAGCAGGCGACGCGCACATCATCATCGAATAGGCGGGGGCAGGAACGAAATGCCGATGGGTAAATTCATGCGACTACATTTGGTGCGCGGTAGCATTGCCGGCGCACTGCTGGCCGGATTGGCGGTATCGGCCGCAGCTCAGGACATCAGCGAAAACACGGTCAAGGCGTTCATGAACTATGCCTGGTCGATGACGCCAGCCAAGTTCACCAAGCCCGACGGCAAGGTCGTCGAAATCGACAAAAAAGAGCGCGAGAAGGTCGAAGTTGCGGTTGATATCGCGCGCGAGATCATTCGTGCCGGACGCTTGACCGCGCACGCCCAGCTCTGCGATCTCGCCGAGCTGCAAGTGCTCAACTACCGCTCGCTCATGAAGCGGGAGATCGAGAAGAAGAAGTGGTCCGAGCAGCAGATGATTTACATCAATCAGCTGCACCTCACGACGGTCATGCTGCTAACCGGAAAGATCAAGGAGATTGTCGAGGGCGACAGCGGCGAGAAACGCCCCGTCGTCGAAGACACCCGCGCTGCCGACGCAAAATCATGCACTGACGAGCAGCGCAAGAAGGTCAGCGAGTTGATCACCGCTTACTTGAAGACCGGACCAGCGGTTAGCCTCGACACGGCCGCTCCAGTCCCACCGACCGCTCCGGTTGCAGCGGCACCAGCCGCAGCAGCTCCCGCCGCGACACCGGCCGCCGCAGCGGCGCCTGTCAAGAAGCCGTGATCCACTCAAGGGCCGGCATGCATCTGCGCGTTAGTGGTTGACGGCACATCGACGGCCACGTAAGACACTTTCGAAGCGCGGGCTCAACGGCCCGCGTGTTATTTGCGCGCCTGTGATGACCAGGACATTCCTGGCCGTCTGTCGGCCTCCAACTGGAGGCAGAGGAAGGGGCGCTCCAAACCTAAATCGGGTCGCCGGCCGTAGTTGCCGTGCGCCCACACTTGGAGTGCTAGATATGACTAAACGCGTCACCGCGAAGCATAAGATCGACCGTCGCCTCGGTGAGAACATCTGGGGCCGTCCGAAGAGCCCGCTCAACAAGCGCGAGAGCCGCCCCGGCCAACACGGCGAGCGCCGCGTCAACAAGCTGTCCGACTTTGGCCAGCAGCTGCGCGCGAAGCAAAAGCTGAAGGGCTATTACGGCAACATCACGGAGCGTCAGTTCCGCAAGATTTACGAAGAAGCGTCACGTCTGCGCGGCTCGACCTCCGAGCAACTGATCGGCCTGCTCGAGCGTCGCCTTGATGCGGTTGTCTACCGCGCGAAGTTCGTGCCAACCGTGTTTGCTTCACGCCAGTTCGTCAGCCACGGCCACGTCAGCGTCAACGGCCGCAAGGTCGATATCTGCAGCTTCCGTTGCAAGGTTGGCGATGTGATCGAAGTCAAGGAGCCATCACGCCAGCTCACCATCGTGCTCGAAGCGATCAAGAGCTCGGAGCGTGACTTGCCCGACTACCTCGAAGTCGACCACAGCAAGATGACCGCCAAGGTCCTTCGCATCCCGGCACTGTCGGACGTCCCGTTCCCAGTGCAAATGGAACCGAACCTGGTCGTCGAATTCTATTCGCGTTGATCTGAATTCAACCTCCAACGCTACAGAAACACCCGCGATGGCATCGTCCGCGCGGGTGTTTTTCTTTGTATCACGCACGTACTCGAAACCCACGTCATTGCGTCCACCACAACGCCGCAAGGGCGAACGCCGCAATCAGAAAACCCATTCGGTAAATCCAGCACCGGTGGCACCGTGCGTTGTCAGCCATCTGAGGTTTCCTGCGGTGCTTTTCCGGATCGCGCGACAGACTGTTCACGGGTGCACAACGAATGGCGTTTCCATTGGATGGCCGCCCCCATTTTCACGCAGCCGTGTATGTTTGACGGTGTTCCACCAGATTGACACCGCCAAAACCGGATGCGAGCGTTCGGGCGCATATAAGTTCACTCCCATTGGTCAAGCCTGCCACATCAGCAACGTTTTCAAGGAGACCCTCTCAATGATGCGCGTTCTCTCCGTCCTAGCTGCGCTCGCAATCGGCGCCACTGCAGTGTACGCCCAAAGTGCAGCGATCGGTCAACGCAAGGAGATCCTCAAGACCTTCGGTGGAGCTTTCAAAGAGCCAGGCGCCATGATGAAGGGCGAAGCTCCGTTCGATCTCGCCAAGGTTCAAGCATCGCTGAAAACGATCGCGGATGGCGCCCCTAAGCTGCCAGCTCTGTTCCCCGACGACAGCAAGACGGGCGGCGAGACACAGGCACTTCCAGCGATTTGGGAGAACAAGGCCGAGTTTGTCGCAATCTACGCGAAACTCGAAGCCGATGCGAAAGCAGCAGCCGTCGCGATCAAGGACGAAGCATCATTCAAGACCGAGTGGCCGAAGATCGGCGCCAATTGCGGAACCTGCCACAAGAAGTTCCGTCAGCCACCGAAGACCTAAGGCGACCTGTTTGATGCCGGACGTGACGGCCAATCGACCCGAAGCCGGGATAACTCAAGTGCGCGCGTGGGACATTCCCACGCGCGTTTTTCATTGGTCACTCGTCTGGCTCATCTTCGGCGCTTGGGCGAGTTTCCGGTTCGCCGAAGTGTTTGGCGACAATACGATGAAGTGGCACCGCTATAACGGCTACGCTATTCTTGTCCTTTTGATTTGGCGTGTCCTCTGGGGCGTCGTTGGCTCATCGACGTCGCGATGGTCGGCGTTCGTGCGCTGGCCTTCGAATGTCCTGCGTTATGCGCTCGATAGCTTCCGCGGGCGCGAAGCTCACTACCTCGGCCACAATCCGCTCGGCTCCTATATGATCTTAGGGCTACTTAGCGCAGTCGGGTTGCAGGCAACGCTCGGGCTGATGTCGGTGGAGCACAACGATATTGCGTGGGGCCCGCTTTACAAGCTCGTCTCAGAGGCGAACCAGAAACGCATTTCCTATTTCCACGTGCGCCTGCTCGATTATCTTATCTTGCCTCTGATTGCCGCGCACATCACCGCCAATGTCCTTCATGGCGCGATAAAGAAAGACCCACTGATCCGCGCCATGGTGACAGGCTCGAAGCCGGCCGCTGATTACGTGGATCAGCGCGAAGCAACAATCGTTGCTCGCCCTCTGTTGCGCGCCACGCTTTGTCTTGGCGTCTCGGCCGCCATCGTGTTCAGCACGATCACCGCATTGGGCGGCAAGGTCTTCTATTGAACCGGTGGACCCGACCGCCGCGCTTGCCGGCCACGCCAGTAGTTGACCCCCAAAAGTAGGGCACTGAAACTCAAGCCGGCCGCCGCTGCCATGAGATAGGCCGGGACCAATCCAAATTGACCAACGAAGCTCGACACCACCCAGAAAAAACCAACGAACCCGATCAACGACAGCATGACCCCGCGGATCATTGCCGTGGCAGCATCCCGGCCCCAGCGCTTGTGAGTGAAAGTGACGACGACCGTGAGGATCACGGGGTACGTCGATGCGATTCCAGATCGCGTCGGTCCGAGATAATCCGCCGCCAGGATGATGAAGCCGACGAGCACCGCCGTCGCCAGCATCCGCGCAGGAATATCCCACCACGGCAGCCGGAAAACTCCCTTCAACGCGGGTGGCTTGGCAATCAACCAGTGTGCGACGAACAGGGATACGATACCGAGACCCGCGACCTCGGTAGCACTCCCCGGCAGCGAACTGATCAACCAGCCCGACATCGCGAATGACAAGGCTGCCAACAAGAGACTGAGTGGCCAGCCACTCCAGCGAGAAACCATCGCGTAGACGATCGAATAGATGGCGATGGGTGGGATGGCCAATAGCGCGCCCCTGGCGGTCTCGGCCAGGTACGCATCACCACGCTCGAGCCCAAGGAAGAACAGCACCGGGCCCGTCATCCAAGGCAGCCCCATGATCAAACCGCCGAACGCTGGTCCGAACCGGCGCGCGGCAAGGCTCATGCCGGCCACGAGCAGTGGCGTTACGGTCAACTTCAAGAAGATGAGTGGGACCAATTGCGGTGAGCGCTCTTGTTGTTCGGTTGCGGCACTAGATCTATGCCCCATCTGCTGGTGCTGCCAGGGCGCACGGCGCGCAGGCGATATGCGCAGGCTTGCCGCGCTGGAGCACAAAACGAAAAAGCCCGCCTCGTTTATTCAACGCAACGGGCTCCATTCGACCGCACAGGGATGAAACTTACTTCAAATTACCGCAGAACCGCTGGATACGCTTGCAGGCTTCTTCCAGCACGTCGGTGCCCACCGCATACGAGATGCGGAACGCCGGGCTTTGAGCAAATGCTGCGCCATGCACTGCGGCCACGCCTTCTTCATCGAGGAGCGCCGAAACAAAATCCTCGTCGTTCTTGATTAACACGCCCTTCGCCGTCGTCTTGCCGATGCAGCCGGCCGCCGACGGATAGACATAGAATGCGCCCTCGGGCTTTGGACACTTCAGGCCCTTGGCCTGATTGAGCATCGACACCACGAGGTCACGGCGCTCGACGAACACCTTATTGTTGCGAGCGATAAAGTCCTGCGGCCCATTGAGCGCCTCGACGGCCGCCCACTGCGTGATCGACGACGGGTTCGACGTCGATTGTCCCTGCAGTTTGCACATCGCCTTGATCAGCGGTTCCGGTCCGGCTGCATAACCGAGACGCCACCCCGTCATGCAGTAGGCCTTCGACAACCCGTTCATCGTCAGGGTGCGATCGTACAGCTTCGGCTCGACCTGAGCGGGGGTATAGAATTTGTGACCGTCGTAGAGCAGATGCTCGTACATATCGTCGGTCAAAACCCAAACGTGCGGGTGCCGCACCAGCACATCGGTCAGGCCTTTGAGCTCGGCCTTGGTATAGGCAGCGCCGGTCGGATTTGACGGCGCGTTGAACAGGAACCACTTGGTCTTCGGTGTGATCGCCTTTTCCAAGACGTCCGGCTGTAGCTTGTAGCCGTCTTCGAGACGGGTCTCGGCGAACACCGCTTTGCCGCCGCCATATTGTACGATTTCGGCGTACGACACCCAGCACGGCGCCGGGATGACAACTTCGTCGCCGGGATTGATTGTGCACATTAGTGCATTGAATAGCACCTGCTTGCCGCCGGTGCCGACTGTGACCTGCGATGGCCGGTATTCGAGGCCATTTTCACGTGCTAACTTCTTGCAGATCGCCGCTTTCAGTTCCGGGATGCCATCGACATCGGTGTAGCGCGTTTTGCCGTCGCGCATCGCCTTGATGGCGGCCTCGACGATATTCGGCGGCGTATCGAAATCGGGCTCGCCCTGGCTCAGCGTAATGATATCGCGGCCTGTGGCTTTCAGCTCGCGCGCTTTCGTCGACACGGCAATCGTCGCGGACGGCTGGATGCGGCTGAGACTGTCGGCAAAAAAGCCCATGGCGGCTTAACCTTTCGTGAGGTCCGGTTGAAGGATGCGCAGCGAAACCACTGAGCGGGGCGGACCCTACGCCTCGCCTTCACGAGTTTCAAGCAATCGAGCAGGTATTGCTACGCCCGAGCACCCTTTTGCACCCCCGGCTCGCCGTCAATATGAACCGAGCCTGAACGAAGAACCGGGCGGTGCAGCAATGCCACTCCCGCCCTGACACTTTGTTTTGTCACAATAATCCACGAGGCACGCCACATTTCAGGCTCAACGTGGACAAGTTGTAAGCCGAGCCTCGTGGGAAGCGAATTTGAAACTCTGGGCTGCGACACGCGTATCTAATTTAGACGGGGATTTAGATCATGATCGAACAAGCCAAGCAGTTCCGCCACAGTCGCGTCGTACGCTGCGTGCGCGACTTCCTGACCGGCCTCGGTCTCTTTGCGTTGATCGTCAGCGGCACGTCGTACCTGCCATCGCGCGCGCCGGCCGAGACTGTTCCAATTTTTACCGCCCGCGCCCATGCCTCCTCGGCGGAGAGCAACGCTCAACCCAATACGCTGATCGCCGCGAAATTCGACGCAAAGCCCACTGCGCAAGTCACGCGCTCCACTGATGATCGCAAAACCTGCATCATCCTCGCACTGGTATTTGCCTCACTTGTGGCGTTCAACCTCGCCTTCCTCAGACACCTACGCCGCGTGTACGCCTCCCCGCGGTGACGGTGAGTGGGGGAGAGGTTTCGCGAAAATTTGTCTGGACTACTTTGGACAAGGGATCGAAAGGCTTCTCCTCCATCCCTATATTAACGTACCGTTAGATATTGGGGGCCCAGGTTTGGCCCACGAGACTCAGGAGCCAAGGCGCATGAAGAGCATCCGGATCGCCTGCACCGCAATTGCTTTAACGGGAGCCACCCTTTCGGCGGTAGCGGTCCTGCTCGGTTCGCCCGATCGATTGGTCGGGCAATCCTATGAGCGGGCATTGGCATTTGCCCCTGGTGCCGGTCCTAATCGATTAGTTGCATCAGCTAACGAAACCGGCAGTGAACACTTCTGGTTGACCGCCGCCTCTTCAAACGGCGCGCATGCGATTAGCCCGGCCACCATCGTCAACGACACTACGGCACTGAGCGACATCAAGAAGGCGATCGCCACCGCCGGCACCTTCGATGCCGGACGTATCGAGGTGATCGACGTACAAGACATCGCCCGCGCATCGCTCGATGGGCAACCGTCCGCCGGACGATCGCTGCTGGTCACCGCCAAGGTGCCGGCAGGCGACGGAACAGCCGAGCAAACGGTGCGGTTCGTGCTCGACGCTGGAGCGTCCTCACCGGCGAAGGCCGCACGCGCACTCTAAGTCCCTGTACGCTGACTAGTCCTGCTCCTCGACCACCTTGCGGTAGGGCCCGTACTCGGCGAGCATCTCGCGATGTTCAGCGACAGCACGGCGCTCCTCATCCAGATAACGTGAAACGGCACGCCGCAAGCCCGGATCGGCGATCCAATGCGCGCTGAACGTGGCGGACGGCATGTAGCCGCGGGCGAGCTTGTGTTCGCCTTGTGCGCCGGCCTCGACCCGCTTCAAGCCGTGCCCGATCGCGTAGTCGATCGCCTGATAATAACAAACCTCGAAGTGCAAGCACGGATGGTTCTCCGACATCCCCCAATAGCGGCCATACAGACAGTCGCCGCCGATCATATTGAGCGCGCCGGCAACCGGGCATCCCTCACGCATCGCGAAGATGAGCAGGCAACGATCGGGCATCGATTGCCCGAGCAGCGAAAAGAACTTCCGATTTAGATAGGGGCGGCCCCATTTGCGGCTGCCGGTATCCATGTAGAACTCGTAAAACGCGTCCCAGTGCGCTTCCGTAATGGCCGCGCCCTGCACGTGCTCGATCGTGATGCCGGCGCTCAACGCCTGGGTGCGCTCCTTGCGGATGGTCTTGCGCTTGCGTGAAGACAGCTTGGCCAGAAAATCATCGAACGTCGCGTAACCCTCGTTCAGCCAGTGAAACTGCTGGTCTGTGCGCCGCAGATAACCGAGCGCCGTCACCTGTTCCCACTCCGCCTCCTGCATGAATGTCACGTGTACCGACGATAAATCCAATCGGCGCGCGAGTTCGATTGCACCGGCGGCCAACAAACTGGCGTTGTGTGTGGCGCCAGCTCCTGGCCGGACCAACAATCGAGGCCCTGGCACCGGCGAGAACGGTACCGCCACCTGCAGCTTCGGATAGTACTGGCCGCCCGCCCGTTGGTAGGCCTCGGCCCACCCATGATCGAACACGTATTCGCCCTGGCTGTGGGTCTTCACGTAAGCTGGCATGCACGCGGCGACGCCACCTGACGGATCTTCGACAACGAGATACTGCGGCACCCAGCCAGAACGTCCACCGATGCACTTTGAATCTTCCAGCGCCTTCAAAAACGCGTGCGCGACGAACGGATTATAGGTCGCCGGATCGGGATTGGCGCAAGCGTCCCAATCGGCCGCCGCGATCTTTGAGATCGCAGGCTCGACCCTGACAACACCTGCTGTCTTGGCACTCATCGATATCCCCACTTATACCAGCACGTCGATAACCTATCAGGTCTTGCCGCCCTTCACGCGGGGGCATGCACTCGCTATATGTGCGACACTGTGTCGAGAGGGTAGGAGAACGATCCGATGCGATTGCGCAATCTAGCACCAATGACGTTTGTTGCGATCGCACTCGCGCTCGCAGCACCCGCCGCATCGCGCGAACCGGAGGAGGGCGTCAAGCTCAAGAACCCCGGCATCGTCGGCCGCACCATTCGCTTGCTCGCTTCCCCAGAAACCTTGGAGAAGGCCGGCGAACAACAATACGCCCAGCTCACGCGGCAAGCCTATCAGAAGCATGCGCTGCTGCCCAACGAGCACGCGCAAGTCGTTCGGCTGCGCAAGATTTTCCAAGATCTGTTGCCGCATGCCTACAAGTTCAATGAGCGCGCCCGGGACTGGAAGTGGGAAGTGAACGTCGTCAACTCGCCACAGGTCAATGCGTTCTGCATGCCGGGTGGCAAGATCGCGTTCTTCACCGGCATTCTCGAAAAGATGAAACTCACCGACGATGAAGCGGCGATGGTGATGGGCCACGAGATCGCCCACGCCCTGCGCGAACATTCCCGCGCGCGTGCCGCCAAGTCGAAATTGACGAGCTTCACGACGATCGCCGTCGCGGTTCTGGTCGGCGGCAATGCCGGTGAACTCGCACGCGTCGGCGGCGGCTTGCTCGGCCTGCGCTTCTCGCGTTCGGATGAAACCGAAGCCGATCTTGTCGGCATGGAACTCGCCGCCCGCGCTGGCTACAATCCTGCATCTGGCGTTGCGTTGTGGGAAAAGATGAGCGCTGCGAACCAGGGCGCGCCGATGGAATTCATGTCCACCCATCCCTCCGGCACAACCCGAATTTCAACGATCAAATCCAACCTCAAGGACGTCATGCCGCTCTACGAACGCGCGAAGGCGAAGAAGGGGTAAGGGTGGGCCGACACTCGCAAAAACAGTTACCGGCGTCCGGCGGATTTCCAGTTTTGATCGCGCTGACCTCCTCATTCACGGCAGATACCCCTCGAACGTCGGTGCGTCGGCCCACTCGGCGGCGATCTTGCGGTCGGCGGGCGTCTTAACGGTCCAGCAGAACAGCGGCATCTGCAGGCCCTCGCGCAGAAATCGCGTGACCGGCGTCGGCAGCGCTTTCACGTGATAGCTGACAAAGCTCGGCTGCACGGGTCCATTTTCCAGCAGGTGGGTTAGCCGATACGCGCGCTCGGCGCTCAACCGGTCGAGCCACCACCCCTCGCCTTTATAGATGCCCGATACGATACCGCGCGGCACGTTAGGCGCCAATTCGCGCATGCGCGCCATCACCACCGGATCGAACGACATCAAAGCCAGCGGCCCCTCGTATGCCGATGCCAGCGCTGCAATGGCTTTCAAGAACCGCTGGTTTGGCGGCAGCCACTCGCTCTTGATCTCAACCAGCAACGGCACGCGCCCGCCGACGAGGTCCAGGAAATCCGAAAACGAGATGATCCGCGCATGATCATCATCCCGATAGCGCAAATTCTTGATTTCCGATCGCGATCTGGCGTCGATGCGACCGGCAGCGTCGATCAAACGCTCGAGCGTCTCGTCGTGGAATACCATCGGCGTGCCATCGACCAGCGGCTGCAGATCGCACTCGATGCCATAGCCGGCGGCAATCGCTGCCTCGAATGCCGGAACCGTATTTTCGATGCGTCCCTCGGTTTCCGAATGAAGTCCGCGGTGCGCGATCGGCCGCACAAAGGTCCCGGCGTCGAACAAGCTCATCATTTCCACCTAATAGAATCGCAGATTTCGCATCACTTTCCACATTTTGCGCCTTTGTGTCGCGCCTATGGTCGTGTTTTCTTTGCAAGTAGGGAGCGGCAGACTAAGTTGGCCGCAGTGCAACTCTCCCGCCGAACAAGCGAAGGAAACTCGACGCATGGCGCGATTTAACACGAGTTGGAGCATTGGGGCCTTCGCAATCGGATTGGCACCGCTGGTCGCGAACGCTGCCGGCCCCGCCGAACCGGCGATGCTGGCGCCGCATCGCGCGGTTTATGAGATTACGCTCGACAAGGCACGTGCTGGTGCCGGCATGTCGGATCTCACCGGCCGCATGGTCTACGAGCTGACTGGCAGCGCGTGCGATGGCTATACGCAGACGATGCGGTTCGTCACCCGCATGATCAGCCAGGAGGGAGAGCCTTCGGTCAGCGATCTGCGCTCGACGACGGTCGAAGACACGATGGCCAAAACATTCAAGTTCAATTCGAGCCAGTACAAAGATGACCAGCAAACCGAAGTGACGTCGGGTGACGCTGAGCGTTCCACGCCGGATGCGCCGATCAAGGTGGAGGTCGCCAAGCCGAAGAAGCTCGCTCTCACGATCGGCGCCGACGCGCTCTTTCCCGTGCAGCACTCGATCGCGCTGTTGGACGCCGCACGAGCTGGCAAGTCGATCTTCTCGGCCGATCTTTTCGATGGCTCCGAGAAAGGCGAAAAGGTCTATGCGACGACGGCCGTGATCGGCGGTCGCGTGGCGCCGGGCAAAGCCGCCAAGACACCGGATGTGAAGAACACCGAGAAGTTGGATACGCTGGCGGCGTGGCCGATCTCGCTCAGCTACTTCGACAAGAAAGCCGACAGAAGCGACGGCACACCCTCTTACGAATTAGCGTTCTTGTTCTTCGAGAACGGTGTTAGCCAGCGGCTGTTCATCGACTACGGCGACTTCTCGATCCGGGGTGCTTTGAAAGACCTCACGTTCCTCGATGCGCCGCCTTGCAACAAGAAGCCCTGATTTCCGAGATCCAATCCCGATGAACTTCGCGTTGACCGACGACCAATTGGCGATCCAGGAGACGGCGCTCAATTTCGCCAAGGAGCGGATCGCACCCAACGCTGGCGAATGGGACGAAAAGCAGCATTTTCCCGTCGATGTGATCCGCGAGACGGCGGCCCTCGGCATGGCGACGATCTATGTGCCAGAGGACAAGGGCGGGTCAGGCCTCAGCCGCATGGACGGCGCGCTGATTTTCGAAGCATTGTCGTATGGTTGCCCGGCCATCGCATCTTATATCTCGATCCACAACATGGTGGCGTGGATGTTGTCGAAGTACGGCTCGCGAACGCAGATTGACGCGTGGATGCCGAAGCTCAATTCGATGGAGTGGCTTGCCAGCTACTGCCTGACCGAGCCGGGCGCCGGATCGGATGCCGCCGCCATGGCGACATCGGCCAAACGCGCCGGCGATCATTACGTTCTCAACGGCACCAAGCAGTTTATTTCAGGGGCTGGCGCCACGGACTTCTATTTCGTGTTCGCCCGCTCGGGCGGCGAGGGTTCGAACGGCATTTCGGCATTCGTCATCATGAAGGACACGCCCGGCCTGTCGTTCGGGCCGAACGAGCGCAAGATGGGTTGGAACGCGCAGCCAACGCGACAAGTCATCATGGAGAACGTGAAGGTTCCCATTGGCAATCTGGTCGGCGAAGAAGGGCGTGGCTTCAAGTTCGCGATGTCGGGGCTCGATGGCGGACGCGTCAACATCGGCGCATCATCGCTGGGCGCGGCGTGGGCGGCGCTCGACAAATCGCGCAGCTACATGTTCGAGCGCAAAGCCTTCGGCCAGGACCTCGCGCAATTCCAGGCGCTGCAATTCAAGATCGCCGACATGGCGACCGACTTGGAAGCCGCGCGCCTGATGATCTATCGCGCCGCCGACGCGCTCGACCGCGCCGATCCGCAAGCATCAATGTATTCCGCCATGGGCAAGCGCTACGCCACCGACCTTGGATTCAATATCGCGAACGAGGCGCTACAGATCCACGGCGGCTACGGCTACCTCAAGGACTACGGCCTGGAGAAACTGGTGCGAGACCTGCGCGTACATCAGATCCTCGAAGGCACCAACGAGATCATGCGCGTCGTAATTTCACGGAAAGTGCTAGGTGGCAATCGGGGGTGAGGGGTGTGCGGCCCCGTCGCTAGACCTTCGATTTGAGTTTCCAGTTTTCCCAAATAAACGGATAGCGCCACGTCAGCTCGTGCGTTTTCTCGAGCCTTGCCGCTATTGCACGGTAGCGGGCTTTATCGCCGGATTTGAACAAATGAAACTGGACCTGCAGATCGCGGATCTTCGGGATGAAGTTGGCGTCCATGAGAGCGGGCAGGATTTCGTACTCGTCGCCCTCGATGTTTATTTTCATCAGTGAAATTCCGCCTGGCGCGAGAGTGTTGCAAATTTCCACTATGTTCTTGAACTGGGCGACAACGATTTGCTTGGATACGGCAGTCCGGCTGGACGCTAGCCCATCGATCGAAATCTTGCTCTCACCTTCGATCTTGGCCAGTCCGAATTCGTGCACATTGACCGTTGGGAACGCGGCCGTGCGGCGACGCGCTGTCTCCGCATAAATACCGACAGGCTCGAACGCCTCCACCTTTGAACCAAATCGCCGGGCTACTTCTTCTGCAAAATGCCCCTCATAGGCTCCGACGTCGAAAACGAGGTCGGCGGCACCTAGATCGTAGTTGTATCGAAGTTGCTTGTCTCCGCCATCCCGGTACCAGCGTCTAACGGACCGGTACTGTCCGTCCGTCAAAAATCGAATGAGGTTCAGACCCATGTTGCTCTCGCTTCATTTCTTGGTATCGTGAGCAGTCACCATCGGCGGCGGGCTAAATTAATTTTTACCCGACAAACTCGACTATCTCGGAAGGGCCCGACCTCGGTTAGCAATTACCATCTGCAGCCAACTCTGTGCTTGCAGCAATTGCCACCCCGGAAACCAAGTGTAATTCACCGCCCGCTTCGCAAAGGCCGTTCCGAGGACTCGCGAGGCGGTATCTATTGTGTTTTCGCCATTGAGTTCGGTTAGCAGCATACATCGGGACAAATACCGGCGCCGGCTTTTGCCGCTTTTGCGGATTGAATCGCTCGCGATCTTTGGCGATGGGTCTGGGACAGTTCGTAAAACAAAAAGTATTTTTTCGTCGATCAAACTGAGACTGGGAGCGCGCTTCGCACCCCCGAGCGTATGTGCATCGCGGGAAAGCTCTTGGACAATGCGTTTGATCCAACCATCGTTGTCGATCGCATCTTCCCGTTGAAACGCCTTTTGCGCTATCACCAAGCTGACGTAAAGGTAATAGCTCATCGATGCGAAGTTCGAGTTATAGGGAATGGGCGCGGTCTGGTCGGTGCTTGCTTCCTTTACGAATCGATCAAATGGGGCCTCGCCAATGGACGAAGGTGACCCAGCGGGGCTTTCGAACTGTGAGCTACCCGTCGAGTTCGTAGAGCCGCCTTGGATGGATACCGGATGTCCGAGTGCAATCCCCTCGCCGGCTGCAAACGATAGCGCCGCTTGCGCATAAATGTCGGGTATATCGTACAGGAATACGGTTCCTGTTTGCGCGCGAACGCGATCGACGAGTCCTCGCGAAACGCAGCCATGATAAAGCTTCGGCATATGCCGAAAGTGAACGGGGCGAGCGTTGCGCAACTTATCGAGCGCGCTGTTAGCGCCAATCGTTTCCACCGCGCCAAACAGAGAATGCCGCTTCAGCGGAACCCCGGGCTGATCGTTATAGCCCGGCCAGAAATAATAAACCGGCGGCCATGTAGCGAAATCATAACGACCAAAACCGAGCGCCCGATCTAAAGTTTCGAGCGCACCCGGCACCATACCATCGTCGTCCCCTATCGAGATTAGGTATTCGCCGGTGGCATTTGCAAAAGCGTTTTCGAAGTTCTGCCGCATGCTCGTTCGCGATGCATTGCGGAAATATTTGATGCGTGGGTCATCAAGGCTCTGCACGAATTCGCCGGTTCCGTCAGCGCTCGCGTTATCTTGCACGACGACTTCGAAGGTGGTGTGCGTCTGATAGAGGCAACTGCGCAGACACGGACCCAATGTGCGCAGTCGCTCGCGGGTCGGCACAATGATCGAAAATCTCGGTGCCATCTTTTATGCCGGCCCCACCCGCTTCAACCACGCCTCGGGCCAGTGGGTGATGTTGTGCTTCAACGTCGACTCGTTGAATACCCATTCCGGCTGCTCGATGACGAACTCCGGATGGCGCTTGGCGAAGTCGATCGCGGCTTGAGCTGGATTATCCTTGTCCCATTCTTTCTTGCCGCGCGGCACGTTCGCCAGATCGCGCATGATGCCATCGGTCGAAACGATATAGGAACCCGGCGTCACCAATGAAGCATAGGCTTCGAGCTCGGCGGTGACGTGGTCGTAACTGTGGTCTGAATCCAAGACGACCATTACTGTTTCGCCAGGCTTCACCGTCGTTTTGATTTTGGTAACGATGTCCGGCGCAGTCGATGAGCCCTCATGCAATGTGATCATCGGCGCCAACGAATGACTTTCGATCCGCTTGCGATTGTGCGGACGGATCTCGATATCGACTGCGATCACCCGGCCTTTGCCAATGAGCTTCAGTAAGCTCGCCGACAGCACGGCCGAGCCGCCATGCGCGATGCCAGTCTCGATGATCACATCGGGTTTCAGCCGCCACACGACTTCCTGATATCGCATGACATCTTCAGGCAACTGGATCAGCGGCACGCCCAACCAGCTGAAGGTATAGCTGTATTTCTGGTTCCAACCAGATTTCACCCACAGATCAGACAAGATATCAAATGCCTCGTCACTGTTGAGCGACAGACTGCGGCCATCAACAACGAGGGCTTGCGCGTCTGTATCGATCGCAATTTTCATTCCAACTCATCCTCACTTGGCCGGCTGCACGGCGGCGCCTTTAGTCGATTGCGACAAACTTCGCATCGATCCCGACGCTGGTTGCCTGCTGCCGTATTTCTTCGAGATAATTCGGGTTCATGACAAAAATCGTTTTCGGCGCGCGCAAGCTGGCGGTCTGAGGTGACAGCACCTGTATGCCGCTGCCGGCCAAGTGTTTGCCCTGCTTAGCCGGATTGATATCGATCACGTGATCGACGAGCACGGCGGCCGGATCGACCAGTCCACAGAATGTCACGCCCTTGGCACCCGCACCCCAAACCGCGACGCGACCATCGCGACGAGCACTACGGCCTGCCTCACGCCACTGCGCGACGAAACGCTCGGATGCCCCTTTTAGATCGCCGCGACCAGCGCCTCTGGGCTTTTCAACGGCTACACTCTCCACCGCTTGAGCCTGCGCCCACAAGTACTGCCCGCCAAAAACCTGATCGACCCGAACGGGTGCGAACCCGCTTACGGCCAACGCGTACGTGAGCGCTTCCGGTGTGAAGATCGAGCAATGTTCGTAAAATAAATCTTGCATCGCCTTATGTTCGAGAATCCAAGTGATCGACGGTGTCTCGATGAATATGCGCGCCCGCGAGGCTTGCCCAAGTGCTGCACGAACCGCTTTCAGAAATGCCACGGGATCAGGCACATGTTCGATGGTGTGCCGGGAGACGATCACGTTGGGCTGATGGCGCATGAGATGCGCAGTCTCACTCGTGAAATAGACGGTGTGGATGCGGCTGCCGTTCGGTCCCTCGCCAGACTTGCCGCGCCACGCCGGGTCGAAGCCTTCGGCCGATCGCATGCGTTGGCCAGCGAACGCCGCAACTTCGCCAATGAAACCACCTTGGCCACAGCCGATTTCAAGCAGATCGAGAGGTTGGCCAGAAGGCGCGGCCGCAATGACATCCTCGGTTCGCGCGCGAATGTGTGCGGCGAACGCTGGTGAATGGCTCTGATCGTTCTCATATGCGGCATCGTAAACGATCAATGCCGGGTCGAACGCTGCATTCCAAGCAAAACCACAATCGCGGCAACAACGCATATCGAGGCGGCCTGCCGGTGCGTTCCGGGCGGCATCGGCTGACGGGTAAAGGCGGTTCATCAGTACCGGCACGGGGGCGCGCTGCTCGATGATGAAAGCGGCCGCAGATTGGCAGACGGGGCAACCAACGATCATTTGAGCACCCCTTCAGCTTGCCCGCGCCAGTATCCCAGCGCATCGGCGAGTTTATGATCAATCGTACCGGAGGGCACAAACCCTGTCGCCTGCCGTAACAGCGCGACATTTGCGGTGATCGCCAGTGGTTCGCCCGCTCGATCCGGCAAGGCACCCAGCGCGATGAGGTCCGTCCGGCCCGCCAGAGCACCGAGACGCTGCGCGATCTCGCCAATTGTCGCGGCTTCACCACTGGCCACATTGATCGCGCCTGTATGAGCCGAGACGACCAGCGCCGCAAGGGCCGAGCCGCAATCGCGCACATCCATGAAATCGCGCCGTGCAAGCCCTTGCGAGCACTTTGCCACTTCACCAGCAACGAGCGAGCGCGCGATTGACGGCACGAGCCGGTTTGGCCCCTCGCCCGGCCCAAAGAGAAAGAACAATCGAGCCCAGGAAAACGCGACATTCTGTGTTCGGAAAAATGCATCGAGCGTGCGCCGAGTGGCATCCTTTGTGATGCCGTACAGCGTCGATGGGCGGATCGGAGTGCCGGCTTCGTCGCAATCGCGGCCGGTGGGCCAATCGTATTCGTAGCAGGTGCCGGCCGCAACGAAGCGCGACACACCAGCATCGGCTGCTGCTCGCGCGAAGTTCAGCGTTGCAGCACTCCAATCGAGGTTCTCGGGCGCGGTCCAGAAGCGCCCATGCTCGACGGTCCACGCGAGGTGCAAAATTGCCTGTGGACGAATGCTCGCAAGCACCGGCTTTATCGCCCGCGGCTCCAACAAGTCGACCGGGGTCCAGCACTCTTTAGGCCAGTTCAAGGGCCTCGTGCGGCACACGGCGTGAACGTCCAACCCGCGCGCACGCAGCCCGTCAAGCGCCGCTCGCCCAACGAATCCACTGGCACCGGTGACCATCACACGCATTCAGCCGACCTCAGACTTTGCCTCATAACCCTTGAGCCTCAGACAGGAAGTGCATACAAACCGTCACGTCAAGGGGTGGTTGGACTTCACGAGCACTCAGCGAGCTGACGACGGGAGAAGCAGAACTCATGAAAGCTGTGTTGCTCGCTGGCGGTCTTGGCACGCGCATCTCGGAGGAATCCCAGCTCCGACCGAAGCCGATGATCGAGATCGGTGGCCGGCCGATCCTGTGGCACATCATGAAGATCTACGCCCACTATGGCGTCACCGACTTCATCGTATGCCTGGGCTACAAGGGCTACGTGATCAAAGAGTATTTCGCCAACTACGTGCTGCACAACTCCGACGTCACGATCGACGCGCGCGAGAACAAGATCACTTACCACGGCACATCGGCCGAACCTTGGAGCGTTACGCTCGTCGATACCGGCGAGAATACGATGACCGGCGGGCGGCTCAAGCGCGTCGCCCGCTTCCTCGAAGGTGAGGGCACGTTTTGCCTGACCTACGGCGACGGGGTTGCGGACATCGATATCGCGGCGCTGTTGGCTTTCCACAAGAAACATGGACGCACGGCAACACTGTCGGCGGTGGTGCCGCCCGGACGCTACGGCGCACTCGACCTCAGCGGTCCAAAGGTCAATCGCTTTATTGAAAAGCCACCCGGCGACAACGCTTTCATCAACGGCGGCTTCTTCGTACTCGAGCCGGCCATTCTCTCACGCATCGCAGGTGACGCGACTGCGTTCGAAGGTGAACCCTTGGAGAAACTCGCGCGCGATGGCGAGTTGATGGCCTATCGCCACACTGGCTTCTGGCAGCCGATGGACACGCTGCGCGACAAGAATGCCCTCGAGGCTCTGTGGCAAGGCGGCTCGGCGCCGTGGAAACTGTGGGCGTGATGGCTTCGTCCGGCAACATACGGCTGTCGATCGATCCCGCATTCTGGCGCGGTCGCCGTGTGCTGCTGACCGGGCACACCGGCTTCAAAGGATCATGGGCGGCACTTTGGTTGCACCGGATGGGAGCAAGCGTCAGCGGACTTTCGCTTGCGCCGGAAACCACGCCCAGCTTGCACGTGCTCGCTCGCATCGGTGAGATCGTCGATGACGGCATATGCGATCTGCGCGATGGGCTAAGCGTTGAGGCGGCAGTCCAATCCGCCAACCCCGAGATCATTCTGCACCTGGCCGCCCAAGCGCTCGTGCGCCGTTCGGTCCGGGCCCCCGTCGCGACGTTCGCGTCGAACGTTATGGGCACGGTCAACTTGCTGGATGCTGCACGGCGATTGAACAGCTTGCGCGCAATTCTGGTTGTCACGACCGACAAGGTTTACGAGAACAGCGAAGCTGGCCACCCCTTTGCTGAAGCCGATCCGCTTGGCGGGCACGATCCCTATTCGGCATCGAAAGCGGCGGCCGAAATCGTCGCTGCTAGTTATGCCAGGACTTACTTCTCCGAAGGCGGCGTCGCACTCGGCACGGCACGCGGTGGCAACGTGATTGGCGGCGGTGATTTCTCAGCCGATCGCATCGTGCCCGACGTTTGGCGGGCGATGACACGAGGCGAGCCTGTCGAGCTACGCTATCCGAAAGCGACGCGGCCCTGGCAACATGTGCTCGATTGCCTCGCCGGATATCTGAGCTATGCGCAGGCGCTGGCCGAGGGCAAAGCCGTGCCATCGTCGCTCAACTTCGGTCCCGCGCCGGAAAGCGAGCTGCCGGTTGCGGCCCTGGTCGATGGCATGCAACGAGCGCTCGGCGCCAAGCAGGGTTGGGTGCCAGCACCTGGTCCGCACCCGAAGGAAATGCAGGCGTTAGCACTTGATTCATCGCTGGCGCGCAGCCTCCTAGGTTGGCAAGACAAGTTGGCGGGTGCGGCTGCCATCGAGGCCACCGCGGATTGGTATCTTCGTCTGCAACGCGGCGAGAACATGCGCGCGGTAACGGAAGCGGCAATTGAGGACTACGTGACGACATGAGCACCACATCCAGCCCCAAGTGCCGGTTCTGCGCGGGCCCGCTCGAGACGACGTTCGCCGATCTGGGTTCGACACCGCTCGCCAATCGCAACCTGCTGCCGGGCGAGCAATCGACTGAGGCACGGTACCCGCTGATCGCGCGCGTATGTGGTTCATGCCTGCTCGTGCAAGTGGATGATTCCGTGCCACCCGACGCCATCTTCAGCGACTACGATTACTTTTCATCGTTTGCGAGTTCGTGGGTCGAACATGCCCGCCGTTATGCCAGCGCAATGCGGGAACGGTTCGCGATCAACGCCGGCAGCCTCGTCGTCGAAGTCGCCTCGAACGACGGCTATTTGCTGCAGCATTTCAAGGCTGCCGGTGTGCCTGTTCTCGGCATCGAACCGGCTCGAAATGTGGCGGCGGCAGCGACCGCCAAAGGCATCGAAACGGAAGTCGCATTCTTTGGACGCGAGACCGCACAACGATTGCGCGATGCAGGGAAGGCAGCCGACCTGATGGCCGCCAACAACGTGCTTGCGCACGTACCGGATACACGAGATTTCGTCGCCGGTTTTGCGGTGCTGCTCAAGCCGGAGGGCGTCGCCACGTTCGAGTTTCCGCATGTGTTGCGCCTGATCGAAGGTGTGCAGTTCGACACCATCTACCACGAGCATTTTTTCTACCTGTCGCTCGTGGCAGTCGACCGAATAATGGCATCGGCCGGCTTGCGGGTATTCGACGTCGAAGAACTGTCAACACACGGCGGCTCGCTCCGTCTGTTCGTTTGCCACGAAGAAGCCGCGCACCAGCAAACGGCCGGGCTTGCAGCTTTACGATCGCTTGAAAGCCGGCATGGCCTGGATACGCTCGACGGTTATCGCGGATTTGCAGCGAAAGTCGAAGCCGTGCGTGCCTCGTTCACAAGCTTCATGGCGCAAGCCCGCGCCGAAGGTAAGACCGTTGCTGCCTACGGCGCCGCCGCCAAAGGCAATACCTTCCTGAACGTATGTGGCGTCGGCCATCCAGCAGTCACAGCGGTGTACGATCGCAACCCGGCCAAACAGGGCAAGCTCACACCTGGCAGTCACATTCCGATCAGCGACCCGGCACAACTGCGCATCGACAAGCCCGACTACGTCGTGATCCTGCCGTGGAACATTGCCGAGGAGGTACGCTCGACAATGGGCTTCATTGCCGACTGGGGCGGACGGTTCGTCATTGCGGTTCCACTGACCAGGGTATTGTAGCGCTATGCGCTTTGTGAAAACCGCAGTTGAAGGCGTACTGCTGATCGAGCCTGTCATTCACGCCGATGACCGGGGCTCGTTTACACGGCTGAGCTGTGTCGAAGAATTCAAACAAGCTGGAATTGATTTCACACCGTCACAATCGAGCTTGTCGCACAACATCGCGCGACACACGTTGCGCGGGATGCACTACTGCCGCGAGCCGGAGGCGAAACTTGTTCGTTGCGTTCGCGGCCGGATATTCGATGTCGCATTGGACATCCGCAAAGACAGCCCGACATACGGCCGTTTCGTCAGCGTGGAACTCAGCGCCGATAACATGCGCGGGCTTTTCATTCCCGCAGGTGTCGCCCACGGGTTTCTCACGCGGGAAGAACACAGCGATGTGCTCTACCAAATCGATCGCGCCTTTCGCCCGGGCTTTGAGGCCGGGTTGCGCTGGAACGATCCGATCGCGCAGATTGATTGGCCGGCCCCACCGGCCGTGATCAACATCCGCGACGCGACCTACGCCAATTTCACCCCTTCACTTCAGTCATAAAAACCTTCTGGGCGATCTGCCAGCGACCGTCGATTTTCAGCAACGACAACTGATCGGTGAAGAAATTCGGCGGGATCGCGCACTTCACTTTTGCGAACGCCATCGTCGGGCCCGGCTGATCGATCGTCAGCACATGATCATGCCGCGTGAGCCCATTCTTCTTCGGCGAGGGACGCGTGCGCACTGCCGCCAGCCACTTGTCGCGTGGCGTGATCACAAGCTCGCCGCCGGTAATGCCGGTGAGTGCACTCGTTGGATGAAATACCGTTGCGATCTTGTCGGCATCGCCCTCGTAGAGCCCATCGAGATAGGTTTTGACGACGGCTTCGATCGCGGTGAGATCGTCATTGGCTGCCATGTTGGATACTCCTCGAAAAACTTGTGACGCCCGGCATGACGATAGCGAGCGGAGCAACTTCTGTCACCAACGACTGCTTCAATCCACAGCCACGGTTTCGGCGATCAGTTGATCGACGACCGCGTACAATGCGGCTTCCTTCGACAGGCCGCCGGCCATCGCGCGTTCGAAGGTTGCGACCTGTCGCTCGGCGCTGGTCCCCTCGGCAACGATCCGCCGGGTATGTGCGATTTCGGCCTCGCAACCGAGTGCGGCCGCATCTTCGGCAATACGATCGGTCAACTCGGCAAGCAGTTCGGAAAACGGCACCAGTGAGCCCTTGCCGAAATCGAACAGGTCGCCTTTGACGCCGTAACGTTGCGCCCGCCAGCGGTTCTCTTCCAGCAAGAATACGGGATACAAGCGCCACGACAAGTTAGCCCTGCGCAATCGCATCAGCATCCGCGCGATGCACACATAAAGTGCTGCGATGGCAATCGTATCATCGAGCTTGGTCGCAACGTCGGTGATCCGCATTTCAAGTGTGGGGAAATTCGCCGACGGGCGCAAATCCCACCAAATTTTGCTCGCATCTTCGATCACGCCGCCTTTGATCAGCACGTCGACCGTCCGTTGATACTCACCCCAACTGGCGAGCTTGCCGGGCAGTCCAGTTCGCGGCCCTTCGTCGACGATCGCCAAGCGATAACTCTTGAGCCCGGTATCGACGCCTTTCCAAAACGGTGAGGACGTCGACAACATCAGCAAATGGGGCATGAAATAACGGATCTGGTTCATCAGATCGATCCGGCATTCCGGATCCTCGATGCCAACGTGCACGTGCATGCCACTAATCGCCATGCGCCGCCCGATGCCCGCCAAGTCTTTGGCCAGCACCCGATAGCGCTCTTTGTCCGTAGTCGGAAGATCGATCGTCTCGGCGAATGGATGCGTGCCGGCGGCGATCGGCGCCAGTCCGTATTTTTTTGCGATCGCGCCGATCGCCGAACGCAAATGCGCAATTTCGGACCGGGCTTCGGGAAATGTCCGGCATACGGTTGTGCCGATTTCGATCTGCGTCGCCAAAAATTCAGGACTTACGCGTTCGCCCAGCCGGCGCTTGCACTCATCCATGAAGCCCGGGGGTGCTGCCGCCAGGTCGCGCGTTTGCAAATCGACGAGGTGATATTCCTCTTCAATACCAAAAGTGAAATTGGGTAATTTGTCTGTCATCACGCAAAAGTGGCACGTGCTTTTGTGCGGCGCCAGCCTTGATTTGAGGCTTTATCGCCCTACCACTTCTTCACTTCGCAGCGGACTTATCCACGGTCAGTGGGCCGGCCGCATACTCCTCACAAGCGAAAAATACGGCAATCCGCCACCCGCAACGAGGAAGCCCTGAACGATGTCCACCACCGAAAGTCCCAACTTGCTGTTGCCCTACATTTTACCGGCTCAGGCGCAAAAACACGTCACGCATTACGAGGCGGAGCGGGCACTTGACGCGTTAATTCAGTTAACGATCCTCGACCGCGACCTTGGAACCCCACCCGTCAGCCCCAATGATGGCGATCGCTACATCGTCATAACCGCCGCTACCGGCGCATGGGTAGGTCAAGCGGGCAAAATCGCCGCATTCCAAGATGGCGCCTGGGTCTTTTTCACCCCGCGCGAGGGCTGGGTTGCATGGGTCGCCGATGAGAACATCCTGGTGGTCTACGATGGTGCCGCCTGGTCGGCGAGCGGTGCGACGGGTGCCACGGGTGCGGCTGGACCGGCCGGCCCTCAGGGCCCAATTGGGTTGACCGGATCACCCGGTGCGGCAGAGCCTACTGGCAGCACCGGCCCGGCTGGTAGTGCTGGCGCGGCTGGCAGCGCGGGTGCAGCCGGTGCAGCTGGTCCGATTGGACCCACAGGAGCAACCGGTGCCGCGGGTACAGCGGGCGCGACCGGGTCCACAGGTGCGACAGGTCCCGGCGTTCCCGTGGGTGGCGTCGCCGGCAATGTGCTGGTCAAGGCAACGGCCACCAACTTCGACGCCACGTGGCAAGATGTTCCAGTCAACCCGACGCCGTTGGTTGGCATCAACGCCACAGCCGATACCACGAACCGGCTTTCCGTTTCAGCTCCAGCGACCCTGCTCAACAATGCGGGCAACGGCCATCAGCTCAAGATCAACAAGAATGCGGCCACCGATACTGCATCGCTGCTTTATCAGACTGCCTTCTCCGGTCGGGTCGAGATGGGCACGACCGGCGACGATAATATGCACGTCAAGGTCAGCGCCGATGGCACTGTGTGGAAAGAAGCCATTGTCGTTGATAGCACTTCTGGAGCCGCAACATTTCCCTTCGGTAGTGGTCAAACGCAAGTCGATGTCTTCACCGCCAACGGCACATGGACCAAACCTGCCTGGGCGCGCCGCGTGCGCTTCATCCTAATGGGCGGCGGTGCCGGTGGCTCCTCCGGAAGGCGCGGCGCCGCCGCATCGGAACGTCGCGGCGGCGGCGGCGGCTCCAGCGCCGGTATCATCGACGAGGAGCTGCTCGCCGCAGAATTGCCAGCCACGCTTTCCATCGACGTCGGAGCTGGTGGCGCTGGCGGCGCAGCGATCGCCGTCGACACCACGAATGGTGCCGTAGGTGGCAACGGCGCCGTCAGTGCGGTTCGAGACGGCGTGGTGACAGTCTTGTCGGCCTCGGGTGGATTGGTTGGAACTGGCGGCCAAAGTGCTGCGGGCGGCACCGGCGGCTCTGGCTGGGTCGGCTCGTTCGGCGCAAGCAACGGCGGCGGCTCGGCATCGGCCGGCGTTGGCGCGCAAGGCGTCTATTGGTCATGCGGACGAGCTGCCGGCGGTGGCGGCGCGGGTGGATCGCTATCGACCGCCAACGTGACGGCGGCCGGTGGCGTCGGCGGTGAAGGCTACTGGATCGGCGGCGCCGCACGCAAAGCAGCTTCAGCTGCCGCCGGCACGGCTGGTGGTGGCAATGGCCTCGCCGGTAACGCCAAGGCTTGGCAACGCGGCGCGGGATCTGGCGGCGGTGGCGGCGGATCGGGTAATGCCGCAGGCACCATCGCCGGCGGCACCGGTGGCACCGGTGGTATTCCAGGCGGCGGTGGCGGCGGCGGAGGCGGTTCGACCAACGCTGTAGCCTCGGGCGCCGGTGGCGTTGGCGGTCGCGGCGAAGTATGGGTGATCAGCCTCGACTAGTCTGCCTGAACGCAAAACTGTGCAGCGCGGCGACCTGACACTCGTGTCCAAGGCGGCAACCCTCTATGATTGCGAAATGACAACAGAGCCAAAAACACCCGACACTACTGTCACCATCGGCAACGTCGCGTTCGGCAATCATCTGCCGATCGCGATATTTGCCGGACCTTGCCAAATGGAGAGCCGCGCTCACGCGCTGGAAATGGCAACCGCGCTCAAGGACATAGCCAGCCGGTTGGGCATCGGTCTCGTTTACAAGACGTCGTTCGACAAGGCCAACCGAACATCGATATCGGGCAAGCGAGGCATGGGCTTGGAAGCCGCCATCCCGGTGTTTGCGGAAATTCGCGAAAAACTCGGATTGCCGATCGTCACTGACGTGCATGAAATCAGCCAGTGCGCAGCCGTCGCGCCCGTGGTCGACGTGCTGCAGATCCCAGCCTTCCTGTGCCGCCAAACGGATCTACTGATTGCTGCGGCCAAGACCGGCAAGGCGATCAAGATCAAGAAGGGCCAATTCCTCGCGCCCTGGGACATGAAGAACGTGGTTGCGAAGGTCGTGGAAAGCGGCAACTCGCGCGTGCTCCTCACGGAGCGCGGCGCGAGCTTCGGTTACAATACGCTGGTATCCGACATGCGATCGCTGCCGATCATGGCGGAAACCGGCTGCCCGGTGATCTTCGATGCAACCCATTCCGTGCAACAGCCGGGCGGGCAAGGTACGTCATCGGGCGGCGACCGGCGGTTCGTGCCGGTCCTCGCCCGTGCTGCGGTGGCGGTGGGGGTCGCGGGCCTCTTCATCGAGACCCACGAGAACCCAGATCGCGCACCTTCGGATGGCCCCAACATGGTGCCGTTACATCAGTTCGAAGCCTTGATGGCGGAATTGATCGCCATCGATCGGGTCGTGAAGGGGCAGCAAGCCAAACGCCCCGTCTACTAGTCTTGGATGTTGGTCGGATCAGGCCGGCCGGAATTGGCTCGGCGCACGCCTGGAGTGCAGGATCGGCGCCACAGACTTGAATTTGGCGGACACGATCGGTTCGCAGTTTCGGCATAGCAGCGGGACACCGCTGGTATTCATCACGCCGGCAGCGGCAAGGGCGACAGAACTTGCAAACAAACTCATTAACGAAAGGGTCGCAAAAAAGGTCGTGAGACGCATGACTTCACTCATCATCGACTTACTCCTCAACTCTAAACCGCTGGTCGCTCTGATGCAGCAGGCAAAAGAGCCGTCAACGTCTGTTGATGATGCGGTAATGTTGGTTAAAAAGGAGTAAAAGCCGGGAGGATATTAGCGATTATTTACTATGATCGTCGCCGCTGACACCTACGCGGACTTAATCTATCCGCCGATAAGTTTTTTAATTTTAGTCCGCTGGTTGGATTCGGCTTCCTGATACGCGAGCGTGCTGGCGAAACTACCGTACTTGTCGAACAGGTAGACGGTGGCGGTATGGTTCATCGTGTAATCGCCGCCTGAACCCGGTACTTTTTCATAGACTACGCGATAGGCCTTGGCGATCCGCGCAATTTGCTCCCGGGTGCCAGTCAGCCCGATGATCCGCTTGTCGAAGGACTTCATATATTCGGCAAGAAACTCCGGCGTATCACGCTCCGGATCGATGGTTACAAAGATCACGTGCAATTTATCTGCATCGCCTTTGAGCTCTTCAAGCCGGTTCGTCATATCGAGCAGTGTCGTTGGGCAGACATCCGGACAGCGGGTAAAGCCGAAGAAGATTGCATAGGGCTTGCCCGACAAATCACGCTCGGTAAACGGCCGGCCATCCTGGGTCGTCAATTCGAACGGTCCACCGACGCGCGCGGCACCGCCAATCACCTTCTGGATGTCCGGCGAACGCACCATCAGGAAATAGATGCCGCCGGCCGTCAAAGCGACTGCAACGGCAATCCATGCGGCCAATCGAATGCGGCGCAACACGTTAGTGGCTACCATTCTTCATTGCTCCAGACCCAGATCCATGGCCGGATGTGCCAGCGGCGCTACCGTGACCAATGGATGGGTGATCGGCCCCGCCGGAGATCGCCGCACCTGCTGGTTCGATTTTGTATTCGACCTCCACAGTGCCTGACTTTTCAAATACCAAAGTGCCTTTCAAACGCTTATCGGTGCCGGGCGCGGCCGACAATTCCATGAACATGAGATGGTAGGAGCCAGGCTTCAAAACGACCGTCTCGCCAGGCTTGATCTCAAGGCCTGACGGCAACTGACGCATACGCATGACGCCATCGACCATCTTCATCTCATGCACTTCTAAGCGCGCTGCACTTTCGATCGTGCCGCCGATCAGCCGATCAGCAACCGTGCCGGTGTTAGTTAACGTCATGAACCCGCCACCAACTTTCGCCGCGGCAGGCGGCTGACGCATCCATGGGTGCACAATCTTGATGTCGCCGGCCTTATACTCGTGTGCCATCAAAGGCATTGGCGCTGACAATGCAAGAGCTACAGCCACCAGCCGCTGCCGGTTTAATAAACGCATCATGATTTCGACGACCTAGTTGAGGATTTTCTCGGCGACTTGCATGCCAGTGTCTGGGCCACGCCGCGTCAGTTATACGCCCGGCAAGCTTTGCCGATATGTGTCGACCAGACTGTTGCGCTGCCAACGATGAAAGATCAACGCGCGATCAAGTCGCACGACAATTCGCCCAACTTAGACGTGGCGCCGATTGGCCGCCGCTACAGCCCTATTTTGCAGGGCGGGCGAGCCATTCGATCGCGCCCTCGGCCGCAACAACCGCTGTCGCAAAGGTTGCCTGCAACAAATAGCCGCCGGTCGGGGCTTCCCAATCGAGCATTTCACCGGCGGCGAATACACCGGGACGAGCTTTCAGCATCATATGTTCATCGAGAGCATCGAAGCGCACACCACCCGCCGTCGAAATTGCACGATGCAAATCGCCGATGCCGGTGACTTTCAGAGGAATGGCCTTGATCAGCCGCGACAACGCCTCGGGGTCGGTTGGCAACGATCCGCCGGCACCTTCCCTGACCAGTGCGATTGCGACCGGCGGCAGCCCTGCCGCTTTGCGAAGGAACGTGGAGGTTGACTGCTTGTTGCGCGGTACACCGAGTTTGGCCGCCAATTCGCCGTGGGAAAAACTCGGGCGCACATCGATCTGGATTTGCGCTTCGCCAGTAGCGGCGAGTTGGCGGCGAATGGCCGCGCTCAAGCCATAAACGGCGCCGCCCTCGAGCCCTGTGCGAGTGACCACCGCCTCACCGGTTTCGGTTTGGCCATCACAGGTCACCGACAGCCGCTTGATTGGTTCACCCTCGAAGCCGCGAAAGATCTCCGACCAGGTGATCTTCACGCCAACGTTGGAGGCCTCGAATGGCGCCAAGTCAATTTCGGCCGCTGCCAAGATCGAAGCCCACGCACCATCTGAGCCCAACCTCGGCCAGCTAGCGCCGCCCAATGCCAGGACGGTGACATCCGGCACGACGGTGACCGATTGCCATTCCGCACTTTCGAAGGTCAAAGCGCCGTGTTCATCCCACCCGGTCCAACGATGGCGGGTGTGAATGTTCAACCCCGCAGCACGCAGCCGTCCCAGCCACGCACGCAACAAAGGCGACGCCTTGAGCGACTTGGGGAAAACGCGTCCGCTAGTGCCCACAAACGTTTCCTGACCGAGATCATCAGCCCATTGACGCAACGCGGCGGCTGAGAACTTTTCGATCGCCGGCCGCAGTCGTGCTTCGGCATTACCGTAGCGCGACAAGAACCGGTGTAGGTCTTCCGAGTGCGTGAGGTTGAGACCACCACGGCCGGCCATCAGAAATTTCCGGCCAACCGAGGGCATCCGATCGTAGAGATCAACGCCGAGACCGGCGGCCAGCAACCGCTCCGCCGCCATCAGGCCTGCGGGTCCGGCACCGATGACAATTGCGCTCTGGCGCGTGGAAGCTGTCACTTTCCCAGCACAATCATCAATGCCAGCATCCCGACCATCACGGCCACAACGCCAATAGCGGTGACGAGTTGACCGCGATCGCGATGTCCGCGCGCGCCGGTTACTCCAACCGCTGCGCCCTCAGCCGTACCAGCCTTGCGCCGCGCCATGCCCAGTCGTGTCGCAGCTCCAACCGCCGTGGCAGATGCCACATCGCGCGGGGTAATCTTGTTGGAAGCCGAGGGTGGCGGTGGAGCTGGATGCGATGGCGTATCGCTGCCGCTGGACATAACTGTGTATCCTTTTAACCCAGACGACTCACCAAACGCCGGTGTTTGCCATCGACGCCCACGGCTCGGCCTTCGATAAAGCCTCGCCCTTTTGCAGCAGCTCGATCGAGACGTTATCGGGCGAGCGTACAAATGCCATGCGGCCATCGCGTGGTGGCCGATTAATCGTGACACCGGCCTTCATCAAGCGGTCACATAGAGCATATATGTCGTCGACCTCGAAGGCCAAATGGCCAAAATTGCGGCCACCGGAATACACTTCCGGATCCCAGTTGTACGTCAACTCCAAGAGTGGCGCCTTGTCGGCGACACCACGAGCCTTGTCGCCGGGCGCGGCCAGGAAGATGTTAGTGAAACGGCCGGCTTCACTTTCGTACCGCCGTGTTTCGACCATGCCCATCTTCTTGCAGTAGAAATCGAGGCTCTGCTCGACATTGGCGATCCGAACCATTGTGTGGAGATAACGCATTTTGCCTCCGATTAATCTCAAACGAGCCACTTTGTGCGGTGATACCTCTGACGACACGCCCCTACAAGCTCAATAACCACAAGCTCAATAACTGCCACTTTTTATTCAGCGCTCTGAATAGTCCCGATGGTGCACTGCGAAGACCTGCGTCAAACTGTCTCGGCGTGGCACGACAACCGGTGTATAAGTGGCTAGTCGGCCACGTGATGTTTTCGAGCATCGGGATGCTGTGACCCAATCGAATTAGGCGAATCAGTGCGGCGCTTTTTGTACAAAAATGATGGTCAGTTTTATCCCCGGCAGGTGGTTTGACGACTAATCCACGACAAACAGAGCCTCACAACACTGAACGCCATACAATCCATTAATTCGTTGAAATTTCAATCGATTAAATTATTTTTCTCAACCGCAAAAAACAACCTCGGCGAGCAGCGCTCCACGATTTCTCAAAATTAGCAGTAGAAGTCGTTTACCTTTTTAAGCATGTTGCAAACACTTCGCTGGCGACCGTTTCCACAGAGGGCTCTGGGAACCGTTCGTTGAGCAAAGACCACGAGTAGACGTGGGAACAGCAGTAAAGCGATTGTAGGGGGTACTCCGGCATGGAGGTGACAAAATTGAACGACTTAACGGGCGTTGATCCGACGCTGATCGCCGAAGTCGGCGGGGCACAGAACGCGGAAAATCTGGAAGTCTTCGAAATTGCGGGCGCGATCAAATGGTTCGACGCCTCAAAGGGATACGGTTTCATCGTTCCAGATAATGGTCTACCGGATGTTTTGCTGCACGTGACCTGCCTGCGTGCCGGCGGTCATCAGACGGCATACGAGGGCGCCCGGGTGCACTGCCAAGTGCTCAAGCGTCCAAAAGGCTTACAGGCATTTCGCATCCTGAGCCTCGATGACAGCACTGCGATCCACCCTTCGCAGCTGCCGCAGCGGACCCACGTTGTGGTCCAACCAGAGAGCGAGTGGGAACGCTCAATGGTAAAGTGGTTCAATCGAGTGCGAGGCTTTGGCTTCCTGACGCGCGGCGAGGGCACGCCCGACGTGTTCGTACATATGGAAACACTGCGCCGGTTCGGCTTCACGGAATTGCGTCCGGGCCAAATCGTGCAAGTTCGCTGGGGACATGGCTCGAAGGGTTGCATGGCCGCTGAAATGCGTCCCGATGGTCTACCATCGAACTTGCCATCGCAGCACTAAACCTACTAATTATCGCGCATGCAAAATCGCGAATGGAAATATATAAAAAGCAGGGCCGTCCTTTGGGCAGCCCTGCTTTTCTTCGTATTGGGCGTTGCGGGGGTTGGAATTGGGCTGCTGCCCACACCGTTCTCGCCGGCCGCAACCGTCGAGGCCGCCATGCGACGCGAGACGTTGACGATTGAAACCCAGTCTGGCCGTCAGGTTTTCGAGATCGAGGTTGCCGAAAGTCCAGATGAGAAGGCGAAGGGGCTGATGTTCCGCGCGAAGATCCCGGACGGTACCGGCATGCTGTTTCCCTACGGCGCACCGCAAGAAATCACGATGTGGATGAAGAATACCTACGCTTCACTCGACATGGTGTTCATCCGCGGAGACGGGATCGTCCACCGGATCGAGACCAACACGGAACCAATGTCGGAGCGCGTGATCGCCTCGGGGGGGCCGGTAACGGCGGTATTGGAACTGGCTGCGGGCGCTGCGGCCAAATTCGGCATCAAGGCAGGCGACCGGATCATCCATAAAGAGTTCCCCGCCAAGCCTAATTGACCTCATTGTGCAGCATCGCTTGACGCGCCGACCGGGAACGGGCACTACACCCTCACTCGGCGCGATCCGAGATGTCGGGGCGTAGCTCAGCCTGGTAGAGCGCCTGCTTTGGGAGCAGGAAGTCGAGAGTTCGAATCCCTCCGCCCCGACCAATGATTTCAACGCGCTATGCGCGTTTCCTGACAATCAGCACGAAGTTGACGCTAGCGCTTTCAAGCATCGATCGCGCTGTGCATCAACCTGCGCAACCGGTCAACGCCGGGATCCACCTCGATTCGAAAAAATCAACGGAAGGCTAACGCGGGGCTTCGTGTCAGCTGGCGCCGACGAATACGCTGAGAGCGTCACCCTTAGGTGAAGCGGTGGCCACTGATGATCCGCCAACGGCTGATACCCGTTCAATGCGGCTCTGTTCGACTTTCAAGTTGCGGCGTGAAGCAGGGCTTGCATGAGGCATCGTTCGGCTGAAAAGTTTTCGCCTTCGCGTTCGATCAACCTGCGCCATCCGAGATAGCTCGGCAAATATTTCGTGGCGACGCCGCGGA
>JANLPY010000653.1:0-1622 GCA_031367505.1 Hyphomicrobiaceae bacterium | reverse complement strand
ATCCCGGTGATCGACCTAATGGGCAAATAGCTGGACGCAGCCACGAGCTTCCCGCCAAACCTAGGAGCCTGTCCGAGTAGTCACTAGCTTTTTCACGGCGAGTCTGATTCTTTCTTCCCCCATGAGCAAACAATTTCGCCCCTGGAAGATCGATCAGACGCAACTCCTGCCGCCGAGCGTGCAGGATTTTGTGCCCGAGGATCACCTGTCGCGGTTCATCGTTGCGCTTGTGCGCGAGAGCCTCGACCTCAGCGCCATCACCGGTAGCTACACGAGCGGCCTCGGCCAGCCGCCATTCGATCCGGCGATGATGACGGCGCTGCTGCTGAACGGCTACGCGAGCGGTATTTACTCCTCGCGGCGGATCGCGCGTGCCTGCGTCGAACGCGCCGATTTCATCATGATCGTGGCGCTCGATCCACCGGATTTCCGCACGATCTCCGACTTCCGCAAGCGGCATCTGCAGGCGCTGGCAGGGCTGTTCGTGCAGGTGCTGAAGCTCGCCGAGAAGGCCGGGCTGGTGAAGCTTGGGCACGTCGCGCTCGACGGCACCAAGATCAAGGCGAACGCGTCCAAGCATAAGGCCATGAGCTATGCGCACATGAAGAAACGCGAGGCGGAGTTGCAGGCCGAGGTCGACCGCTGGCTTGCCGCCGCCGAGGCCGCCGATGCCGATGAAGACGCGATCCACGGGTCCAAACGCGGCGACGAGATGCCGGCGTGGGTCGCCGACAAGACGAAGCGGCTCGAGAAAATCCGTGCTGCCAAGGAAGCGCTCGAAGCCGAGGCCAAAGCGGCGGCCGACGAAGAACGGTGCATCCAGGCGGAGGCCGCGAAGAAGCGCCTGACTGAGGGCTGCAAGAAGAACGGCAAGTCTCCCGCACCGCCATCCGACGAGCCCGATCCGAAAGCGCAACGCAATTTCACCGATGCCGAGAGCCGCATTTTGAAGACCAAGGACGGTTACATCCAGGGTTACAACGCGCAAGCCGCCGTCGATGGAACAGCCCAGATCATCGTTTCGCACGGCCTCACCGCGAGCATGAGCGATCACGGCCAGCTGGTGCCGCTCGTCGACGGCATCGAGGCCAATCTCGGCCGCCGGCCGAAGGAAGCCTCCGCCGACAGCGGCTATCTGAGCGAAGCGAACCTCGCCGCGCTGCACGGACGCGGGATCGTGCCCTATATCGCCACCGGCCGCGCCAAGCATCCCGACGAGATCAAACGTAAGATCGGCGGACCGCTGACCCAAGCGATGCGACGAAAACTGAAGCGGGCGGGATGGCGAAGCCGGTACAGATTGAGAAAGCTGATCGTGGAACCAGTGTACGGACAAATCAAACAGGGACGCGGCTTTCGCCAGTTCCTGTTGCGTGGCATTGAGAACGTGCGTGCCGAGTGGGCGATGATCTGCATGGCCCATAACCTCGTGAAGCTCGCAAAAGCTGCTTGAGGCGGCTATCGTCCAAAAAACTGCCCGTTCCCAGGGCTATCTGGACGGGCTCCTAGGATTGCCACAGCTGATCACTCGCCGTAGAGCGCCGCAGCCGTTTCCTTGTTGACGAGAATGTGCTCCTCGGTTTCGCGTCGGGCCTTGTCAATGTGGCCGACTTTGAGGTGCT
>JANLPY010000677.1:0-2385 GCA_031367505.1 Hyphomicrobiaceae bacterium | reverse complement strand
GCCGGACGCGTCGTGTTTGCCGGTTTTCAGCGCGAGCCGTTGCCCTACCTCGCTGCGATGGATGTTTTCTGTCTGGCCTCGGCACGCGAAGGTCTGCCGCGCGTTATCCTCGAAGCCATGCTGCTCGGCAAACCTGTGGTCGCGACCGATATTCCCGGCTGTCGCGAACTCGTCCGTCATGGTGAAACCGGCTATCTGGTTCCCCACGGTGATGTTGCTGCATTGGCGGATGCGCTTTCGCGCCTTGCGGCAGACGCTGGCCTGCGGACAAGGTTAGGCCAGCGCGGCCGCGCAATCGTCCTCGCCGAATACTCCATCGAACGCTACGTGCAGGGCGTGACCCAGGTATTCGACGAGGTGCTGGCGTGATTCATCTGCTGCTGACCCTGTTGTTGTCACCGCTGCTGCGTCTGTTCGCCGGCCGGGCGCCGGCGCAGCCAGCACGAGTGCTGGTAATCCAGCTCGCCAAAATCGGTGATTTGCTCTGCTCCACGCCGCTGTTCCGTGAATTGAAGCGCTGCTATCCCGCCGTGGAATTGAGTGTGCTGGCGACGAAAATAAATGCACCCTTGCTGCGCTGTAATCCACGCGTCGATCACGTTGTGGAGGCCGATGCGCGCCAGTTCCGCGGCGTGGCCGGCAAATGGCGGTTGATCGCGCTGCTGCGCCGCGGCCGCTACGACACGATCATCTGTCTCAATGCAGGTGCTGCTTACGCCACGGCTGCGCTGTGGGCGGGCATTCCACGACGGCTGGCAGTGCTCTCCAATTTCGGCGGAACCACTCATCATCTGGCGGCGCGCTTGTGGACCGGCGTTGAGCGCCATCGTGGTGACCGGCTGATACAGGCAACCTATCTGGCGCTGCTGGAAAAATTGGGCATTCGCGATGGCAGCATTGCCAAGGAGGTCTTCCCTGCGCCGGGGGCAGCAGAAAAAGTTGCGGCCCTGCTCGGCGCAAACATCGGACCGTTGCTCGGCATCGGCGTCAGCAGCGCCAACCGGCTCAAGGCGCTGGGCAGCGAAAAAATAATCGACCTTGCACGCGGCATGCTCGGCGCTTATCCCGGCTTGTCGGTCGTCCTCATCGGCGGGTCCGAAGATGCGCAACAGGCCTGTGAGATTCGACAGGCCTTGGCATCGGATCGCGTCATCGATTCCTGCGGCAAACTCGGTCTTGCCGAACTTCCGGCGCTGCTGGAAAAGCTTTCCACCTATCTTGGCGTCGACTCCGGTGTGACCTACATGGCGGATGCCGTCGGCATTCCCGTGGTCTCAGTGGCGGGGCCTTGCAACATGGCAGAAACCAGGCCGACCGGCAAGCGCGTCGTCATCATCCAACGCGCTGAGCTGCCTTGCCAGCCCTGCGCGCATATATTCAAAGCGCCCTACAGTTGCTGGGTGGGTACGCGGGCTTGCATCGTCGATGTTTCCGCAGCAGAGATTGCGGCGGCAGTTTCGTCACTGCTGTCGGTGGGAGAAAAGTTGTGACGGGAAGCATCGCGCACGACACTACCCTCGACAACACTCGGCTGGCGCAATGCGTGCGCTGGTTGTGCCTGGCGCTGGTGTTCCTGCAGCCCATTCCGCATGTCGGCGCGCTGCGCCAGTTGGCAACCTACGGCTTGCTGTTGGTCATCGTGCCGCGAGTTTTTCTACAGTTGCGCGGGCAGGCAATCGGTCGACTGACGGCGGGTTTCGCGCGATGGTTCTGGTTGCTTGCCGTTTGGGCGGTCATTGCCTCGGTCATCGGTCCTTATCCGGGTGAAAGTCTCAATGCGCTGCGACAAGGCTGGTTGCCGCAAGGACTATTGGTCGCTGCGATGCTTCTGGAATTCAATGATCGTAGCTGGCATCTGCCGCTGTTGCGGGCGCTGGTCTACGGTTTTGTCATTGCGACGCTTCTTGGCGCAGGCGAAACGCTTCTTACGCAAGGCCAACTGATCAATGGCGGGCTTATCAGCCATGACGCGTTTCTCCGCGGCTATGCGCATCAAGCGGTAGTTTCGATTCCAATCACGCTATTGCTGATTTTTCTTCCGCGAACACACCGGTTTGAACGCGCCTTGCTGATTGCACTGATTCTGGCGGGGGTAGTGCTGGTTGCGCTCTACAATTCCCGCACTGCGCTGGTCGCATTGACTTTGGGAAGCGGTGGCATGTTGTTGTTGGTCGGCGGCTGGCGGCGCGGCATGGCATTGCTGGCTGTTGCCGCATTGACCGCAGTGATTGCCCTGAATCTGAATGTTGTGAACACCGACAAGTACCGCAGCCTGCTGACAGAGGACACTTATGTCACCGATAGCGGCCTCAGTCTGCGGCTGTCGGTATGGGGCGGCGCTCTGGACATCGTCAAGGAAAGGCCGCTGACAGGCTACGGCTACGG
>JANLPY010000655.1:0-25581 GCA_031367505.1 Hyphomicrobiaceae bacterium | reverse complement strand
CCAACGACCTGCAGAACGTGCTCTACAGCACCGATATCGCGACGCTGTTCCTGGATCGCAATCTCAATATCCGCTTTTACACGCCGGCCACCAAAGCGCTGTTCAACGTCATTCCCAGTGATGTCGGTCGGCCACTTGCCGACCTCCACTCTTTGTCCGCGGATCGCGCGTTGACCGTTGATGCGCGTGCCGTGCTCGCCAAACTCGCGCCGATCGATCGCGAGATCGAGACGCAGCGCGGCCTCTGGTTCATGCGCCGGGTCATGCCCTATCGCACCAATGAAGGCGGCGTGGATGGCATCGTCATCACCTTCATCAATATCACAGAGCGCAAGCGGGTGAAGTTGGCGTTGGAAACCGCCAAAGCGCAAGCCGAGCGGGCCACGATCGCCAAGTCGCGCTTTCTCGCTGCCGCCAGTCACGACCTCCGTCAGCCGCTCCAGACGTTCGCCTTGTTGCAAAGTCTGTTGGCGAAGAACGTCGAAGGCGACAAATCCAAATCACTGGTCGCAAGGCTTGACGCCACCCTGGGTGCGATGACGAGCATGCTGGACGCGCTGCTCGACATCAACCGGATCGACGCTGGAACCGTCCAAGCCGAACTCGTGGATTTCTCTGTCAGCGCCTTGCTGTCCCGGTTGCGCGATGAATTTGTGCTGCATGCACAGGCCAAGGGCATCGGATTGAGCATCGTTCCTTGTAGTACGATCGTTCACGGCGATCCACGGCTGCTGGAGCAGATGCTCCGCAATATCCTGTCGAACGCGCTGAAATATACCGAGCATGGCCGGGTTCTTCTCGGCTGCCGCCGAAATGGGGGTGTGCTCAGCATCGAGATCTGGGATACCGGGATCGGCATCCCGGAAGCGGAGTTGAAGGCAATTTTCGAGGAATACCATCAGCTCGACAATGCCGCTCGGGAACGAGCGCGCGGGTTGGGCCTTGGTCTTTCCATCGTGCGGCGTCTTGGCGACCTGCTCGGTGCGGCGGTCCGTGTCCGTTCGCAAGTGGGAAAGGGCTCGGTATTTACAGTCGACGTCAAACTCGCGGGGACCGCTCCGGCTGGACACGATGAGCGCGCGCGCCGCGTTGGCAATGGCGGCGGCGTTACGATTGCCGGTCGGGAACCCCGCACCGGATTGATCCTGGTCGTGGACGACGATCACGAGGTGCGCGAGCTTCTCGAACTGTTTCTCAGGGATGCGGGTTACAAGACGGAATCGGCGCGGGACGGCGTCGCGGCGCTGGCGCTGCTGGCGCAACACGCGATCCGGCCCGACCTGATCCTGGCCGACTATAATCTTCCCAACGATATGAATGGGGCCTTGCTGGCTGCCAAATTGCGGGAGTACCTGCACCACGACATTCCGGTCATCATCCTAACCGGCGATATCTCGACGGAAGCGCTTCACGACATCGCCCGCCAGCGCTGCGTGCAGCTCAACAAGCCTGTAAAGCTGAATGAGTTGACCGAGACCATTCAGCGGCTGCTGTCGGCTCCGCGAGCCGTGGCTCCCGTTCTTGCCGCAGGCCCGCCCGAACCTGCCCCACAACATCTGGCGCCAGTGATCTTTGTCGTCGACGACGACGACCAGTTGCGCGCGGCCGTCCGCAGCGTGCTGGAAGACGACGGCCGCACCGTCGAGGATTTCGCGAGCTGCGAGGCATTTCTCGCCGCCTATCGCCCCGGCGGCGATGCCTGCGTCTTGATCGACGCCCATCTGCCGGGAATGCAGGGGCTCGAATTGCTGCACCAGCTGCGATCAGCAGGGCATTTGATCCCAGCCATCATGATCACGGGCGACGGCGATGTGCCGATGGCTGTTCAAGCCATGAAGGCCGGCGCCTGCGATTTCATCGAGAAACCGATCGGCCGCGAAGAGCTGCTGGCGTGCATCGAGCGCGCGCTCGCGCAGCCGCACGATAACGCGACCACGTCGGAATCGCGCGAGGTGGCCGTGACGTGCTTGGCCGGTCTGACCCCGCGCCAGCGACAGATTCTCGATCTCGTGCTCGCCGGCCAGCCCAGCAAGATTATCGCTGCCGATCTCGGCATCAGCCAGCGCACGGTGGATAACCATCGCGCCGCGATCATGCGCAAAACCGGCTCGAAATCGATGCCGGCCCTGGTGCGCACCGCACTCGCAGCCATCTGATTTGGCGTTTTCAGATTTTGCGGGAAGGTTGCAGTCACCGCAAGATGCGGACGATACCTTCAACGAGAGCCTGAGGGTCCGCAGGTTTTGGAATAACGATTCCACCCTGGCACCCCTCTCCCGCGCGTCCGTATCCGCTGTGCAGAATGAAGGGGATGCCGCGCTCCCTCAACCGCAAGCACAATTCATGGCCGTCACTTCCAAAATCGAGAACCGCTGCTGCCAAATCAGGTTGCTCGACCTTCTGGAGAGCATCCTCGAGGCTGACAGCCGTCGATATCGAGGCTCCAGCGTCGACAAAGGCCGATTCTATGTCGCAAAGAACAATCGGTTCATCCTCTACAATAAGGATTGAAAATCCTGCCAGGGATTGGTTTTTCACGCGAACTCTCCGGGGATAGCACTGATCGCACGATGCCGTCGCAGCAGTGGAATGCGCTACGCCGCCAGTTCTAACGTACTCGACGCATTCGCGTAGCTTCGGATTCTACTCAAATGAGCAACCCGTTGCGCATCCGAACATGCGTCGACGTCTGCGCGCCTTCGGGCGGAGCATAAGCAGATTCCGAGTCTGTCGGGCTCCTGTGGTCGCGCCTATGTGTCGGTCACTAGCCGACGTCTTCCCATCATTTGGAGTATCCGACATGAAGAAGCTCGCACTGTTAGCCGGAGTCGTTGCGGCACTTGCGATCCCCTCGCTCGCCTCGGCCATGACCGACGTCGAGTGCTCGGCAGCCTTTACCAAGGCTGATACGAACGGCGACGGTGTCCTTGTTGCGCCAGAAGGCACGCGCTATCTGGCCTCGCTCCGCGTCGCCGAAAAGCCCGTCGTCGATGGTAAGCTGTCTCGGGCCGCATTTCTTGAGCATTGCAAGGCAGGTGTCTTCAATGTCGTCCAGGTCGAGGCTGGCGCACCCCTTCCAGGCTCAAACAGCTTCACCGAGACCCAGGCGAGCGATCGCGCCATGGCCGCCGGCTTGACGAGCGTGTCGGTCCTCAAGAAGGACGACAAGGGCGTTTGGCGCGGCACCGCGTCTGACGGCAACAAGAACGTCAGCGTTGCCGTTGATTTCAAAGGCAACGTCGTCGCCAATTGAATTCAGCATTCAGGAAAGGTTGCAGCATGCAAACCCTCAGCCACGTTTATGACAGCTATCCCCAGGCCGAGCGGGCCGTCAAAGCCCTCGAAGCCGCCGGCGTTCCGTCCAGTGACATCAGTCTGGTTGCCAACAAGTACGTGAGCGAAAAATTCGTCGACGCTCAGGAAGGTCACCCGAAAACCACCGGTGCCGGCATCGGCGCGGTCGTTGGTGGTGGCGCCGGATTGCTCGCAGGCCTCGGCCTCATGGCGATCCCCGGCCTTGGCCCTGTTGTGGCCGCCGGATGGCTGGCGACGACGGCGCTCGGCACGGTTGCCGGCTCCGCCACCGGCGGCGTCATCGGAGCCCTGGTTGGCGCCGGGACATCGGAGGATCACGCCCATGTCTACTCCGAGGCGGTGCGCCGTGGCGGCACGCTCGTGACCGTCCGTCACGATCTGCCCAACGGCAAGGTCGAAGGGATCTTGAATGCCAGCAACCCGATCGACCCTGTCTCGCGCCGCAATGAATACGGCAAGGATGGCTGGAAGCAGTTCGACCCCATGGCGCCGGCCTATCAACCTGACCAAGCCGAGATCGAACGGATGCGCCGCACAACCATCTGACGCACCCGAGTATACCTCAACCCGAAGGAGTTTTGACATGCCCCGCGATAGCCACACGAAGGCAGCCGAGCATCACGACGAAGCCGCTAAGTCGCACCGCGCCGCAGCCGAGCAGCACGGCAAGGACGACCACAAGATGGCCCATGGCCAGTCGGAGAAGGCCAACGCGGCGTCCAACAAAGCGCAGGAAAGCGCCAAAATGGCGCACGGCAAGAGCGCAGCCAAGACCGGCGCAAAGTAAAGTTCAACCATTCACGACGGAGAGACAAAATGAACTGGGACGTCATCAAGGGCGACTGGAAGCAATTCACCGGCAAGGCCAAGGAACAGTGGGGCAAGCTCACGGACGATGACCTCACGAAAATCAACGGCCAGCGCGATCAGCTCGAAGGCAAGTTGCAAGAGCGCTACGGCCACAACAAGGACGACAGCCGCAAGGCCGTCGACGATTGGCTTGGCAGCGTCAAATAGGGCGCGTGTGATTTAGTGCGCGAAGAGCCGGCGGTGCCCTCCCCGTCGGCTTTTCTACATCGGAACCGGAAAAATGGAATCGCGCAGACGGGCCATGATAGGTGGCAAATGCATTCAGCCTGCCGTGCAGTAAAGTCATCGAGCGGCAGATTTCTGGACTAGGCGTCGGTCACTCAATCTTGTCGGCACAGATGGAGGCACAGCGACATGGCCGACCCGTATCAATTGCTGGGTGTCGGCCGCACGGCGACGGCAGACGAGATCCGCAAGGCCTATCGATCGCTCGCCAAGAAAAACCATCCCGACCTGCATCCGGGCGACAAGGCAGCAGAGGCGCGCTTCAAGGACATTGCCTCGGCCTATGCGATCGTCGGTGACGAAACGCAACGCGCCCTCTTCGATGCCGGCAAAATCGATGGCAGCAGCGCAGAGCTGCAGCAACGATCCGAGCGCCCGTCCTATCGGCAACATGCCGAGGCGCAATCAGGCTTCAAGTATGAGCCGCAATGGAGCGGTGCTGGCGGTGACGAGGACGACCTCATTGCCGCGCTCTTCCGGCAGCACGCCCGGACCGATGCGCGCGGCGCAGACGTAACGTCGGCGTTCTCTGTTGAGTTCCTCGACGCCGTCAACGGTGCCAAGACGCGGGTCGTCATGTCCGATGGGCGAATGCTTGACATCACCATCCCCGCGGGAGTGAAGGAGGGCCAGATCCTGCGCTTGCGGGGCCAGGGGCATCCAGGCCGAGGTGGCGGCGAGCCTGGCGACGTTCTGGTCGAGATCCAAGTCAAGCCGCACCCGGTGTTCCGACGCGAGGGCGATAATATCCATTCGACGCTGCCTGTCACACCTGGTGAAGCAATGGCCGGCGCCAAGGTGGCAGTCGCGACGGTTTCGGGCAGGCTCAACCTGACGGTGCCCAAGGGTTCCAACACGGGCACGAAACTTCGATTGCGGGGCAAAGGTGCGCCGGCCAAGGGGGCGCACGGCGATCACGTAGTGGAACTGCTGGTGATGCTTCCAGACAAACCCGACGACGCGTTCGTCCAGGCGGTCGTCGACTGGGAAGCCAAGCATCCCCACGATCCCCGCAAAGTACAGGGAGCGGCGTCATGATCACCGCGCGCGATCTTGTTGACGCGATCGAGGTTCTTGATGCTGCGGTGCTTCAGCATTGGATCGACCTGGGCTGGATCATTCCGATACGCGAGAGTCAAGACGTTCGGTTCGATCCGTCCGACGTGGCCCGCGTGTATCTCATCTGCGAGCTACATTATGATCTCTGCATCGAAGAGGACAGCATGCCGGTCGTTCTCTCCCTGATGGATCAACTGTATGCCACCAGGCGCACGCTCGCCGCACTCGCTTCAGCGGTCGCAGCACAGCCTCAAGACGTGCAGGCGAGAATTGCCGATCTCATCGCAAGAAAGGGTTAAGACCGGGCAATCTTCACCGATGTCTTGAGCATGTATTTGGACGGGCCACTGCTGCACGCGGGCCGTTCATGAGTAGTTTCCGATTCTATCATCGTGGCCTGATGCAATCTAGCTTCCCAGGGGTAAGTCGACCCGAAAAGCAGAAATAACCGCCGCCACCGGTCTGCAGGCAACGAAGCGGGTCAGTACGGTCATACCTCGGGCCGACGTCGATACAGCCAAGTTTACGACGACGGCCAAGGACAATGCACCATGCCCGACCAAGATCCGAGAAATCGTGACCCAACCAGCCAACGCGTGTTGGCATTGGCGAGATGGGAGAACGACGTCGGCGCCGGCCGGGATGGCCCGCAGCACAGCCCAATATTCGACACTGGCGAAACCGACGCTCTTCGACCCAACGACGCTGAGCTTGGGCAATTGCGCATTCGCGTGATTGCTTTGGAGAACATTGTGATCGCGCTGCTTGGTGAAGCGTCCGAACGGCAACTCTGCCTCGCGCGCGAAATGGCCACCCATATTTCACCAAGGCCCGGGTTCACGCGTCATCCCATCACGATCCATGCTGCCGCTCGCATGAACGAGTTCGTCAATCGAGCCAGACATTTTCGGAGCACGCCACTTGCTCCGGTTGGGGTCGATGCCGAAACTGGTCGACAAAGTAAGCCCTAACCACGCAACGCCCGTTGAAATGATAGTGAGGACAATATGGATGGCCGGACATCATTGCTTGTTACGCTGATCATTGGCGGTATCGCTGGTTGGCTTGCCGGACTTATCATGCGGGGCAGTGGATATGGCCTCGTTGGTGACATCGTCATCGGGCTTCTTGGTGCTCTGCTTGGGAGCTATCTGCTTGGCTATTTCAAGATCCCGGTGCATCTCGGCGATCCTTGGGTCGACAAAGGCGTGGTAGCGCTCATCGGTGCTGTCGTTCTGATGGGTCTGATCGGTTTCTTCCGACCACGGTCTTTGAGTGAGCGCGTATCGAACTGGTGGAGCCGGCGATAATTCCACCAGCGCAGCCACGGCTATGGTCCGTGATGTTGATGCCTCCAACTGGGGCCGTATTTCCGCCGACGCATGCAAGGTCACTTATGATGGCTGCGCTGACGCGGGTAGCCTTGCGCCCAACAGCCCAGCGACACGATCGCCGATCAGACCATTGCAGCTGCCGCACATTATCACGCCATCCAACCGCTCCGCGATCCCGCCGATGGCTCGCATTCGAAGACGCGAGTTTTGCATTGAGCCGCCTCGCAGGGTTGCGGATCGCGCGGCTATCGCACCGTTATGCCGCGCAGCGATCCGAGGATGCCGAAGGCTTGCAGCAACCAAATGACCACGGCAATGATGACAACGCCATTCAGGATCTGCTTGATCTTGCCGTCCATCGGGATGTAGTTGTTCACGAGGTACAAAAGCACCCCGACGACGATAAGGCCGATGATTACCTGTTGCAGGTCCATGCGCGTTTCTCCGGGCGACGATTGTCGGTTCAGTCGACAACTCTCCTAGCTTGCGGACCGGCAGTGCGGCAGCCTCGGGAACTACTCATTCGAGCGCGGCCTTAGCTCAAATGGCCAGCCGCGGCAGTGTCGGCAGCGATTTCGAGCCTGTATTTTTCATGCGCGGCTTGTACCGCGAGGGCTTCTTCGATGGGCGCAGGAGAGGTGAGTAATTTCCGATGCTAACGCTGCGGCCGGATGCGATGCAGCGTGTTGTGGGCGGGCCGATCGGAATGGCGGCTTTGATCTCGCCGAGACCAGGCTCCTCGCAGCATCCACAGGCACGTCGCGTTCGCAGGCTATATGCTCGATCTCATCGAGCGCGCCGATCATTTCCGGGCCACGATGCCCGCCGCAGCTCCCTGAAAGGCCCGATGCCATGGTCAATTCGATTCTAGCCGTCAAAGGTGCAGGGATCAGGCGTGAGCCGGACGCCGATCCGCCGGTTCATCACGCGCCGCGTGGCTTCTCCGATCGCTTTGCGCTCGGATTTACCAAGCTGCTGCGCTTCTGCGCCGACACGTTCTTCGCCAAGCGTTATGGCCACCGTGCCATCGTGCTCGAAACGGTGGCGGCCGTTCCCGGCATGGTCGGCGCCATGCTGACGCATTTCAGATGCCTGCGGCGAATGATCGACGATGAAGGATGGATCAGGACGCTTCTGGAGGAAGCCGAAAATGAGCGAATGCATCTGATGACGTTCATCGAAATCGCCAAGCCCTCATTTTTCGAGCGGATGGTCATTCTCTCGGTGCAGTGGGTGTTCTTTGTCGGCTTTTTCCTGCTGTATCTTGTCTCCGCGCGCACCGCGCACCGCGTCGTCGGTTATTTCGAGGAAGAGGCGGTGATCAGTTACACGATGTACCTCCAGGAAATCGACGAAGGCCGTTCGCCCAATCTGCCGGCCCCCGCCATAGCGAAGCACTACTGGAAGCTCGCCGACGATGCGACCTTGCGCGACGTCGTCCTCGTCGTCCGCGCCGACGAAGCCCATCACCGCGACGTCAATCACGGCTTTGCGAGCCAACTCGCGGGCCTCCCTGCCGATCAGGGTGCCGTCGCGGCCTACCCGAAGCATGCCGACGACCCGCGCATGGTTGAGTGACGATGGAAATTGAATGCGGAATTCAGCCACAGTTTAAATTCTATGCCGAATTGGCCGCGTAGACCTCTGCCGACTGCTATTCGCACCGTGCCGCTGTCGATGGCCGATGAAGTGACGCAATTGAACGACAACGCCGATTTCAAGCTCGCACGACGACAGGTGGCAGCCATCAACGGCTTCTATATCCATTTTGCTGGCTTTGCATTGGTGATGGGCATTCTGCCCGCTGTTAACGTGACCACAGGTTCGGGTTGGTGGGTGCAGTGGCCCTTCCTCGGCTGGGGCGCTGGCTTGCTCGCGCATGCCGTCGTCGTCTTTGGCCAATCGCCACGCGCCATTGCGAATTGGGAGACGAGAAAAGTGGCGGCCGTGAAGCGCCGTCTGGATGAACGCGCTTCGGCATCAATGAAGGGCCCTACGGAATGACCGACACGGCAAATCAAGTGGGCCAGGACCGGCACGATCTCCCTCAGCACAGCCAGCAGCATGGGGCCGCCTCTGGCGCCCATGCACATTCAACACATAGAGCTAAAGACCCGTTTGCGGTATGTTCGTGGACCCGCTTAACGCCAAGCACACAGCGGAGCACGACGGCGAGGCCTATTACTTCTGCTCAGGCGGTTGCCGGGGCAAGTTCATCGCTGCGCCCCTGACATATCTGGACCCTGGCTCGGTTTCGGCGGCGCCGGTCGCGGTGCCGGAGGGCGCGATCTACACCTGTCCCATGCACCCGCAAATCCGACAGGTCGGGCCCGGCTCCTGTTCCATCTGCGGCATGGCGCTGGAGCCGGTGGCCGTATCTGCCGAGACCGGCCCCAACCCCGAACTCGCTGATATGACGCGGCGGTTCTGGATCGGGCTCGCCTTGACGCTTCCCGTGTTTACACTCGAGATGGGCGGGCACCTGACGGGCTTGCATCACTGGCTCGGACAGAAGACCTCGAACTGGCTTCAGCTCGTGCTGGCGACGCCTGTCGTGCTCTGGGCGGGGTGGCCGTTCTTCGAGCAGGGTTGGGCCTCGCTCAAATCCCGCAATCTGAATATGTTCACGCTGATTGCCATGGACACCGGCGTCGCCTGGATCACCAGCATCGTTGGAACGCTGTTTCCAGCACTTTTTCCAGCTCCCCTCCGCGGCGCGGGTGGCGCGGTTCCGGTCTATTTCGAGGCGGCCGCCGTCATCACCGTGCTCGTGCTGCTTGGGCAAGTGCTTGAGTTGAAGGCCCGCGAGCAAACCAGCGGCGCCATCAAAGCGTTGTTGAATCTCACGCCGAAACGGGCAACGCGCGTCAAAGCCGACGGCGGCGACGAGGACGTGCCGCTCGATGCCATTATTGCCGGCGATCGCCTGCGGGTTCGTCCGGGCGAAAGCGTGCCAGTCGACGGCGCCATGCTCGAACGGCGCAGCTCGCTCGATGAGTCCATGGTCACGGGCGAGTCCATGCCGGTGACAAAAGAGGTCGGTGGACACGTTATTGGTGGCACCATCAACCAGACAGGCAGTTTCGTCATGCGCGCCGAAAAGGTTGGGGCCGAGACGCTACTCGCAAAAATCGTACAGATGGTCGCGCAGGCGCAACGGAGCCGTGCGCCCATTCAGCGCCTCGCCGATCAGGTCGCGGGATGGTTCGTGCCGCTCGTCATCGCGGTGGCGGCCGCGGCCTTCACGGCCTGGGCGATTTTGGGGCCCGAGCCACGCCTGACGTTCGGCCTGATCGCGGCCGTCTCGGTTCTGATCATCCCGTGCCCCTGCGCGTTGGGGCTGGCGACGCCGATGTCGATCATGGTCGGCGTCGGCCGCGGGGCCGAGACCGGCGTTCTCATCAAGAGCGCGGAGGCTCTCGAGCGCTTGGAGAAGGTCGACACCATCGTCGTCGACAAGACCGGGACGCTGACCGAGGGCCGGCCGTCGGTCGTCGCTGTGAAGACCGTGGCCGGCACTGACGCCAATGACTTCCTGCGACTCGCGGCGAGTGTCGAGCGGGGCAGCCAGCATCCACTCGGCGCGGCCATCGTGCGGGCAGCGGGCGACCGCAAACTCGAACTTGTGGCTGTCACCGATTTCGATGCGCCGATCGGCAAAGGCGTGACCGGCATCGCCGATGGCAAGCGTGTAGTGATCGGCAACCGGCGCATCATGACCGAGGCCGGCATGACCACAGCGCTCCTCGACGCCGAGGCCGAAACGGTGCGGCGCGACGGCGGCACGGCCATTTACGTCGCCATCGATGGACAGTTGGCGGGTGTCATCGCCGTTGCCGATCCGATCAAGCCGTCGAGCCTGGGCGCGATTGCGGCTCTCAAAGCGGCTGGTCTCAGGGTCGTGATGCTGACCGGCGACAATGCCACGACCGCCAACGCGGTTGCTGAAAAGGTGGGGATCACCGAGGTCGAGGCTGACGTGCTGCCCGATCAGAAGAGCAAGCTCGTCGAGCGCTTGCGGGCCGAGGGCCGCTTCGTCGCAATGGCCGGCGATGGCGTCAACGACGCGCCGGCATTGGCCGCCGCCGATGTCGGGATCGCCATGGGCGCCGGCACCGATGTCGCCATGGAAAGCGCCGGCATCAAGCTCGTCAAAGGTGACCTCAATGGCATCGTGCAGGCACGGAATCTATCGGCTGCGACCATGTCGAACATCCGCCAGAACCTGTTCTTTGCCTTCGTCTACAATGCGGCCGGGGTGCCGATTGCAGCCGGCGTACTGTATCCGTTTTTTGGCGTCCTGCTGTCGCCGATCATCGCCGCGGCAGCGATGGCGCTCTCGTCGGTGAGCGTCATCGGCAATGCCCTGCGGCTCAGCCGAGTGAAGCTGTAGCATCATGAGCACGGCGCACGACCGCTCGGCTGATTGGCTCCAGGCTTTGCGCCGTTATCTCGGTGTGTCGCTTACGGCCCACCTCCTTTGGGAGATCCTGCAGTTGCCGCTCTTTACGCTGTGGTCGACAGGCACGCTCCGACAGCAGGCGTTCGCCGTCCTCCACTGCACACTCGGCGACGCGATGATCGCAGGGCTTTCGCTCCTCCTTGGGCTGGCCGTTTTTGCGCGTGCCACGTGGCCGCGTGCGAGCGTCGCGCGCGTCTATGGGGCAAGTCTCGTAGTCGGGGTTGCCTACACGATCTACAGCGAATGGCTGAACATCAACGTGCGCGGAAACTGGGCCTACTCCGACCTGATGCCGGTCCTGCCGGTGATCGGGACGGGCCTGGCGCCACTGCTGCAATGGATCTTTGTTCCGACACTGGCGTCGTGGGTCGCGATCGGGCGGGCGCCCTGGGCCGATGACCTATGACGCACGCAAGCAACGGGAGCTTCGCCTCTCAAATGCCGAAGCCTGTGACGCTTGTCGTCCATCACAAGGCGCGTAGGTACATTCCGAACCTTGCTCGAAAGTGGGCTGACCCTAGTGTCGAGTGTCCAACATGATCGTTCCGACAATGCCGATACGATCGTCGACGATAGAAATATGTTGGTGCCGTCGCGCCAACGTGAGACGAGGAGCGACGTCGTGTACAAACATATACTGATTACGACCGATGGCTCTGATCTTGCGCTGAAAGCGGTCGATCAGGGCCTCGCGCTCGCCAAAGCGCTGAACGCGAAAGTGACCGCGATAACGGCGACCGAGCCATGGACCAGCATCGCCTCAGGCGAGATGGGCGTGGCATTTCCGATCGATGACTACGAAAAGGGCTGTGCCGACGCCGCCGCGACCATTCTGGGCGTGGTCTCCAAACGCGCCAACAAGGCCGGTGTCACCTGCCAAACAGTGCATGTGAAAGATCAATTCGCGGCCGAAGGCATTATCGAAACAGCGAAATCACGAGGCTGCGATCTCATTGTGATGGCATCGCACGGGCGTCGCGGACTAACTCGCCTGCTGCTCGGCAGCCAGGCCAACAATGTGGTGACGCACAGTACGGTGCCGGTGCTGATCTGCCGGTAGCGGCCACTTCACAAGTTGTGCGCCTGAATTCGTGGACGGTGTGAGTTGGAGACTATGATGTTGGCGAAACTACTCTTGGCCGCGTGCCTGAGTTCCACATTCTCGACGTCAGTCCGGGCGCAGCCGGCCGGTGATCCAGGTCGAGGCATGGAATTCGCACTGAAGACGTGTGCCTCATGCCACGGCGTGCGGTCGACGGAACTTTCCTCACCAAGGCCGAATACCGTCACCTTCAAAGTGGTCGCCAACGCGCCAGGAATGACCGGAATTGCGATCAACGTCTTTCTCCAAACGCCGCACCGGTCGATGCCTGATTTGATCATCGAGGAACGGGACCGAGCAGACGTTATCGCCTACATCGTGAGCCTCAGGGATACGCCGCAAGCCAAATGAATGCCCAGGCGACGGGACGTGCATCTCTCAATGCCGATGCGTGTGGTGCATATCTGGATAGTGCGGATGCTTGTGTCGCATCGGCTCGTGCTGGTGGCTGTGGGCGTGCGGCTCTCCCGGCGGATCCTCTGGACTGTGGATGTGCTGGTGGTGCGCGTCATGCGTATGCGCGTGGGCATGTTCCATGACCTCGTGCTGGTGTTCATGCTCATGACCCTCGGTCAGATGCAACCAGACACCGAGCCCCATCAAGAGGCCGGCAGCCACCAGCTGCCCCGTGACGGGCTCACGCAGAAACACGATTGCTGCAACGGTCCCGAGAAACGGTGCCGTCGAGAAGTAGGCGCCGGTCCGCGCGGTTCCCAGTTCACGCAGGGCGCGTACAAAGAGCGCGAGGCTGACGCCGTAACCGAGAAACCCAACAATGCCAGCAAGCAAGAGTGGCGAAAACGCCGGCAAGCTGCCGCCGGCCAACATTCCCAGAGCCAATGTTACGGGCCCGGCAACGAGCCCCTTCAATTCGACAATCTGGAGCGGGTCGGCGAGCGACACATTGCGGGTCAAGTTATTGTCGAGCCCCCAGGCGATGCACGCACCCACGATCGCGAGCGGCCCGATCAGTCCTGTAAGAGTCGGTTGTCCGGTCCAAGACAGCACGACCGCACCCGCCACGAGACAGCCCATCCCGAGTGCGATCCGTCGGTCAAAATGTTCTTTGAACACGAACCACGCCAACATCGCCGTGGCCACGCCCTCGAGGGTCAACAGAAGTGAGGCAGCCCCTGCACCCGTACGCGCAAGGCCGACCATGAGCAGCACCGGGCCAACAATACCTCCCGTAAAAATCGCACCCACGAGCCAGGGCAAATCCGCCCTGCTGAGCGGCGTTTCGAGGCCCGCTTCCGGAGCAAGAAAAGGCTTGACCACGCGGCGCAACACAGCGACGCCGATGCCAGCGCCGCAATAGAGAAGGCCCGCGAGCACGGCGGGCTCTATCGAGCCCAGCAAAGCCTTGGCGGCGGGCGTCGAGACGCCAAACAAAGCGGCGGAAAGCAGGGCGAAGATGATTGCGCGTTGGTTCATGGATGGGATGGTAAAGGACGATCAACCGCGAGGCCAACAAATTGCCCAGTTGACACGCCGCGCGGAAAGCCGAGCTGGAACCGCTGTTGGTTGCCGCCAAAGCAAAGCGGGCTGACATTGGCGCAAGGCCTGCGAATGCCGACCCGCAAGCCCACGCCATCGCCAGCGTGACGGGGCTACCGGAGGACACGATCCGGCTCGCGATATCGGCCCTGATCGTCGTGCTGATCGAGGTCGGTGCCATCGGCGGCGGCATCATGGCGACGGCGCCCAAAGTTGGGGCCATTGCGCCGGTCAAGGAAACCGCTGCCGCGTTGCCCGAGCCTGCCAACGACAACGGCGAGCCAGTGCAGCCGGTGCGCCTGCGGCGTGGTCCTGCTGCCCCGAGGTTGACCGCAGGCGGTCACTTCGAGTGGTGATGGCGGCAAGGGCTGGCCAGCCAAGCCCCTCGGCCAGCGGCCAAATTTAATTTGCCCTTGCAACTCAAATGTCGGCGAACGTTGCCCCGGCAACCGAGGCGTTCGCATGGCGGTCTGCGCCGACCGATTTCGCTTGACCCCGATGAGCGTGAGTCCAATCGTCCGCTAACATCAGAAGAGTTTGGGCCGGCAGTGAGCGGATGCGGTGCCAACAACGTCTGCATTTTCCAGCTGCGGGCATAGCGCCCGGAACTTGGAAGCAAGCGCGAACTCGGGCTCGATGACTGCGATGTTCTTCGAGCAGCTGGTGCTGACGTAGCCGCCGCAGGGGTACTAGGAATTTACTGTTCCCGCAGCATCGGACCAGTGAAGCGCCGCCGACAGCTCCATGTTCTCGTTGGATGTCATCCTTGCCCAACGACCGTGCCAAACAATTTCCAAATGCCGGCGGTAAGGGCCATCGCCAACGCACCCCAGAATGTCAGAGGGGCAGTAGCGCGAGGCACGATTGCGCCGCCCGCTCTTGCGGCGATTGCACTCAGCAAAGCAAGAAATCCCAAGGATGCAAATGACGCGATCAGGATGATCGCACGCGTCGGAGAAAGGACCGCCATCAGCAAGGGCACGGCCGCACCCACCGAAAATGCTGCGCCCGATGTGATTGCGGCTTGCACCGGACGTGCGGCGTTCAGTGGCGTGATCCCAAGCTACTCCCGCGCGAGGGCGCCCAAGCATCCTTTGCTATCAGTTGCTGAGTAACCTGCAACTTGGCGCCGGACACCAATCCCGCGACGCCCGCGATCAAGACATCGTTCGGATTCGCGGATGCCGCGGCAACGCCAACGATCAGGCTTGCATTCGTGATGATACCGTCGTTGGCTCCGAGGGCCGCGGCCCTCAACCAGCAGATGCGGTCGACGAGGTGGTTCTCCGAGTGAGGCAATGACGAACCATCGGACACCCGATCATTCCGATCAGCAGAGACCGGCAATTCGTCTCGGAGCGGCACGGATCCGGCGGCAAGATCGACGCCAACCAGTGCGGCATCTCCATTCCACCAGCCGTGGAATGGATGCACCGCGGTTGACGCTGATCAATACCCTGTTCGGGATTGTAGTCCAAACTTTCCATAATTTGCAGCGACGCTCACACACGAGCAGTGCACGCGAACGGGTCTTAGAGGTGCAGCGCATGAGCGCAGCAGAGATTGAGCTGCCGAGCTGTGGTGTCGCTCCAAAGGAGCGGCAGTTGCCCAACAGCGAACAAGGAGAACAGTCATGAACGGGGATCGTATCGAAGGCGAATGGAAGCAGATCAAAGGCAAGGTCAAAGAGAAGTGGGGCAAGCTCACGGATGACGATTTCGACCAGATTGCTGGCAAGCGAGAGCAGCTCGAAGGCAAGATCCAGGAGCGTTATGGCTACGCCAAGGACCAAGTGAAGAAGGACGTCGATGATTGGTCCAAGGGCCTGAATGTGTGAATTCAATCAGTTGGCGTGCCGTTCAGTACGCTCAGTGTTTCGACCGGGACGGACGGCAAACGCGTGGTTGTCGTGCCATTGACCAAAGAAGCGTTGCAGCTGGCTCCGATTTTCAATCCGACTGAAAAATCTACTTATACGAAGATCAAGGAAAAGGCAGGGGATCTCGGTCACAAGGCGCTGGAAAAAGCTGGCGGTCTTAAGGATCAGGCCGGCAAGAAAATCGAAGAAATGCGGAAGGACGAACCCAAGTCCAAGTGAACACTCAGCGATCATCAGATACTGCAGTTCACACTCCGGACATCCGGCACAAGGGTTGTGCGCGTCGGTAACGTTCCCAGAACGAGGAGATTCCTATGTCGAATCTGAAATCACTACTGATCGGCGCGCTCATTGTTGCCGTCGGGGTGCTTGGCTACTTTTACTATCAGAACCAGAGGAGTACCGTGTCCATCCAATTGCCATCCGTCAAAATTGAGAAACAATGAACGTAACGAAGCGCGCCAAAATCGATTTTGATCTGCCATCAGGGAGTGGGAAATGGACCTTGTACAAGTCGTTATCGTCCTCATTGTCGTCGGGGTTCTGCTCTGGCTGGTCAACACCTACTTGCCGATGGATGGTAAGATCAAGTCGATCCTCAATGCCGTGGTCGTGATTACCGTGGTGCTATGGCTGTTACAAGGGTTTGGGGTATTGGGCTCACTCAGCAGCATCAAGATCCGTTAGCTGGCGCATCGGATGGGCCGTTTTGGCCTGGGTTTGATGCGGCGTGGCGATGCCGAAAGCGATGCTCAGGCGCGCCCGCGCAAACCCGGCCATGCTGACCATGGCCCGTTGAATCGATAAAATCGGAGTATCCAGATGCACGAGCTTATCTACCTCATCGGGCTGATCGTCGTCGTCATGTTCCTCTTGGGGGCTCTCGGCCTCCGTTGAATGCATAGAAGGAGTACTGCCATGGCCAATGGTTCACCAGCAGCGACGCGAGTCGGATCAAGCTATGTGGAATGGGCTCCGATCGCTGCCGGCGCAGTCGCGGCGGCGGCCTTGTCCTTCGTGTTGCTGACCGCCGGCGCGGCAATCGGCCTATCGCTGGTCTCGCCGTACCCGTCCCAGTCCTACGGAAAATCAGCCGCCACTGTAGCGACCGCCTGGGCGCTTGTGGTCACGATTGGCTCGTTCCTCGTCGGAGGCTATATCGCCGGGCGGCTCCGCAAGACTTGGGGCGAGGGCAATCCCGACGAGGTCGAATTCAGAGATGGCGTGCATGGCTTTTTGGTCTGGTCTCTCGGCATCGTGATTGCCGGAACGCTGGCGGCAATCGCGGGTTCCGCGACGACAATAGTCGGCCCGCAAGTTGGAAGGGCATCCATTTACGCATCTGATCGGGGTTCCGTTTTAGCGTCGACGGTCGATGCATTGCTGCGAAGCGCGCAGGGCGCACCGGCAGCACCATGGCAGCCCGCCAGCGCTGATTTGCGGGATGAAGTAACGCGCACCTTGGTGACTTCGATCACTGCAGGGCAACTCAGCGCAGGTGATCGCGCTTATCTGGCGCAGGTGGTCGCTCATCGGGCTGGCGTGGCCCCGGCGGACGCAGAAAAGCGCGTTGACATCGCTTATGCCGACGCCAATCGAGCCGTCGATCAAGCGCGGCGGACGGTCGTATTGGTGGGCCTTGTGACGACCACGGCCTTGTTGTTCGGCTTGGCCGCGACTTGGTATGCCGCTCAGCGCGGTGGCCATCATCGCGATCACAACATACCCGCCAAGTTCGTCCTTTTCCGTAGGTCTGACGTGAAGGCTTGAAACTTGCTTATCAAAGGAGAACTATCATGGGTCGCGATCTCATTCTCTGGCTCGCCGGAGTGCCTATCGGCGTCATCATCGTTCTGCATTTGCTGGGCATCCTACGTTGATGACACGGCACGTTGACGTAGGTCACGGTCTCTGGTCATTGAGACATCGTAATTTCATAAATAGCGGTCGTTTGATGCGGTGACCAAGACCGGAGCGCCAGTCGGTCCGACTGGCGATTCATCATTGACCCGAGCTGGCGCGCCGCGCACATCGCCGGCATCGCAGGGACGTAGTATCTTAGCGAAATTCTGGCCTGAACGCGGAGCACATGCCATGTCACTCGGCACCATTCTCGTTATCATTCTGATCATCGCGCTGCTCGGAGGTTTCAGCGGCCGTTTCGGCGGCTATGGATACGGCTTCGGGCACGGTGGCATCAGCGTCGTCGGCCTGCTGCTCGTTGTCCTTCTCATTCTCGTTCTCACGGGCAGACTTTGATGTAACGGCACGGATGACGACGCGCGGCTATGCGACGCCGATTGAATTTCAATCACGACTGTCGCGCGGTCCGACTCCGGCTTGTCGTGTGGTGATCGGAGCTAACACAGTTTGGCGAAGATGCACTCACGCAACTTTGGAGAATGAAACAAGGAGAGTCCTCATGTCTCAATCAGATCGCACCGAGCATGTCACACGCGAGGCAATCTTGAAGCTGTTGTCCGACGACGAAATCGCCAAGGTCAGTACCGCTGAGACCGCGGCGGGATTGACCGTCGGATCCGAGTACCTGGACTTGGAGCATCTTGATCAGGGAATACATCAGGCGAGCGCAACGACCAAAGTCGCCATGGGGCAGATTCTCCCACGCGCGGCTGTCCATCCGGAAACTTGGGCCAAGGTTCTTGAGCAATTGAAGCGTTGATCGCGGGGGCCACCAATCATGCCAACGGTACCGCATGTCGAGAAGCATTTTACTGGCTCGGCATCGGTTCGCGATGTCGTGATTGGAATGGCGGACGGTCTGACTGTGCCGTTTGCGCTTGCAGCCGGCCTTTCAGCGGCCGTGACCTCGACCAAGATCATTGTCACGGCAGGTCTTGCTGAAATCGTGGCCGGCGCAATCGCCATGGGCCTCGGCGGCTATCTCGCTGCACGAACGGATCAGGAGCATTATCAATCTGAGGAGCGGCGCGAATTCGGAGAGCTGGATAGCCTCCGCGATCGTGAGGTCCAGGAGGTCGAGACGATCTTCAAAGGCTATGGCCTCGATGGCGAGGGGCTGCGGCATGCTGTGGCCGCAATTACGAGCGATCGCCAGCGATGGGTCGACTTCATGATGCGGTTCGAGCTTGGTCTCGAGCGCCCCGATCCTGCACGAGCACCAATCAGTGCGGCGACCATCGCGGTGTCCTATCTGGTCGGCGGATTGATTCCCCTGGCGCCCTACATCATGACATCCCGCATGGATCTGGCCTTCAGGGCGTCTGTTGTCTTGACCGGCCTTGCACTGATCGTGTTCGGGGCCGTCAAAGGCCGTCTGACCGGTCTCAACGTCGTTAGGTCGAGCGCACAAACGGCAGCCGTTGGCGGCCTTGCTGCAGCCGCCGCCTACTACCTCGCGTCGCTGTTTGGATGAGCGGCGTCGTGGGGACCTGGATTCCGCCTTGTCCTTATTCCATCGAGTTGAGCGCATGCACGAGGGCGAGGAATGCATCGCATGGACTGGAACCTACCGACGCGGTTCCCAAACGCCATTCTGGTCCAGCTCGGTTGGATGTCGCCGCGCCCTTTGACCGGATCGGTTGCGAGCAGCGTCGGATTGGCCGACATTGCAGGCTGCTCTCCCGAAGAAGCGCTGCAACGACTGGACAGCTCGGTAAAAGGGATTGCTCCCGCCGACGCCGAGGCGCGGCTGGGCGACGTCGGTCCGAACGAGATCGCGCACGAGGCACGCCATACGGTATTTCGGGAGATCATAACCCGCTCGATCAACCCTCTAAATGTCCTCTTGCTGACACTCGCGGTCGTGTCCTATTTCCTGAGCGACCAGCGTGCGGCGATCGTGATTGCCGTGATGGTGCTGCTCAGCGTGTCACTCGGCTTCTTCCAGGAGCACCGCTCGACCAAAGCAGCCGACGCCCTGCGGCGGATGGTGCAGAACAGGGCGACCGTTCGCCGACGGGATGGCGGACCTGCGGAGGGCCACGCCGAGGTGCCGATCGGACAGATCGTCCCCGGCGACATTGTTTTACTGTCGGCTGGCGACATGATCCCCGCCGACGTGCGGTTGATCTCGGCCAAGGATCTGTTCATCAATCAGTCGACGCTGACCGGCGAGGCCATGCCACTCGAGAAGTATGCCGAAGCACATGCCGGCAGCGCGGAAACGCCGTTCGATCTCCCGAACATCTGCTTCATGGGCAGCGCCGTCGTGAGTGGTGTTGGCTGCGGTGTTGTGGTGCTCACTGGCGCCCGGACGGCCTTTGGCCGGGTCGCAGACACGATCGCCGAGCAGCGCGTGCTGACGAGCTTCGACAAGGGCATCGCCCGGGTCACCTGGATGATTCTCGGCCTCATCTTCATCATGGTCCCGCTGGTGTTTCTGCTCAATGGTCTGAGCAAGGGCAATTGGTTCGAGGCCCTGCTGTTCGCAGTGGCCGTGGCCGTGGGGCTCACGCCAGAGATGCTGCCGATGATCGTGACGGTCAATCTGGCGAAGGGTGCCATGGCGATGTCGAGCAAGAGGGTCATCGTCAAGCGGCTCAATGCGATCCAGAATTTCGGCGCCATGGACATCTTGTGCACGGATAAAACCGGCACGCTGACGCAGGATCAGATCATTCTGAAGCGTCATCTCGATCTCGGCGGCAAGGACTCCGACCGGGTCCTGGAATATGCCTATCTCAACAGCTTCCATCAATCGGGCCTCAAGAATCTGCTTGACCACGCGGTGCTACAGCATGTCGAACTTCATGAAAAGCTGAAGGCCGATGAGCACTTCCGCAAGATCGACGAGATCCCCTTCGATTTCGAACGGCGCCGCATGTCGGTCGTTCTGGAGCGAGGTGACCAGGCTCATATCCTCATCTGCAAGGGCGCCGTCGAGGAGGTCTTTGCGACGTGCACACGCTACGCCTTGGACGGCGGAGAGGGGGCTCTGGATAAGAGCCACTTTGCGCAGGCCAAGGAGACGACGGCCAAACTCAATGCCGATGGCTTCCGTGTCATTGCGGTCGCCTACAAGGAGATGCCGCCTGCACAGGTAGCGTATTCCGTGGCGGATGAGACCAATCTCACCTTGCTTGGCTATATCGCATTCCTCGACCCGCCGAAGGAGACGGCCGCTCCGGCTATTGCCACGCTGAAGGACCGTGGCGTCCAGGTGAAGATCCTCACGGGCGACAACGACATCGTCTCCCGCAAGATTTGCCGCGACGTTGGATTACCCGTGGAGCGGATCGTCCTCGGCCACGAAATCGAGAAGTTGTCACCTGAAGAGCTATCAACCCTGGCCGAGGCCGTGACGGTGTTTGCCAAGGTGTCTCCATCCCAGAAGGCTGCCATCATCAACGCCCTGCAACGCAGGGGCCATGTCGTCGGCTTCCTAGGAGACGGCATCAACGATGGCCCCGCTCTCAAGGCCGCAGACGTCGGCATTTCAGTCGATAGCGCCGTCGATATCGCCAAGGAAACGGCTGACATCATTTTACTCGAGAAAAGCCTGGCAGTGCTGGGTGATGGTGTCCTCGAGGGACGGAAGGTCTTCGGCAACATCACCAAGTACATCAAGATGGGCGCGAGCTCGGGCTTCGGCAACATGTTCAGCGTCATCGGTGCCAGCATCTTCCTGCCGTTCCTGCCGATGGCGCCAATCCAGGTGCTGACCAACAACCTTCTCTATGACGTCTCGCAAACAACGATCCCGAGCGACAACGTCGACGACGAATATTTGGCCAAGCCCCGGCGTTGGGACATCGGCAACCTGTCGAAGTTCGTGCTCTTCATTGGCCCGATCAGCTCGATCTTCGACTATGTGACATTTTTCCTGATGCTCACGGTATTCCATGCCTGGGACAATCCGGCCTTGTTCCAGACCGGATGGTTCGTCGAGAGCTTGCTGACCCAGACGCTCATCATTCACATCATCCGCACGGCCAAGGTGTCGTTTCTGGAGAGCCGGGCCAGTGCGGCGGTGATTGCGACGAGCCTGATCATCGCCACGGTCGGTATCATCTTGCCTTTCACATGGCTCGGGGACTCATTGGGCTTCGTCCCGCTGCCGTCGGCCTACTGGGTTCCGCTCGGCTTCATCCTCCTGGGTTACGGCGTGCTGACCCATCTCATGAAGCGGTGGTTCAGTCGCAGGTATGGACTGGATTGAAGGGCCACCGAGTATGCGTCAGGAGGACTGCCCGCGCCTCAAGTTCCGCAAGGCGCGGGATACCTTCTCCATAGGCGATGCGGGCTGCTCTTGCGCGGTTTTGGGTGCGCCACGGTGCTCCCGAATGAGGCGGAGCTGCCGGTCATGGAAAGGCTCGAGGCCGGGACGGTGCCCGGCATGGATGACCATCGTATCCGCGAGAAGATCCCGCATGTACTCCATCATCTTGAATTGACTAAGCTCGTCCAAGGACGACGTCGGCTCGTCCATGATCAAGATGTCTGGCGGATGAAGGAGAACCCGCGCAAAGGCGAGCCGTTGCTGCTCGCCGATGGCAAGGAACGAGTTCCATTGATGCGTTTCGTCGAGGCGGGGGATCAACTGCTCCAAACCGCAACGGGTGAGTACCTCGTGGATCTTTTCGTCGGCACTGACCTGCTCGGGGTGGGGATAGAGCAGCGCTGTCCGCAGCGTGCCGAGTGGGAAATAGGGCCGTTGCGGCATGAACGCCATGGTAGCCCCCTCTGGCCGCAGAATTTCGCCGCTTCCCCAGGGCCAGAGGCCGGCCATCGCATGGATGAGTGTGCATTTGCCGGCGTCCGAGTCTCCTTTGATGAGCACTTTTTCTCCCGGCGCAATCACAGCGTCCGAGCCCTCGACCTTCAGCCTGCCGTCCTGCAACGCAATGTCGAGGCCCCGAAGGTGAATGCAGCTGTCCGGGCTCACCCCGAACTTGATCGTCTCTGTCTGGTCGACCGGGCCGAGACTTGCGTCCAACCGGTCTATGGCATCCGACAGTTGCGTGACGCGATGCGAGGACGCAAACCAGTCGGCCAGACGCATGGCATTGTCGGAAAGCCAGTTGAGCGCAACCTGGACCTGGCTGAACGCGGTGGCAGCTTGCATGAGCGAGCCGAGTGTCATCTCACCCGCCAGATACTTGGGCGCTCCGAGCACGAGCGGAACGATCGGTGCCAGGATGAGGTTCGAGCCATTGAGCCAGGTCATCCGGCCTTGCCACGCGATGACCCGCAACCAGCGTTGCACGAGGTCTGAAAAAGTCATGTCCAGACGGTTGCGCTCATCGTCATCGCCGCCCGTCAAGGTGATAATCTCGGCGTTATCCTTCACGCGCGTGAGCTCGTAGCGCAGCTGCGCCTCACCGGCGGCCTTTTCCTCGACCCGCCTGACCAGCGGCCGGCCCATGAGGAATATGATGAGCGTCGTGATCGCAGAATATCCGACACAGGCCAATACCATGTATCCTGGAATCGCAACGCCGAAGATTGTCAGAGAGCCGCCGACGACCCACAAGATGCTGACGAAGCTCACCGCGGCCAGCATCGCGTTGAGAACGCCGAGTGAAAAATCGACGAGGAGTTCGATCGCATATCTGCCGTCCTCGGCAATGCGCGCTTCGGGGTTGTCGGCCTCGCTGGGCGCGATGCTGAGCTGGTAGAAATGGCGCCCTTCCAACCACCGACCGATCAACGTACGGAAGAGCCATTGGCGCCACCGCACCTGCAGCCGCATGCGTGCGTGCAAAAGGCCCACGGAGGCAGCCGCGGAAAACGTTGCCAGTACCAGCACGAGGCCGATGCTGAATAAGACAGCCGTCGTGTCTTTCTGCTCTAGTGCGTCAAAGAAGAATTTGTTCCACAAATTGACCGCAATTGCCGCGCCGAGGTTAGCAATCAGGAACAGCAGGACTGCGACTGTGAGTAGCCAGGCACGCGCACGTGTGGTTCCACGCCAGAACCCCAGTGAAAGGCGCATGAATCGTAGTGATCGCCCAGAATGCACGCAGCTTTTCCGGTGTTGCTTCTCGAGTAACAACGCCCTCTGAGGCCGAAGGCCCGGCTCATGCGACGTTCATCGCCCGCGCCACAGCCAAAGAGTAACCATCGCACCGGCTACGGCGCAAAGATACAAAATCAATGGCGTCGGCAGTAGGCCCAGTATCACTGCGAGGTGGAATCCGATGAACGATCCAGCGATGCCGACGAGGGCGTACGTGATGTCCCCCACGCCGGTTGCGCCAGCCGTCTGTCGGCCGAGCCAGCTGCGCCAGTACCGGTTAAACATGAGCCCGACAATAATGCCGATCACAAGAACAATCACAAAGTGCAGCAGCGCTGTTGTCACGATGGGCATAGCCCCTCCTCGTCTGTGGTCCGGCGGTGCCGGCCTTTGACACATTCGAGGTACGACGCGATGCGCCCTCGTCAGTGTGGTGGTCGATCGCCATCCGGTTCTGGTTACTGGATGCGCGGTTGGCGCGGGATATCGATCGGCAAATACTCGACACCGGATTTTTGAATCGGCTGCGGATAGAGCTTCATCAGGTTCATGATCTCGAGCGGCATTCCGACTTTGACAGGCAGCCCGAGTGCGGCGGCCTCGGTAGCAGTCAACGCATAGTCATGTGTCCAATGGCCACCGGCGAGCTTTTCAGCAAGAGCTTCAGCCGCGGCTTGCTCCATCCGTGGCGTCAACAACTCAACGGCACCGCGCTTGACTTGCGCCAACGCCTTTTCGCTCACATCAGCCAGCACCAACGTGAGGTCAAACACCTGCTCGACAGGCTTGGAATCGCGCGCCCTGACGATGCTCGCAGCGGGCAACCCAAGTATTTGCGGATCAATCGGGCCGAGCACCGAGAACTCGCCGAGCACAATCTCGTCCGCGGCTAGTGCGATCAGCGTCCCTCCGGACATGGCATAGATTGGAACATACACCGTCACCTTGGCTGAATGGGCCTCGACCGCGCGTGCGATCTGCATCGCGGCAAGAACGATGCCCCCAGGCGTATGAAGAACCAAGTCGATGGGCACCTCGGGCGGTGTTTCCTTGATGGCCGAAATGATGGTCTGGGCATCCTCCAGATCGATATGCCGGGAGGTCGCGAAACCGAACAGGCTCTGCTTTTCTTGCCGATGGATCATGGTGATCACGCGTGCGCCGTGTGCCTTCTCGATGGCACGGATCGCCTGTCCTCGCTGGACCGAATACCAGCGCCCCGTCAGCAGCGGCTGGAGCGTCATGAAGACGAAAAACAAGAAGATCAGCGTTGAAAAGTCGAGTGACATGTTCAGCCCTCAGCAGCTCGTGATCATGTGTGATCGCCTCGCCGGTCGAGGGGTCTTCGTCTTCGGTCTGTCGCCCGGGACACCGTGGTATTACCAACATCATTCTTTTCCAGGCTTACGAAGTGCGTTCCGGCTTGGCTGTAAATCTTGATCTCCCGCAACTCGGACGAACGGAGCATCGCCGCTACAGATGAGGCATCTGCTCGCCGAATGTTGGGCTGATTTGTCATGGCTTTCCCGACTCCGCAGCTCCGGACGGCAGCTTCAGTTGCGTAACCAAGCAGAATGGCGTTCGCGCGGCTGCGGAACCAAATATGTAATTTTAGTAGGCGCTCCCGATCCGATCGAGACATTGATCCGTATCAATACGCTGTGGCTACGAGCACCAAGTCGTTAACTCGCATGAGGAGCGGCGCGTAACCCGGGCAGCGCGACGCACTGGAGCGTGCACATGCTGGCCAAAGAGTTAGGCCGAAGTTCCCCGTTCGTCGCTGACGATCTCCCTGCCGTTTCAATCCGTTGTGATTGAAGCGGGGCGGGCGTTACTGTCTACATTGCGATGGCGGCTACGAGGTCGAGGGCCTGCTGCTGCTTCGAGTTGGAGCGG
>JANLPY010000642.1:0-9800 GCA_031367505.1 Hyphomicrobiaceae bacterium | reverse complement strand
GCCATATGTCGGCGGCGACACCGCCGATGGCCTCTTCCCCGTCCCGCTGCCCATCTCCCGCTCCGTTGCTCATCGCTGCAACAGCGCAGTCTGCCCAAAGTCGGCCGCCAACGTCAGAAGTCGTTCATGGGGCGCTTACCTTCAGGGCGCTAAATTCGGTGTTGTAGGGGTATTTTCAGGTCGGAACAGGGAAAGCTCCGGATTTTTACAAAAAGCTGCCAGCGGTCAAAATAAGGGGCTTTGCGGCGATTTCAACTTTTCCTTGTATAAATACTTTTGTTACAATCTGAGCGCCGTGCCGATTCCATCGGGGCGCCGCAGCCGTAAAATCAGGACTGTCCTGGCCGCAGGTGTTCCTCGTGGGGCAGGGGTGCCACGGTCGAGTCCAAGACGGGATACTCGTGTTCTAAGGCGTTCGATGGCAAATCTCCACCAAAACAACCTCGGCGACAAATGTCATCGAGGTTGCGCGGCTGTCAGAACCGATCACACGACAGGGTAACATTCAGTCTAAAAATAGAACGCGATTATGCAAGCCGGTTATCCACGCGTATCCCCTCACGGGGTAACGAGGAGGGTGCTTTTATTGTTTTAAGCCATTTAAAAATGTAATTACCCCGTGAGGGGATACGCGTGCGGTTATCCACAGCCGTCGACGGCGCTCAAATCGCAATCACGCTATGCTGGTCTGGAGCGGTTGATGGCCGCAAGCTTGCACCAATGCTGCGCGACCACGGCACACACCCACAATGCCACGGTTGGTTCCAAGAGCGACTGTTTCCTTGGTCGGAAACTTCCTCGCTGGCGAACACTGTACACACCATGCAGTCGTGCGGGTGCCGGCTTTCGACCATGAACTCGAAACCTATCGTGTTGGGACGGGGCACGAACCACCCGTTCGAATTATCGCGCGTCGATCTGCGACGGCATTTCTACATGCTCGGAAAAACCGGTTCCGGCAAAACAACCCTGCTGCACAACATGGCCGTGCAGGATCTGGAACAGGGACGTGGCCTGGCGCTACTCGATCCGCACGGCGACGAAGCCGAGCGACTGCTCGACCATGTGCCGCGCGGGCGCACCGGCGAAGTGCTGTACTTCAATCCGGGCGACCCCGAGCGCTGTGTCGGCTTGAACGTGCTGGAGAACGTGCCCGAGGCCGCTCGCGCCTTCGTCGCTTCCGGCGTGCTGTCGGCGTTCGAGTCCATCTGGAAAAACTCCTGGGGGCCACGGCTTGAACATTTCTTGCGAAACGCCGTGCTGGCGCTGATGGACACACCCGAGGCAACCCTGCTGGGCGTACCGATGCTGTTTCTCTCCACCGACTACCGCGCCCACGTCGTCAATAAAATCACCAATCCGATCGTGCGGCTGTTCTGGGAGCAGGAGTTCGCCGGCTATCCGGCCTCCTATGTGCGCGAGGCCATCGGCCCCGTGCTGAACAAAATGGAAGCCTTTCTGGTCTATCCCGCCATCGCCAATATCGTCGGTCACCCGAATTCGACCTTCGACATGCGCTTCTTCATGGACAATCAGCGGGTGCTGATCGCCAACTTGGCCAAGGGCGTGATCGGGGAAGATGCAGCCAACCTGCTCGGCTCCCTGCTGGTGACGAAAATCCACCAGACCGCCATGAGCCGCGCCGACCAGAAAGAGGAAAACCGCGTCGACTTCACGCTCTATGTCGACGAGTTCCAGTCGTTCGCCACCACGACCTTCGCTGCGTCGCTGGCCGAAGCGCGCAAGTACCGCCTGTCGCTGGTCTTGGCCAATCAGTACCTCGAGCAGCTGCTGCCGGAAGTGCGCGCGGCCGTGCTCGGCAATGTCGGCACCTTGGTTGTGTTCCGGGCCAGCTCAATCGATGTGACGCAACATCTGGAGCGCGAACTCTATCCGATCCAGTTCCAGCACATCGTCGAGCTGGCGCCCTACGAGGCTTGGGTGAAATCGCCGCAGCGTCCCGACACCGAGCACCTCGATACATTGCCGCCGAAACCGCCATCCGGCGACCGCTCGCGCAAGGTCATCGAGCAAAGCCGCGAGCGTTTCACCCGGCCGCGCGAAAAAGCCGAGGCCGCCATTCTGGCGCAGATCGCGCTCGGCGATCGGGGCAATCAAGCCGCCGCAGTCGAAAGCTCGGGCTAGTGCAGGCGTTCGGATGTCCGAACACAGCGACTTATTCCTGATGAATATCCGACGTACCCAAAGCCACAAGTGGCGCTTTGTAAGCTAAAACGCATAACGGGCTTATTCGTGCACGCTGGTGCGCGCGCTGTCCCCAACCCGCACTTGCTTTGTATCACGCATGTGATACAGTAGTGCTCTATGTGGAGCACACCCATCATGCCCAAGAACGCATATATCACCGCCCGCGTCGACAAGACGATGAAGGCCGATGCCGAGAAAGTCCTGCGGCAGGTGGGACTGTCGACCACCGACGTCATCAATCTGTTGCTGCACCAGATCGTACTGCAGCAAGGCCTGCCATTCGAGGCGCGCATCCCGAACAAGCGGACACAACGGGCTATGCGCGAACTCGATGCTGGCAAGGGTGAACGCTTCGACGGCACGGCCGAGCAATTGTTCGATCACCTGCTCGCACCGCGCAAAAAACCTGCTGCATGAGAACCTTTGTCAACCGCAGCTCCTTCCAGAAAGACCTAAAGCGCATCACCAAACGCGGCTATGACCTCTCACTCTTGGCCGCTGTCATGAACGCCTTGCGCGATGGACAGTCCCTGCCACCGCAACGCCGCGACCACCCCCTCAAGGGAGACTGGAAAGGCTGGCGCGAGTGCCACATCCAGCCCGACTGGCTGCTCATCTACAGCCTGACGGATGACGAGGTCATCCTCGCCGCGACCGGTACGCACGCCGATCTGTTCAAAAGCTGAACCGTTTTGCCGCCCGCAGCGCCTGCAAGCGAGACCGGCACGCATCCATTTCGATTACAAAAGCCTTTTGCTCGAAAAAAAAGCCCCGACCATTGCAGGTTGGGGCTTTCCAGTTGACCTCTCCACCGGAGAGGCGTGTCCATCACGTTTCCGTGCGGGGCGTCTTGCGGGCTGCGAACAGCTCGCCGAGCCGGTGCACACAGAGTTTTATCACCTTGCGACGGTGCTCTCTCGACCGCGTCGTGAGCGTCAGGGCGACATAGTCCCTGAGCACATCGACTTCGAATTGCAAGAGATCGGCCTCAGTCGGCGCATCGTTGCGGCGACTTTCGTCAAGGTTCGTCATGTGGCGTTTCCGTCTATGACCAGGACAGCAACAGGGAGGATGCCCCGCTGCTCACTGACCGGAAACGCGACGTGCACGCTTAAAGTATAGAATCCCACGCGAGCGTTTGCAAATCGCCCGCGAAAAAAGTTCTCACGCCTGCTCTTTGACGTGCACGATCAAAGCCGCAAACACGGCCGGCGCGATCTCCTCGTACGGCACCCAAAACGGATAAGGTCTGGCCGGATCGTGCAAGCGAATTTCGACATCGCTGCAGTCCGGGCGCTGCCGGATGCCGCTAACTACCACCACATGTCCGCCGTATCCGTCCGGGTCTTCGACGCGAACGGCGAGAATCGCGACGTCACCGGCAACCAGCGTGTTCTCCAGATCGCTGGTCGAGAGCGATAGCACTTGCGTGCTTTTGCGCTTTCCCAACTTCACGATGGCCAGCGCCATCATATGAATCCGCTCGCCGTCCAAACTTGCTTCTGGTGGTGCCACCGCGCAGGAACCGTCCGGCTGCATCTTCAGGAACTCGACGATACGTGCCATGCGGGGCGCATATTTTTCCGGCTGGTAAAATCCAATTGCCATCGCAACGCAGCACGCCCAGCACCACGGCTTTTCAAACTGCTGGACGAGGTCGATTGGTTGCTCGATATGGCGCACCAGTCGCGTCTTTCCTGCTGGCGCCACCGCAAATACATTGGCATGCGCCGACAGGCGTAAGCGCTGTCCTTCGTCAGGCACGGGCTTTCCTCCTCAGGCTTTGTTGAAACTGGCGTCGTCGAAGCTGACGCCGGCGCCATAGCGTTTCTCGAATTCCGTTTGCAGGGCTGCGATTCCGCGAGCGATCTCTTCCTCGCGCTGCGACTTCGGAATGCTCGGGTTATTTTCCACGCTGTGTCGCCAATCACTACAGGCCTCGGAAAGCTCTCTGAATGCATCCAGTCTTTCCCTCAATTGCGCGCGGAATGGCGACGCTGGCTTGCCGCCATCGGTAATGGAGCGGCTCGACGTGCGCAGCTGCTCGAGTTCTGCCCGTTGCTGTATGGCAAGCAACTGCAAACTGTGACCGAGACGCATTCTTTCGTCTTGACGTCCCGCCTCGTTCTTCCAGCGTTCGTGTTGCTTTTGCTCGAAAAGCTCATTCAGCACATTCCGCAAATCGGCGAGTTTGAAAGCTAGAGTGGTGCGGGAATCGACCAGTGTCACCATGGCGTCGCTCTGCTTGCGCCGCGCTTCGAGGAAGGCTGTGTGTGCTTCCGTGAACAGAGTATTTTTTCTGGTGACGTTGGTGGCAGTACCAAACCAGTGCGGCCCCGACGGAAGGCCCCCACTGGGCACAGACGACACCGTCAAGGCCGAGCTGCGCCCGACAGAGAGCGGCGACGACCGCAACGGTACCAGTGCCCGATTCTCCTTATCCTCGGCCATGTTCAGTCTCCCCTGTAGCGGCGACTGTTGCGGAACCTGGAGAGGTGCGTGTCGGCCTCTCTCGCAGCCTCATCAAGACGACTGGCGAGCGCCGCCGTCTGCATGATCTGGTTTTCGATATCCTCGGTGTCGTCGCGCAAATCAGCGGTCGACATCGAATAGGCCGAGCGGTTCTGCCAGGCGCCGACAAGCGCCAGTACTCCGACAAAAGCAATTGTGCCAATAACGCTGAGAGCCAGCATGTGCACGACCGGCTCCGTCACGAGCCAGGACAGCAATGGCTGCGGGCAGGAGTAGTCCGCCCAAATCCGTCCATCTGCGCCGTGGCTATATCGTGTAATTTCGCACCCTCCGTTGCATAGCCACTGCCCCGTTCGCGCATCATGCCAACAGGAGGCCGCATAGGTCGGCGCGGCAGTGACAGCCGAAGCCACCACGCCTAGCAGCAACAGGGAAAACCGCCGAGCCTCAGTCTTCATCGGGTGCCCTGTAGGCCGTAATGGAGCTCGACGGGTCGCGGCCAGGCCGGACTGATCCGTAAGCCTTCAGCCGAGCCTCGTCCTCGGGCGGGGCGCGTTGTGTGAGGCCGAATTCCTTGCGCACGGCATCTTGGTCGCAATTCTCGGCGATGGTGTAACTCACCTCTGCGACGGTGTTACGCCTCGCCGCCATGTTGGCGTGATGTGACACCAACGCCTCAGCCTTGCGGCTGAGAGCTCGCAACGCCGGCTGGTTCTCCCGATCGACAACCGAAACCTCCCGATCACCGTCGCTCGAGCCGACGTCGTAGCTGATCTTGCCGACGATACGGCCGCTGTTTTGATCGCGCGAGGTGACATGCACCTGCTGGATCTTTCCCGTCGACACACCCTTGACAATGGTGGCCTCGGCCTCGGGGTGAGCGCTGCGCGCCACTGCCCGGGCCATTTCGACGGCGCCTTCCGCGTGCAGGTGACGCAACTTGACATTGACCCGCTGCACCGTATCCAGCCGTGAGCGCTGCTTCGTGCGAGACATGCTTATTCTCCTTGGCTACGTGGGTTGAAAGATGCCTGCTGCCCTGCCCAGAGCATGGCCGCTAGTCGCAGAGTTTCGCGGTTGAGCGAGCGGGGCTTGGCCAACTCCTGCTCGATGGTCGCGATATCCGCGCGAACCTCGAGCAGCGCATCGATGCGAGCTGTATCGATCGCCGCACTCAATTCGCCAAAAAAGGCCAGCGGAGCTTTGCTGCCGTACTTGCGCCGGAGAATGCTGACGATGCGGCGCTCGAGCAGCGTCTGGGGACGCAAGTGGTGAGCAATAATCTCTGCCCTTTCGGTGGCCGAAACGGAATGCGCGTAGGCCGTCACACGACCGCTGCGCCACGTGGCAGCGTGACTCGACCCCCCGTTGCAGCTGAAGGCAAACAAAATGGGGCGCTGCCGATCTCCCTGCATGTACCGCCGAGGGTTGTCGGCCAGGTGCATGAACCACACCCGCATGTACTCAGGGTTCGAAGTCTGCGAGATGCGCTCAGCAAGCCCCCAGATCGCTTCGGCGTCGGAAATCTCGATGACAACGTCGGTGCCGCCAGAGGCTAAGGCCTCGGCGCCAGCCAGCAAGCGGTCGGCAGCTTCCACGTTTTCGGATTCGAAAGACGACGTGAGCTGGTGTGCGCCGATCGAAATAACGTGCATGTTTTCTTCGGCGCAGAGGTAATTCACCAGGGATTTTGACTTGCCGGTCGATGGCTCGCCGCTACAGAGGAATGCGCGGGTCGCCTGCGCCCGCAGACTGGGAATGCGGTGCCGCCAGACCCAGCCACGCAAACACCGCTCGAGATTTTTGTAGCGCACCATCTCGGGAAAGGGCCGAGAGCCAGCTTCATAGTGCTCGGGAATTTCGATGGGCTGAGGCTTTGGCGCGCGAGCCGTGCTTAGCAGGCTCACCGGCCGTGGAAGAATCTCGAGTGCCATTACACGTCTCCCTTGCGGCTGAGAGCCCGGTACGATTGCAAATCCAAAGTTGCACACTCGCTGTCGTCGTCCTCGAGATCATCCTCGCTCGGCTCGGAGAGCACGCGTTCCAGCTCGAGAAAGTCGGCGTCCTCCTCGGAGGAAATAAGAACTTCCTCGGTGGACTGCGGTACTGCCGGATTGTCGTTACTCGGTCTGGATTCGTTATCGTCATCGCGATCATACGGTTCTTTCGATATCGGCATGGTTTTGGCTTTCTTCCTGTTATGACTCGGATAAAGCTTCGCTCCCTGCAGCCGAGGCGGTTGCAGTTGAGGCCGTCCGCAGGATGCGGTCGGTTTAAGTTCTGGGTCTGGTCGTGTTTGGCCGGCGCGAGCGCCAGTACGTCTAAGCGTCGATCAAACGCAATGACCTGCCGCCGGTTCGCTTTGGGAATGCCTTGTCTACACGCTCGGTCAGCGCGATCCAATGATCGCCGTCGCGCGCTGCGCGCCGGTGAGCCCACAATTCGACTGCGGCCCGGTTCATCTCTAACGTCACTTGGGAAGCTCGGATTTCGCTCCGAGAAGCGTCAGCAGCAGACATATTCGTCCGCTTGCTGTCAATTGGCATGTCGTGGCAACATGCGCACATGGCGCACCTCCGGTTGGTTCGTTGGTGTGTCTAGACTGGGCGTGTTTCAGCACCCCAGTTGAAGCTGTCGTGACGTTGGTTGCGGCAGCTTTTTTCTTTTCCCGTTTTTTCCTGCCGCCGATCATTATTGAGATTAAATGTCTAATCTATATGGTAAAATGCCACTACCTGTCAACTGCAACCTGCGCAACGACATTGCATTGTCAGATGTACCTATGCCATGTTACGACGTGAGACCTTGCCGCCAGGAGAGCGCATGCCGAGACCAGCACGGAAGGTAGCGATGCCGCCGCCACTACCCAGCGTTCCGCCGGCCGACAAACCGTTGCCGCGACTGCCGCTGCTCATCCTCGGCGCCGTCTATCAGCTGATGAACGAGGCCTCCGGGACGAAAATCATCGAATGCATCCGTGGCCCCCTGATCAGCAAAATTGAGGCGCCGCAAATCTATATCACCCTGAAAAAGCTCGTCGAAGTCGACGGGCTACTCGAGCGCAGCGATCCCCTGCCCAGCTACCGCGCGCCACCACGCAAAAACTATCTCCTAACTGAAGCCGGCACGCTGGAATTGGCTGCAAGTATCGCCTACTATGACCAGATCGTGAAAGCCATCCGCAACACCTGAGACGAGCAATAACCTGCAAGGCCACTCCGCTGATCGAGGCACCACGGACATGACCGATATCATAATCGCGTACGCCACGATCGCAGCCCGGCTCGAAGCCCTGCGCCGCAGCGACCCGCTCAGCGCCCGCGCCTTCGCGGACTACGTCCCCAAGCTCGTCCCGCAGATTGCTGCTGATGACCTCGCCGAAGCTATCCCTGCCGTATTCGAAGAGTTCTTGATTGAACGATGCACGCTTGGGGCTGACGCTGCACTGGCATACCTCGCCAGAAATCTCACTCTGAAACCCACCGACCGCCTCGGCCACGACACAACCCAATCGCGCTCTGCGACGCAAACCAAGTCACCCGCTTATCCCCGCCGCAAGCCGCAGTTCGTCCTCGTCGCAGGTACCGGCTTCTGTGACGACACTGCCGCGTCCAGACTGGCGCACGCCGATGTTCCAGAGGCAGTGATCGATGTCACCAACATTGGTAACATCGGTAACTCCATGCGCGTCAAGACCAGCCTCCCGCGCTTCGCCGCGCGCTCGACCGCAGGCCTGTTTCAGACCGCGCTCGCCGCCTGCTTTTCGTTCGTGTTGCTCAGTCCCCACTCTATGATCAACAGTCGTGATACCTGGAGCGAAACGTTCTCCAACTGCGACACCTGGGGCGATCCGATCCAGCGCGAGTCGTACAAACCGAAGGTGTACTACAACGATACCAATACCGACGGCGATACCTTCCTATACCGATGCCCGAAGCCGAAGTCGGCCTTGGCTGCTAAGGGGGTTCCCGACCAGTCCTGGGAAGACGTTGCGGGTGAAAGTTGGGATACCATTTCTGGTACGGGGAAATCGAAGCCATTGACAGGTTGGAAAGACAACGGCAGCGTGTCAGACACCCCAGATGACAAGTCCGGGGCAAAGCGCAAGGGCTACACCGGTGATACCCTCGTCCCCCACTCAGGGCCTCAGCTCAAGGGCTACTCCGGCATCGACGACATCAAAGGTGACTACGGTTTCGGTCATCTTCAGGGCGGCAGTGGTACAATGCCGGGGGTGCCCCTCGGCAGCAACCTGCAGCAATGGTATGGCGGCGAACGCACCAAAGACACCGTGGACTTTGTTTGGGGCGGTGCCAGCAAAGAAAAGGTCTTCAATTGGACTGACGGTACCAAGGAGCAGATGCTGAACTGGTCGGGCGGCACGGTCGCGCCTGACACGACCTTGTGGAGCGGTGGTACTTTCGACTGCAACTCAACTAAATGCGCAAGATAGCTTGGCGCCGAGACGATCAGTAGGTTTTCCTCGCGTCATCTCACACGCCCTGCCGCCGACCGCCGGCTAATCAACCAACCGCACCCGTTCGCCCTTGCCGTTCGTGAACGGGTAGTCGAGAAGTCTGTGCTCGGCGAAGCTCGCCGCATCGGCAAACAGGAACAAACCTCGGCATCCTGACAAATGTCGGTCTTTCGCGACCTCCTGCACCACGTCCACCATACGCTGGACACGCTCGGGGCTCGTGGTCATCACGATCACCCTGAAGTGTTCCCAGCCGTAGCGCTTCTGGACGTGGCCGGACTTCCAAGCTTGCGCGTAGCAGAGAAACTTCTCCAGCAGGCTGCGCTGGCGCACATCGGCCTTCATGCTGGAGAGCTTGCGTGCCACCGGCATGGAGCCGCGATCGGCCTCGAAGAAGAAGTTGGAGCGCTCGTTCTCGGCCTTGAACTGCAAGGCGAACACCGCATCCGGATGGATCGCCAGTTTGAAGTTGCGTTCGGCAAAGGTCACATCGCTTGCGATCTTGTGGTGCGACCGTGATGTTGCATCGTCAGGCTGGTGGGAGTCCAGCCGATAGGAGGTCATGACCTATGTAGCCGAAGGTAACTGCATCCGTCGTGAGGCGGGGTGGAGAGCAACCCGAGGCGAACGAGCAGCCTGCAGG
>JANLPY010000616.1:0-3353 GCA_031367505.1 Hyphomicrobiaceae bacterium | reverse complement strand
CGGCGTCGGCTTCATGCTTTTCCAGGCCGGCGAATTGAGCAGCCAATGCTTCAACTGAACGAACCGCTCGCTTGTACTTCGGCCCATGGCGTCGTGCCTACGGCTGCGCCATCTCTTTCTCGACATGTCGGATTGCTCGCGGGTGTCCCGCGCCTCGCTCGCAACTGGCCACAACGAGCAATTGCTCAGCGATTGTCCGAAGTTGAGCGCCTGCGATTGGCCGCAAGCCATTCGTCCAGATCGGCGAGGCGATAGACGACACGCCGGCCTATCTTGCTGTAGACGGGGCCGCCACCATGAAGGCGCAGCTTTTCGAAGGTTGAAGCGGTCGAGCCGCAATATGTCGAGGCTTCGACCGTGTTGAGCATTGGCAATGGTTTGTCGGCCGTATTCGGCATGGCAGGCACCTTTCATCTGGTGCCGGGCAACTCCCGGCGATGTGATGAAGCTGCTTGCGATCTCGCGGTCTGGCTATGGGTGAAAGGGTGACACCGTGCCCTAAAATGGGTGCCGCCCTCGGGTGACACCCGCAATCAGACAGCTTTGCGTGATCTGTTGCGACCAAGTTTGCTTTCGGGATCGCGAAGAAACGTCGCCATTGGCTGAATCAGCCGTTCCGACATTTCGATCCTGCCGGCCGCCATCTCTCTTATCACAGCGACGACCTGGGATTTTTTTGGCTGGTTTTCCGGAGAAAATTCGAGACGCCGCGTGACGTCGATCATGAAGCGAACATATGGTGAGAGATACTCTGTTGCCTCGCACAGAGGCGCTGCTTGCACCTCAACTGCCTTCGGCGTCAGATCGGCAAGGGTGCGGTTCAGGCTTTCCGCATCGACGAATATCAAGAGTCCACCTTCGGTGATGTAATACGGTGAGAAAAGATCGTCGGGGTGCATTTGCGCGCCGATGAATCTCGCACTCACCCTTTCCGTGTTCCAAATGGCCCTATCAAGCGCTTTGAGACTCCCGCCCGCGAATGGTCGCACTGCGGTTGAGATGGCGCCCGCTTCGAAGCGCTGGGCAAGCCAACGCTCGACTTGGAAATAGCGGTTCAGTGCGTCGATTTGCTGATCGGCGATAATGGTCGAGATCAGGCTTGCGAGCGCCCATTCGAACTGATCGAAGTTCAAGAGCATGGCGTTAAGCGCATACGGTACGCGGGCTTGGTAAGTTGCGTCGTGGTTCCGCAACAACCAATCGGCGCGGTACAATTGAGCCAAATTCACATCGACCGGCATGGTATCCGGTAGCGTGTCGTCGACTTCGACAATCGGCTCGCGAAACGTCCATTTGTCGCCGTAAAGCGCCACGCCGACTTGATGGGTGGCTTGCACCAAGGACAAATAACCGCTCGGATTGATCGGCCAACGATTGGTATCACCCCAGACGATGCGGCGCGGATTGCGGAGCTGGTGGTTGGCGGTGCTGGCGCGGGTTCCGTCCATCATCATGGCAAACTCACCTATGCAACGGGTTACGCGGGGCTAGCGCCGGAAATCGCAGGAGAATCACGGACCCTGGCTGATACAGACGGAAACCTTCCGATTCGTGCGAAATAAAGGCAGGCGAGGACAGCCCCGAACTTGCGATTGCTCCGGGTTGGCAAGTCGGGGATACTCCCGGCTACGGGCGGGGTTTGGGGGGCTCTGATCCGTGATCTGCGCAACGACATCTTTGAAAGCTCCCGCCGCGTTCATTGAGGGGGTCGCAGGATCGATGCAGACCAATTCGCACCAGGACTTGTCGGACAAGATTTGAGCCACCGCCGAAGGTCCAAAAAACCGTCACCTGCGCAATGTGCTGGGCTCGGCGACCTGGCGTCTGAAAGTTCCTCCGATGCCGGTTTTCTCAGCAAAAGGGCCGTTGGATGAACGCCGTCGAGATCGAAGAGGCCGTATCGACACTGGCGCTTGCGCCGTTCAACACGGCTGAATTCCCCTACGCCTTCCTGGAGGCCTTTGGCCGCAAGGAAACCACCATCAAACGGCTCCGCGCCGGGTCGTCGAATGCATCGGACATTCCCTGCGGCGTGCTCGAACGCAGCAATATTCACATTGCCACCTGCGAACCGGGCAACGTCGGACCGACGCTGACGGCGCTCCGCGACAGCCCCAAGACGGCCAAGGGCAAGGTCAAGTTCGTGCTCGCCACCGATGGCACTGACTTCGAGGCTGAGGAACTGGCGACCGGCGAGGTGACCGGCCTGCAGAAATATGAGGAACTCGGCAACCACTTCGGGTTCTTCCTGCCGCTGGCGGGGATTTCCACTGTTGCCGAGATCAAGAACAACCCCATCGACATCAAGGCGACCAGCCGCCTCAACAAGCTCTATGTCGAGTTGCTGAAGGAGAATCCCGATTGGGATACCGACGCGCGGCGGCAGGAATTGAACCAGTTCATGGCGCGGCTGATCTTCTGCTTCTTTGCCGAGGATACCGGGATTTTCCTGCCGAACCTGTTCACAGCAACTATTCAACAGATGACCGATAATCAGTCCGGCAACACGCATGAGGTGATCGCGGAACTCTTTCGGGCTATGGACATCAAGCCCGACCAGCGGAAGTTTGACCCCATCAGGCCTTGGGCTATGCAGTTTCCTTATGTGAACGGCGGGCTGTTCACGAAGCAGATCGACTGCCCCCGTTTCAGCCGCCTCGCGCGCTCGTTTCTGATCAGCGCGGGCGGGTTGAACTGGCAGAAGATCAACCCCGACATCTTCGGCTCGATGATCCAGTCCGTGGCCGACGATGACGAGCGCGGCGAGCTGGGCATGCACTACACCAGCGTACCGAACATTCTGAAGGTACTGGAGCCGTTGTTCCTCGATGACTTGCGAGAAGAAATGGAAAAAGCCGAAGGCAATCCCCGTAAGCTGTTGAACCTGCGCAAACGCATCGCCAACATCCGCGTGTTCGACCCGGCCTGCGGCTCCGGCAACTTCCTGGTCATCGCCTACATCAAGATGCGGGAGATCGAGGCCGAGATCGTCAAGCGCCGGAAAGAGAGCCACGACCCGGAGTTGCAGAAATCGTGGATCAAACTCACCAACTTCTATGGCATCGAGATCAAGAGCTTTGCGGCCGAGATTGCGCGACTGGCGCTGCTCATTGCCGAGTTCCAGTGCAACGTGCGGCTGATCGGCCAGCGCGAGGCGTGCCTCGATGTGCTGCCACTGCATGAGACGGGGCGGATCAAGACGGGTAATGCGCTGCGGCTAAATTGGCTGGAGGTGTGTCCGCCGCCGCCAAAGCAGAGCGTGATCGAGGAGGAATTGGCGGGGGCGACGGGGCGGATGGCGTTGGATTCCGATCCTTCGGTAGAGACGTACATATGTGGGAATCCTCCTTATA
>JANLPY010000604.1:0-1959 GCA_031367505.1 Hyphomicrobiaceae bacterium | reverse complement strand
GTAGGCTGGCCCCTCGACACAAACGCTCACCGGCCGATTTGGTCGGCGCAGCACAAGCAACTCCTCCGAGCGCGCGCGACGAGCAGGCTTCGAGAACGAGCGCTTCGTGTCGTGGATGGGTCTGCTCACGGTACCCAGCACTTCAAAACCGCAGCCCGCAGCAGCATTTGCCAGCGCGACGGCTGTTGAGAATTGCTCTCCCTTGAAGATTGCATCGCCAACGATGAAAACGGCGTGCCGCCCCGGCTGCAGAGCTTCGAAGCAGCCTTCGAGCACTTGGGTCATCTCGATCTCGTACTCGGCGAAGTCCGTTCCTTTGCGCTGGTGCCTCAGATGCGACCCTATTTCCACTGCGCCGAAGTCTCTTGGGTCCCAGCCGAGCCAGAACAATCGAAACCTATGATAGAGGTGGTAATCGGTAGCGTTCGGGTAGGGCGGCGAAGTGACAATGAGGTCCACGGAAGCCGGTGGTATGGCCTTACCGATATCTGTTCGGGCGTCACCTTCCACAAACTCGGCGGATGCGCCGAACATCGCCGCTCGCGACGTATCAAGCTTTTTCAACACAGATCGCAGGGACTCAAGGAATGCCCGCAATGTTAGTCCGGGTCGAATGTCCTTGGCGACAGCGACGTAGCGCGTTTCAGAATCTTGGTTCGAGACCCGCGTGACGATCCGCGAAAAAGCCAGGAGTGCGGCGTCTTCAGCCGTGCCAGAAGTCAGCGTTGCGATCAGATGGCGCAGCAGAGCCAATTCACTAGCCGCTGCCGGAAAGAACCACTTGTCGAAATTCGGGATAGGCGGAACATAGCGGGCGTGGGTGGCAAGCAAGCCTTCCGACCAATTCAGGCCCTTGCCTACTGAATTGGCGACATAGCTCTCCACGACTCCTTGCAGAGCCTCAAGCTGGTCAAGCGCCCCGCCATCGAGGCGCCCCGTCTTGGTTCGCCCAAGCAGTCCCGAAAGCGGGTTCGCATCAAGCGAAATGGCACGCCGCCGCAGACGGACGGCTTCCACTGCCGTCGTTCCGCTCCCTCCGAAGGGATCGAATATTAAATCTCCTGGAAGCGACAGTGCCGATATGAGCTGTCCGGGAATCTGTGGTGGAAACTTGGCGGGATAGGGGTGCAGGTCGTGGGTTAGGTATCGAGTGTCGGCAGTCGTGAAGGCCCAGTCGGCTTTGCTCAGCTTCTCAATTATCTGATCGTCCAGCAGATCATCGATTGAGGTAGGCTCGGCAATTTCTACCGCGCGAGTCTCAGCAGGCTCAGCAATAGCAGCTTCGATTTGGTCCTCAATCCACTCTGAAAAGCTCTCACCTTGCAGGTCCAATCGCTCGACGAGCGCGGCCTTTCGCTCTTGTGTCGTCTCAAGCACTAGCCTGTGTTTTGTCATGAATCTGCCAACTTGTAAGGTTCTGCAGAACCATAACGCCGAGTTAGAGTGGGGCAAAGGAAACTTGCGGCACAATGGACGAATCCGAGCAGAACGGTCCCTTAATGGCGCCCAGGACGAACAGCCTTTTGTTTGTCCCCCTCTCCCTTCGATCGTTCGCGCGATTGAACTCTCCCCTGAAGGGGTGAGGGATTGTCAGCGTCTAGCCGTCTCTGCCACTCCTCAATCACCCGGCCCTCCTCGTCACCCGGCCCGAACGGCGGCTGCGCCTACGCCAGCGGGGGGCGGTCGCGCGGGCCCGCTTCCTCCGGCTCGGCGAAGTGCGCGGTGGTGCATTTGGGCGACCAGCGGTCGGGCGAGGTGGTGCCGCTGAGGCTGCGGGGTTGTTTGAGGGTGTGGATGCGGGCTTCGCTGAGCGGGAGGGTGGCGGCGGCTTTGGCGACCAGGAGGCGGAGTTGGTAGGGGGAGATGGGGTCAGGCATTTGGTGTCTCTCCTTCAGGGGGGCCTGACGGAGACTCCCATTTGCCTTCGCCGTTCTTTTTCCAGCCCTTGGCGATGAGTCG
>JANLPY010000587.1:0-1799 GCA_031367505.1 Hyphomicrobiaceae bacterium | reverse complement strand
CCGCGATCACTTCGCCTCCCGCGCTCCCTTCCCCCGCGCTCACGGACGCGGAGCGGCACTACCAGGCCTTCGCGCGCGCCCACAAACCTTCGCCGCAATGGACGCAGGATCGCGCCTTCACCTCCACGCGGTTCTGGCTGCTCGACCCCGGCAGCATCGAGGTGGAGACCTGGCTGCGCACGCGCGTTCCGCACGAATTCGCCGGCGAGCGCGGCCCCTCCGGGCTGCTCTTCCAGAACGAGGTCGAGGTCGGCGTCTGTCCCCACCTGCAAATCGACGTCTACGAGAACGCCACCTTCAATGTGGACGAGTCCGGGAAGCGCGGAGCCTGTCGCTTGGTGAGGTGGTCCCGGTTCCTGGGACAGTTTGGCGGCTTGGCTAAGGTGGATTCTGGGTTTGGTTATGCCGCCAGTTTCTCCTCGTTTGCCTGCGTAGCATAGACCTCGTCGGGCGTCCTGCCCCCGAATGCCGAGTGGGGTCGATCGACGTTGTAGTAGCTGATCCAGCGAGCGATTCCGTTGCGCGCCTGGCTGCCTGTGTCGAAGGCGTTGAGGAACACGCACTCGTATTTCAGCGATCGCCATAGCCGCTCGATGAAGACGTTATCCATCCAGCGGCCGCGTCCGTCCATCGAGATGCGGATGCCCGCGTCCTTCAACGTGCGGGTGAAGGCGAAGCTGGTGAGCTGCGAGCCCTGATCCGTGTTGAAGATATCGGGGCGGCCGTACCGAGCGACTGCCTCCTCCAGCGCAGCGACGCAGAACTCCGTATCCATCGTGTTCGACAGCCGCCAAGCCAGGACCTTGCGGCTGGCCCAGTCCATAATCGCGACGAGATAGAGGAACCCGCGCCGCATCTGGATGTAGGTGATGTCGGCGCACCAGACTTGGTTCGGCCGATCGATCGCCAGGTGACGCAGCAGATACGGATAGATCTTATGCTGCGGATGCGGCTCGCTGGTCTTCGGCCGCTGATAGATCGGCGCCAGGCCCATCCTGGTCATCAGCCGGCGAATGCGGTGGCGCCCAACGCACCAGCCATTGCGTCGCAGATGCCGCGCCATTTGACGCGAGCCGTACCAGGGCGTCTCCAGGAACTGCTCGTCGATGAGACGCATCAGTTCCTGGTTCTCGATGCTATCCGGTGTGGGCTCGCGGTAGAATGACGAACGGCTAATCGCCACCAACTCGCACTGCCGCACGATCGAGAGCCTTGGATGACCGGGATCGATCATCGTCTTCCTCCGATCAAGGCTCAACGATCGAAGGCTTTCGACAAAAAATCCCGCTCCACGACAAGCTGCCCGATCTTGGCATGCAGCTTCGTCAACTCCGCTTCGCGGCTCTGATCGCGCGCGCCATTCTTATCGTCGAATACCTGCGCGAGCTTCTCAACCGCCTCGCGCTTCCAGGCCGCAATTTGGGTCGGATGCAGGCCGTGCCTGGTCGCCAGCTCTGCCACCGTCTCGTGGCCCTTGATCGCTTCCAGCGCGACCTTGGCCTTGAACTCAGCCGAAAACCGTCTCCGCGTCCTCATGGTGGGTCATCCTCAACATCGACGAACCTACCTTAGCCGGCTGTCTCAGAAAGTGGGACCACCTCATACGCCAATACTAGGATTATAATCCTTGACAGCGTGACGCTGGTCCGCTAGATTTCGCCCAGCGTCGCGATCTGCGTCCGGCCTGGCCGGCGGATCGCCGCCTTCAACATCATAACACCTGAACAACGGAGCATCGCCATGGCGCGATACACCGCGAAACTCCTCGCGGCCATCAAACATGCCTACGAAGAGACCGA
>JANLPY010000643.1:0-5088 GCA_031367505.1 Hyphomicrobiaceae bacterium | reverse complement strand
GTTTTTTCGCTTTTTTTTTTATTATTCCCGCGCCCGCCGCGGGGGTTCGTGGGGGGGCGCCACGGGCCCCATCAAAATGTGGGGCCCCACGACTGCATCCAAAGGTCGCGAAGAGGCGCTGACGACCCTCTGCCGACTTTCGGATTGCCGATTCATTCAGCCGAGAGCGGTCGTTCAGCGCCTTATGACTCTCGTATCCCTACGTCAATCGCTCTCACTGCCCAGCCATCGAGCCGAACCGTGAATCGAACAATAAGTAGCCGGCACACCGCCAATTGCGCCGATCTCCCTTGGCGAAGGAGGAAACCGATTCGCCGATGCCAATTCACGACTAGTCGGCAAGCCTGCAGCCTCCAACATGTCATGAATGGATCGACGACGGCGGTGCATGCATCGTTACGGTCAGATCTTTAGAGCGTATCGGCGGGCCTATAAAGCGACGAGGGGTTTGGACAAAGTCCAGGTCGGCAGCGCGCTCAATCTTCAGGACTGCCTCGAATCCCACACTTCCCGGCGCCCGAACGGCGAGTAGAGCGCTTTTTCGGAAAGCGCTGGCATCGGTGCCCAGCGTTTCATCTGGTGAGTAGAAGAGGGACATGGCTGCTAGGCTCAAAGGGTGCAAAGCTTGAACCGACAAGATCGCTTCTTCTTCTGGTAGGCGGGTGAAAACTACGTAGGCGTAGTCGACGGCACAACTCCTCTCTGCGCTTTCGGCGTGAGAGCGCGCCATGGGCGTATCACCCTCCCAGATTTCGTACCTAATTTCATCGTCTAGGACAATGTGCTCATCGGCGTTAGAAACCCCGATAAGCAAATTAGCCTTCTTGCGGCGTAGCGCGGCGATTTCGGGAACACTGCCAAGTTCGGTCGGCAACTTCTGCTTCGTCGTGGCCGCAACAACTCTGAACTTTCGGGAGTTTTTGGTCGCCCGCAGTTGTTGTTCTACTAATAGGTTCGAAACCTGACCACCCAAAGGCAGCAGCAGCTTAGGCTTTCCCATACGAATCCGATGCATTAACTGCACTGGCGCGCTGTTTGTCGAGACCAAAGCTCTCGATAGCACGGAGCCAAGTGTTTCAACCTTCTTGGCTGCCCGATGTGTGGACAGAAGGCCATCGAGAAGCCAAGCTGCGTTGCGAAATGGGTGAAGACTGATGAGTATGCTTGGGACAATGAGTTCGAGCAGCGCGATGTCAGCCTGCGAGTGGATATTTCCTCTCACCTGATCTGCGAACGCACTACGACGTCCCCCGCAGACTACGCGGTGCGAGCACAATTCTTCAGGGGCGATCAATCCCTTCCAAAAATCCCGTTGTCTCTCCTTCCGCACCCCCACTTCGACGATCGCCTTCGCGACGGACTTCAGACCGATTAGCCCAAGGCCCGCTTCACACCAAGGCAAGGCAGCGCCGAGGAACGGGACATCGCTCAATGGTGCGGCGAGTTGAAGGTGTGACGCGAACTCTGACAGTTCTTGATATTGGGAAGCAATCCACGACATTTTCGCCCCTTCAAGACGTGCCAATTGTCTCCTCGAGAATTATCATCTCTTCGGAGATTGAGTGGCAGCGAACGCGGTTGCGATACCTGACTCGAGCAGTGCGCGGTCATCATCCTTGCCGATCCGCCGCACGCTAGTTGGTATCCGAGCAGCGGACATTCGCGAGGGCCCGCTTCTGGCCGAGCCCCGATGTCCAATCTGCGCGCGCCGATGACGGCTGACTGACACGAACCCGCCATTCGAGCGGTGAGTGGCAGCTCAAGGCCGCACACGTGACTGCGAGCATCGTCGGCTGGCCGGCGTTGGTCGACCCTCAGCAGTCCTAGGGGTCTGAGGCGCAGTGGAACGGAAAACTGGCTTAAGCCATCCGGATATAAAGAAACGTTATCGCTGCCGTTGTTCAGCATGAAGCGGCTGCTGCTTTGCTGTTATCAAAGCCAAAGCACGCACTTCGGCCACCTCTGGCTGCCATTTGTCGGCTGGTCAAGATGGGTTTACTTCACTTGGCCAACTCCACCGAAGGTGGCCAAGAACTCAAAACCCATCTTAAATTGGCTACATTCTATTTGGCTATCTCAATTGGCCCCTTAACCCGGTTTTCCGCTCCACTGCGCCTCAGAGGCCTCCTACAAGGCGCGCGATTCGGTGCTCCAAAGCTGCCGTACCAGGCATCATGGGTATCTTCGGCCAGGCCGCGGTCTCGTGTCGCGGCCCCATAGCGCTGCACGCTCCGATCCCATCCTCAGTCAGGTCGTCTTTGTCGAGAACGCACCGATGACTCGATCGAGAAACGCGAAGACCAGTTCGATGCCGTATCCGGCCACAAAGGCCAGCACCCAAGCGGGCACGTTCTTCAACTGGGCAGAGACCACCTCTGGCGTGAACAGCCAACCGGAAGCAATACCCGCCAAGGCGCCGAGCGAAAGCCGTGCGATATGGCGCAGCGTCGAGGACTTGGTAAATGAACGCTGACTGATCTCTGCGGTCATGCCGCGAATCACGAAGGCATAGGCGCCGACCCATCCAAGCAGTAGCGGTAGCACGATCTCGTTCATCCACTTCGCCGTCGTCTGGGCCGCCGCGACCTTGGCTAAGTCGGTCTTGGGTTCTGTGCCTTCCGGAACCTTGTCGACACTCGAACACAGCGCCCAGTCGACAAGTACTGCGCCGCAGGGCAGCTGAGACCACTTCCACAACCGAGAAGGTATCGAATCGCGTTCTTCCTTCAGGCCCGCGGCTAAGGTCTGGCTTGCGGCGAGTTCCCGCTGCGCATCAAGCAATGCACCGCGTGCCGCGTCAACTATTGCCGGCACAGGGGCCCCCTTTTCCGGCTTCTCCGCATCAGCGAGTGCAAACTGTTTGAGCTTGGCCACATCGACATTCTTATTGCCGTCGGCCTTGGCCGTCGCGATCTTGCCGTCGAGTTCGTTCAGCCGACGCAGGCCCTCCGATCCCACGGAGTGATAGCGCAGGGCCAAGCAAGTGAGGAGCAGCACTGCGATGAAGATCAACGCATCGGCGAATCGCCCAAGAGTGAGCCCTTCCCAGCTCGCCCAAAAGCCCTCCTTTGAAAAGAGCTTCTGCAGCGTCGGCAGCCGGGTCTGTGAGGCTTCGAGCGTTTCCGCGGTCACCGGAGCCGTCGCGACGGTCAACTGCTCGTAGGCCTTCAAGAAGCCCTGCTCGTCCTCTACGCCCGGCGCTCCACGCACCACTGCGTCAGAAGAGACGATCAGTGCCTTGCGGTTCTCATCGTCGACCTTCTTCGCGTTCGCCGCCGCGTAGTCGAGCAAGGATTGCGCGTCCGCCACCAAAGGGACCAGACGCTTGCGTCGGCTAGCAGAGGAACGTAGTGCGGACACTGAAAGCGGAACTGCGCCCACAACTGAATCGAGCGCGGCATTAAATGTATCCCTGTCGGGTCCAGGCGCAGCGATGCTCGCCTCTTTGCCGCGAGCTGCCCTCAGAACTGCGACATCGCCAGTAGGCAAGCTGATTTTGTTCACGCTAGCGTACTCGAGCAGCGTTTCGCCAGCTTCTATTTGATCAATGACAGCCATTTGCGCAACCCCTCTCCGTAAGTTCAATTCGACCCCATCAGCAATTCAAGGGCATTCCCTTTGGAACCCGACTGCGAAGCCACTTCAGGTATTTCACTGCGAACCCGCTGAGGACGGGTACTTACCAGGTACTCACTCATCCTTCGGAAGATTGCCTCGATTTCTTCGAGAGCTCCGCAATGGCGCCCAGTACGAACCCAAACACCGCGGCCGCGACCAACGTCACGAAGTCCTCGACCGTCTTCAATTCGTTGTCAATCGCGAATACAGACAACGCGGAACGTTGAGGTGCCTGCATAAGGCTCCCATTGGGCCCCCAGAAGATGTAAGAGACCGAATCGACGATGTCATTATGCTCTTCGCGAAGGATCGTCCGGACAGCGCCTGAGGTTGAAGTGGCCCGCAAATCGTCAAAACGAAGCGCCATCTCAACGACATTTGAGAGATGGATATTCGTCCTCGAAGCTTCGGGTGGAATGACGACCGCCGACTGAATGAGGGTTACCCTCGAAGCGCCCCTAATCTCACCAAGGCGTTCCACAGGGTTTAGGTACATTTCGAAAGCATCAACAGGTCCAACCACTGGGTACAAATCACTCATGGAAAACCCTCGAGCCCCTTCATGTTTGATCGATGGCTTCGATTTGAGGGTTATGAACGGCTCGGAAGCCATCAGGAAGTAACTCGAGGCATTCGGCTGCGTTCTTATCGCGAGTTCGTCGCCACAACGCGTCATGATTTCCCGAGTCTTGTTCAACCCGGCCTTGTCAAGAATCCGGATTGCAACCTTTAGCTCGTCCGGAGGATTGGTTAGGCGTTCGTATGAGGCGGCATCGAGACGCGCATCTCTTAGGGGATCGTGGCGCAATGCTTCGTTAGCGCGATCTACAAATGTTTTCTCAGAAGCTCTTAGGCGGGAGGAGACCAGAACCTCTAGAGTTTCCTCGTTCGCTACGCAAGGCACCCAAAGGTCGACGTACAGACGTCTGTGATCTGAGTTTTGCCGGTATATGCCAAGTCCCCAACCTGCCGCCGCAAGACTGAGGCAGGCGACAAGTATTAACAGCGCCGGCTTTAGCGAACGCACTACTACTCGCAGAAGCAATCTTCGACTGTTCTCCGCCCAATCCATATGTCGTGCCCCCTTGCGTAGTTTCCTCCCTCGCGCCCGGCCTGTCGAGCAGTTCAACTGCTGAGTCGGACTCCTGATCAGCAAGCTTCAGTCCCGGGTGCAACTCGAGAGGGCATCGTCCTTGTTGCGCATGCTTCCTGGTGCCGAACTCAGGGTGACATCCCAAGGCAACGGATGCAGAAGGTACTGGCGCCTTCAATCGGGACGTTCGGGAGCGCCCGCTTAGCCCGGATCCGGGTTTACCCCATCGTCTGCTTTGAGGATGGCCGATGGGAACGTCAGGTCTGTGGCGGCCTGAACAAGGCGCCGCATCCCTGCTGCCGACCCTCAGCTGCCGGTGACCGAGACGGCATGGGCGTCGGTGATGCAGCGGAAAGCGGCCGGCCACCTCAGGGCCG
>JANLPY010000543.1:0-39179 GCA_031367505.1 Hyphomicrobiaceae bacterium | reverse complement strand
GCCGGAGACGTAGAAGGCGACCGAGTCGGGCCCGTGTGCGGCGATCGCATCGGCGAACCGTTTGGCGATGAGATCGAGTGCGCCATCCCAACTCGTGCGCGCGCCGTTGATACTTGGAAATAACAATCGATCATCGAGCGAAAAGGTTTCGCCGAGAGCTGAGCCTTTTGAGCAGAGCCTGCCACGGTTGGCTGGGTGATCGATGTCGCCTCGGATCGCCGTTTCGCCGTTTGGTGATCGCGCCGCGATGACGCCGCAACCGACGCCGCAATAAGGGCAAGCCGTGCGGGTCAGTGTTTCGGACATGACCGTCACGCAGCGTTAGCGGAAGTGGGCGCAGCCAATCCGGCCAAGGACATCAGCATACGTCCATCCTCGATGCGCAATGGGATGGTTTTCACCGATCCGCTATCGGCGCCTTGGGCCTGCCCCGTTTCGAGCGAGATCACCCAATTGTGCAACGGGCAGGTGACCGATGTTCCGTGCACGATGCCTTGCGACAACGGCCCGCCTTTGTGGGGGCATTTGTCTTCGATGGCGTAGGCCTGATCGTGCGCCGTTCGGAACACCGCGATGCATCCCGTAGGCGACTTGACGAGGCGTGCGCCGCGCATCGGAATGTCGGTTAGCGCACCGATGTCGACCCATTGCTCCGCAGTTGAATTGGTCGAGGCTATAGTCATTCCGCGGCCTCGCGCACGGTCAAATCCAGCATCGGCGCAAATTCGTGCGCGTCATGTCCGGCCACGCGCTCGGCCCATGGATCGGTTTGGGAGAATTTCTGCGATAAAACGAAGCGATCGTAGAGCGTTCTGCGTTTTGCCAGATCATCGAGCACTTGGCTTTTGATGCTATCGCTGCCGACACGCTTCGCCCATTTGTACACACGTTCCAGATAGCGCCCCTGCTCACGATAAAGTTGTGTCAATGCCGCGATCACTTCGATCGCGTCGTCTTCGGTGTTCACGTGGCCAAGAATTTCCGTGCCCTTGATGTCGAGACCGGCCGCGCCGCCGAAGTGGATCTCATAACCGCTGTCGACGCAGATGACGCCGATGTCCTTGCACGTCGCCTCGGCGCAGTTGCGCGGACAGCCGGATACGGCGAGCTTCAATTTGGCCGGCGTCCAGGAGCCCCATAGGAATTTTTCCAGTTTGACGCCGAGACCGGTCGAATCCTGCGTGCCAAAGCGGCACCAGTCAGTCCCGACACAGGTCTTCACCGTGCGCAAGCCTTTGGCATATGCCGCGCCGGAGACCATGCCGGCAGCATTCAGATCGGCCCAGACGGCGGGCAAATCCTCCTTCTTGACACCGAGCATATCGATGCGCTGGCCGCCGGTGCATTTCACCGCCGGGATGTTGAATTTCTCGACCACGTCAGCGATGGCGCGTAATTCCTTCGCGCTGGTCATCCCGCCCCACATGCGTGGGACAACCGAGTAGGTGCGGTCTTTTTGGATATTGGCGTGCACACGCTCGTTGATGAAACGCGATTGATTGTCGTCCTTGTAAACGCCAGGCCAGGTCGCAACCATATAGTAGTTGAGCGCCGGGCGGCACTTGGCGCAGCCGCACGACGTCCTCCATTGCAACGCTTGCATCAGATCCGGGATCGACTTGAGGTTCTTGGCAACAATGAGCCGGCGTACTTCATCGTGACCAAGGTCCGTACAGCCGCACATTGGTTGCACAGCGGCCGGGTTATACGCATCACCAAGCGTGACTTTGAGAAGTTGTTCGACGAGGCCCGTGCAGGAGCCGCACGAAGCCGAAGCCTTGGTATGAACGCGCACATCATCGAGCGACGTGAGCTTCAGGCTGGTGATCGCACCGGTGATTTTGCCCTTGCAAATGCCGTTGCAGCCGCAAATCTCTGCCTCATCCGGCAATGCTGCAACGGCCGCCGTAGGGTCCAGCGGTACGCCCCCGGCGAAGCTCGGGCCGAAGATCAATGTGTCGCGCAGCTGTGTGATGTCGACGCCGCGCTTGAGCAGATCGAAGAACCAGGCGCCGTCTGCCGTATCGCCGTAGAGCACCGCTCCGATCAGGCGGTCGTCCTTGAGGACGAGCCGCTTATACACGCCGCGCGTGGCGTCACGCAGGACGATCTCCTCGCGGTCTGCTCCTTCCGCGAAGTCGCCGGCGGAAAACAGGTTGATGCCGGTGACTTTAAGTTTCGTCGCCGTCGCTGAGGCGGCAAAGCGTGGTTTCTCATCCCCCGCTAGATGCGCCGCTGCGACAGTCGCCATTTCGTACAACGGTGCGACCAGACCGAATACCTGGGTTTCGATCTCGGCACATTCGCCAAGCGCGAAAATGTCCGGATCGGATGTTCGCATCGTCGCATCGACGACGACGCCGCGATTGACGGTGAGGCCGGCGTTCTTGGCCAATTGCGCGTTCGGGCGAATGCCGACGGCCATGATCACGAGTTCGGCGGGCAGCCTTGTGCCATCTGCAAGTTCAACCGCCTCACAGCGTTTGTTGCCGAGGATTGCCTTGGTGTTGGCTTTGGTGATGACCTTGATGCCGCGCGCCTCGATTGCTCGCTGCAATAGATGGCCTGCGGTCGTGTCGAGCTGCCGTTCCATCAGCGTTGGCATCAGATGGAGCACGGTCACGTCCATGCCTTGGTCGCTCAGACCGGCAGCGGCCTCGAGGCCTAGCAAACCACCGCCGATGACGACGGCCCGGCCGCGTGACTTGGCGGCGATCATCATCGCCTGCACGTCGTCAAGATCGCGATAGGTGAGAACGCCGGCGAGAGTGTTGCCGGGGATGGGTATGATCACCGGCTGCGATCCAGTAGCCACGATCAGTTTGTCATAGGGCACCGTAATGCCGGTGGCCGACGTCACCGTCTTTGCCTCGCGGTCGATGTCGGTAATTGTGCACCCTTTGTAGAGCGTGACGCCGTGCTTCACGTACCAGCCATCGCCGTGGATCACGATCTGCTCGAACGATTTCTCGCCGGACAGCACGGGCGACAACATGATGCGGTCGTAATTGACCCGCGGTTCGGCATTGAAGATTGTCACGTCATAGGCATCGGGCGCCGCTTCGAACAGTTTGTCGAGTGCACGGCCAGGCGCCATGCCATTTCCGATGACGACAAGCTTCGGTTTCGGCTTTGGGTTCGAGACGGCGAGTTTCATCTTTGTGTTTCCATTCGGCGTCTTCATGCGGCGGACTCGACGTAGGAATGGCGCTCGTAGAGGAACTTCATCACCGCTTCGCGGGCGCGAATGTACCGCGGATCCGACACCAACTCGAGGCGATGGCGTGGGCGCGGCAGGTCGACTTCGAACACTTCGCCGATACGAGCTGACGGGCCATTGGTCATCATCACGATGCGATCGGACAGGAGCACGGCTTCGTCCACGTCATGCGTGATCATGATTGCGGTATTGCCGAGCCGGGCATGGATCTGCATCACAGAGTCTTGCAGATGAGCTCGCGTCAGCGCATCGAGTGCCCCGAATGGCTCGTCCATCAATAGCACTTTTGGTTCCATGGAAAGCGCGCGTGCGATGCCTACACGCTGTTTCATGCCGCCTGAAATCTCGGCCGGACGCTTCGCTTTTGCATGGGCCATCTGCACGAGATCGAGATTGTGCATGACCCAGTCATGGCGCTCGGCTTTGCTCTTTGTGTGCGAGAACACCTTGTCGACGGCGATCCGCACATTGTCATAAACGGTGAGCCAGGGCAGCAACGAGTGGTTCTGGAATACGACGGCGCGCTCTGGACCCGGAGCATTGACCTCGCGATCCTCCAGCAACACAGCACCGGCCGACACGCGCGTCAGACCCGCAATCAGGTTCAACAAAGTGGACTTGCCGCAGCCGGAATGGCCGATGATCGAGACGAACTCACCCTTCTCGATTCCGAGTGAAATACCCTTCAACACTTCGGATTCCACCCCGGCTCGCGTAAACGATTTATCGACCTCGTCGATGCGCAGGAACGAGCGGCCGGCGCGCATCGGCGATGGTTCGGTGTGAGATCTCGGCTCAACTGGCGAAATCATGTGTGTGTCCTCGATATGAGTTCAGGATCAAGTGGCACCGCGCGCTGCAATTTTTCCAAAGGCTGCGACCAGACGGTCGAGGATGAAGCCGACGACGCCGATGTAGATCAGGGCGACGATGATGTCCGACAGTTTGGATGAGTTCCAAGCGTCCCAAATGAAGAAGCCGATGCCGACACCACCCGTCAGCATTTCAGCCGCGACGATTGCGAGCCACGATAAACCGATGCCGATGCGAAGCCCGGTGAAGATGTAGGGCGCGGCAGAGGGGATCATCACGCGCCAGAAGAACTCCGCATGGTTGAGGCGCAGTACCGCTGCCACGTTGCGATAGTCCTGCGGGATGTTGCGAATGCCGACGGCGGTATTGATGATGATCGGCCAGACGGCGGTAATGAAGATCACGAAGATCGCCGAGGGTGCGCTGTCGCGAAATGCGGCCAGCGAAATGGGCAACCAAGCGAGTGGTGGCACGGTGCGCAGCACTTGGAAGATCGGATCAAGGCCGCGCGTCGCCCATTGGCTTTGGCCGACGAGTGCGCCAAGCAGAACGCCGACGACCGACGCAAAGCTAAATCCAATCGCCACCCGCTGCAGCGAAGTCAGCACGCGCCATCCGAGTCCAATGTCTTGCGGGCCGTTGACGAAGAACGGATCGACGATCAGATCCTTCGCCTCTTTCCAGATCCGCGATGGCGCCGGCAAGCTTGCCTTGGGTCCTGAGCAAGCAAGTTCCCAGATCAGCAGCAGGACTGCGACAACGATCAGCGAAGGTAGGATTTCAGACAACGCCGAGCCAAGCCAACGCATGGCGCCAGCCGCCAGTGAAGGTTTTGCAGCTGGTCTAGTTGGGGTGACAGGCGCGGGCGGGCGCGCCGTATCGACTGCGACCGTGTCAGGTAGCCGCCCAGCCGGGGTATCGACAATCTTGAGCTTCAATGCCGTAGCAGACATGCGTGATCCTTCGATTTGGCCAAGGCTGGAGGCTTCCTCAGCGTCAGACTTGCGCACGCTTGATCGACAGCGACTTGAGGTATGCCGCTGGGTCCGCTGGATCGAATATTTTGCCGTCGAAGAACTTTTCTACGCCGCGACTGTCGCCGCTGGGTGTGCCCGCGAGACCGAGGCCCTTTGCGGCATCAATCCACAAATCTGAGCGGTTGATCTTGTCGACCAGCGCTTTGATATCGGTCGACGGATCGAACTTACCCCACCGGATATTCTCGGTGACAAACCAAGTGTCGAGGCTCTTCCAGGGGTAGGAGACTTCGCCCTTGTCGCCCCAGAATTTCATCAGCAGGTTGGTGCCGCTGGCAGTGCGGCCATTGCCGTAATTAATGTCGCCCTTGATGCGGCCGATGATGTCGGCGACCGGAACATTGAACCACTGGCGGCGACCAACGATCTCGGCCATCTCAGCCTTGTTTTCCATCGTCTCGCACCACTGTTGCGCTTCCATGACCGCCATCATGATCGCCTTCGTGGTACGCGGGTTGGCATCGACCCAGTCTGCACGCATGCCAAGGATCTTTTCTGGGTGCTTAAACCAAAGCTCGCCGGTGGTGGCTGCGGTGTAGCCGATCTCCTGGTTGACGAGTTGCTCGTTCCAAGGCTCGCCGACGCAGAATGCGTCCATGGTGCCGACCTTCATGTTCGCCACCATCTGCGGCGGCGGCACGACGATGGTCGAGACGTCTTTGTCGGGATCGATGCCGCCGGCGGCCAACCAGTAGCGGATCCACAAGTCGTGGGTGCCGCCAGGGAATGTCATGGCGACTTTGACTTCCTTGCCGGCCGCCTTCTTCTTCTCGAATGCGGCCTTCAACGGTGAGGCGTCGATGCCGATCTTCAAGTCCTTGAACTCGTTCGAGACCGAGATCGCCTGGCAGTCCTCATTGAGATTGAGCAGCGTGTACATTGGCAGCGGCTGACTGTTCTGCATCACCTTGCCGGTGCTGTAGAGGTGCGTCTTCGGGCGCAAGATATGCCCGCCGTCGATGCCGTTCGACTTGGCGCCGAGCGCCATGTTGTCACGCAGCGCGCCCCACGATGCTTGCTTGGCGATGTCCATGTCTGGCACGCCATGCTTGGCAAACAGACCCTTCTCCTTGGCGATGATCAGTGGCGAAGCATCAGTGAGCGCGATGTAGCCGAGTTTCGTGCCTTTGACTTCTGGACCCGCCGATTGGGCGAAAACGCCAGCCGGAAACGACGCTTGCACCGCAGCGATCGTGGCAGCGGCAGCAGAGCCTTTCAGCAATTCACGGCGTGTCGAATTCAACGTTATCGGCAAATCAGGTACTTGCGTCATGCTATCCCCTGGGCTGTTCTTGATTAGCGGACGCATCGCTCGTCGGCTAATGGTTAACAGCAGCAAGGGCCGTGCCAATACCGGGAAAAACAATTAAACTCATACAATTCAATACGATAGTACTGGAACGCGAAGAATTTGCGCAAACATCGCCAGCCTCAGCGGATTAATTTTTGTGCGATGCAATATTATGATGATTATTTATGCAGCAGGATTAAATTGCATGCGTTTGCTCAACCGATGATCTCGTCATGCCGGGTGATTTGATTTGGAGGCCACGCCCGGAATCGAACCGGGGTGCGAGGATTTGCAGTCCTCTACGTCACCACTCCGCCACGTGGCCTCTGACCGGGAAAGCTACTGCAACCCGATGGGCGGAAGTTAGCAGAGCAACGGTTAAGAACGCCCTATCACAAATGCGAACGCGAGCGCAACGCGGTATCATCATGCCGATAGGGCATGAATCTTGTTGTGCCCGTCTTTCGCGCTGGCGATGCCGCCCGGCTTTATATAAGAGGCTGAGCGACGCGACGTTCAGGAAAACATCATGGTCGATTTTGCCTTGCAGCGAAAAAACATGGTCGAAAACCAAATTCGACCTAGTGACATCACCGATCGGCGCATCATCCGCGCGATGCTCGACGTGCCACGCGAGGCGTTCTGCCCGCCGGCCGTGCAGGCAACAGCCTATCGCGACGAGATGCTGGCCATCAACTCGGGAAACGGTGGCCGGGCTCGCTATGCTCCCGCACCGCGGGCGTTGGCGCAGATGATCCAGGCGTTGGAACTGGACGACAGTTCGTCGGTTCTGGAGATCGGTACCGGCACTGGTTACGGGGCAGCGATTTTATCGCGCATCGCGGTTCGAGTGATCGCCGTTGAATCAGATGCCGAACTGGCGACCTCTGCGCGCACCACACTGGCATCGAACGGAGCGGCCAACGTTGCGGTCGTCGAAAGCGATCTGGCAGCGGGCCATGCAACCGGCGCACCATATGATGCGATCCTCATCAACGGCGCAGTGCAGCAAATTCCCCGCGCAGTGCTGGATCAACTGAAAGATGGCGGAAGACTCGTCACCGTCGTCGCTGATGGACAGTTCGGTCACCTTACGGTTTGGCGACGGATTGGTGGCACGTTCGACAGCCGTGTCGTGTCGGATGCGGCAGCACCCGTGCTCAACGAGTTCCAAAAGGCAGTCGAATTCGTGTTCTGAGCGGTGCCGCTCATTCGGCGGGTTGGGTTGCCAAGCGTCGCCGGTAGGATATCAGCCAGAGGGCGCTCGCGAACACGATCGCCATCAACGGCAACGCCATGATGTTGACGAACCGCCAGCCGGGGCCCGCTTGCAGCAGCCCGGAGCAGGCGGCAGCGGTTGCGGTCGCACCATATACGATGAAGTCGTGCGCGCCTTGTGCTTTGGCACGCTCCGCTGGCCGGTAGGTTTCGGTCAGGAGCGTCGTGCCACCGACAAAGCAGAAGTTCCAACCCAGGCCGACGAGGATATTGGCGAAGAAGAAGTGCCAGAATTCGATGCCGGCGAGGTTCACCAATGCGCAACCAGCTTGAATAATCGCGCCGGTGGCGATGATGCGCAGCACTCCGAAACGCGCAATCAGGTGACCCGTGAAGAATGACGGCAGGAACATTGCGATTGCATGGCCTTGGATTACCGTCGCGCTGTCACTAAAGGCGAAGCCGCAAGCGTGCATGGCAAGCGGTGTTGCAGACATCACGAGCGTCATCACGGCAAATCCGAACATCGATGATGTGAGAGCGACGATGTAGGTTGGTTGCCGCATGATCTGAAACAACGGCCGGCCGCCTTCGGCCTTTTGCTCGGCGGTCAGTTGCGGAATGCGCAGCACCTGCACCACCGCAATGATAAGTATCGAAAACACGACGACCATCAGATAGACCCCGGCGAACGTCACCGGCGCCAGCATGTTGACGCTCCACTTCGCGGTCTGCGGGCCAATGAAGCCTGCCAACACGCCGCCAGCCATCACCAGTGAGATCGCTTTGGCTTTGTAAGCACCATCGGCTGCATCGGCCGCGGCAAAGCGGAAGTACCAGGCGAAAGCACCAGCCACGCCCTGGAGGTATGATCCGAGGCAAACGAGCGCGAGGTTTTGCTGGAAAATCCCGATCAACGAGATCAGACCAGACAGAATTCCAGCGATCCCACCAACGGTGAAGCCAGCCCGGCGGCCGACGCGCGCCATCAGCAAGGACGCGGGCACGGTCGTCGTCATCAGACCGAGATGCGCCAAGAAAATCGGGATGGTTGCCAATTGCGAATCGCGCGTCAATCCAAGCCAACTGAACTGCGCGGATGACACGAGATCGGTGCCACCACCGAGGATCGACAACGCAGCCAGCGGCGTGGTCGCGATGGCCATTGTTTGGATCGATTGAAACAGCGCTTGTGCCAGCGCCAGCATAGTAATGTTGCGCTGCAATGGCGAGCGAACCGTGGCACTTGCTAGGGCTGTGTTGGTCATGGGTTCGCTGAATAATGGAAATCTTAGAATGCTGATACATGAAAGTTGGGGTATGTGGGAAAGCCATTTCCCGCAGTGGTGGGTTGCGTGCGAACCTGACCGGCGCAGCGCTTGACATACCAGCGTTACCACGTGGTCTGATGTCGTGATGGTGTAGGTGGGGAATATGCGAGGGGATTGGTGACATGGCGATTACCGAACTGATTGCGCCGCGCAGTCTTGCGACCCGCATTGGTGACTTGAAATCGCTCGCGTCGCAGCCGGTCGCTTCGGCTGACGAACTTTTGAAACTGTTGCGCGCTATTTATCAGGCGATCCTCGGCGCCAACCTCGACGACTACGACTTGGCAGAGATCAAGCCGGAGCTTGGCCAACTTCGGAGCCAGCTTTTTGAATTGCGTGAACTGATTCGCGCTCGCGTCGCGGTCTGGCATGCGGCGAAGCTAATCTCGCACGACACACAATTGGCAATCCGCGACTGCTTACGCGCGGCCCGTTTTGCCGGCGACATGCTGGGAGAGCTGTCGATCGGCTTTGCGCAGCTGCCTGAGGGGGAGGCTCCGCTGAAGGCGTTCACCGGGCGCGACAATACGATTGTTGCCGCTGCCTTCGATACGGACGAGCTCGCCAAATTCCAAGCGGGCGATGTCATGCTGGTCCGCGGGCTGCACCACAACAGCGCGGCGATCGCGCGCATCGGCGATGTCGACAGCCAGTTCAGCCATGTCTGCATCCTCCATATCGACAAGGACGGCCAGCAATGGGTGGTCGAGAGCTTGATCGAGGAGGGATCGGTCATTACCCGGCTCGGTGTCGCTCTCGCGCACGGCAATGGCCGAGCCATTCTTTTCCGGCACACCGATCGTGAACTCGCGGCGCGAGCAGGCAAGATTGCGTATGACCATGTGCGCCGCACCTACGGTACCTGGAAGCGGCGGATCGCATACGACTTCACGATGCGACTCGACAACCGGCGAGCGCTATTCTGCTCGAAGCTCGTGCGGATGGCCTATGCGCGGGCCAGTGGCGGCAAGATGCTGCTGCCAACTTTCACGACGCGATTTTCGATGAAGAACCGCGATTTCATCGACCGGATCGGTGTGAAAGCAATGGAGACATATGCACCCGGCGACACCGAAATCGAACCTAACTTTCAATTGGTCGCAGAGTGGCAGGACTTCCGGGTGACGTCGCGATTGCGCGCACAGGATCTGATCATGGTGAAGCTGTTCGATTGGATGGAAACCTATGGCTACACGTTTGAACAAGACACCATGATCCGCATTATATCGCTGTTCGGCCGCTTTGCCGCGCACTTGTCCGAAGGTGCCAAAGACATGCTCGCCAGTGTCGTCCCGAAAGTTCCGCTCAACATGTCGCGTAAGACGATTGCCGCGATCGCGATGCTACATAAAACGGCTGAACCACTGTTGGCGGAAATTCGCGCGCTCGAGGCCGAACACATCGCACGTTCGGGCAAGCCACTGCATCCCCGGCAAATTTACGCGGCGCTTGAGGATATCCGTCAACGCTCCGATGGCCGGATCGGATATCTCGTTTTGCCCACCTCATAACGCGCGTCTCGTGTGCGGCCCAAGCTTTTGATTTTCTTGAACCTGCTGTTGACGTTGGGGTCACGTGCTGGTCTGTTCTGCCACGCATTGGGCAGGAGCGATATTTATGCCGATCGTCAATCGCATCGCCGGAATGAAAGACGAAATCACGGTTTGGCGGCGTGATTTTCACGAGCATCCCGAACTCCTCTACGAGGTGCATCGTACGGCCGGGATCGTTGCCGGGAAGTTGGCAGCGTTCGGTTGCGACGAGGTCGTGCCGGGGGTCGGCCGTACTGGCGTCGTTGGCGTCATCAAGGGCCGCAAGGGGGGCTCGGGCAAAGTTGTCGGCTTGCGTGCCGACATGGATGCCTTGCCGATCATCGAAGATACCGGGCTGGCGTACGCATCGAAGACCCCAGGCAAAATGCATGCGTGCGGACACGATGGCCATACCGCGATGTTGTTGGGCGCTGCAAAATACCTGTGCGAGACACGCAACTTCGATGGCACGGTAATTGTGATCTTTCAGCCCGCCGAGGAGGGTGGCGCTGGCGCCAAGGCCATGATCGATGATGGCATGATGGACCGCTGGAACATCCAGGAGATCTACGGCATGCACAATCAGCCGGGTATGGCTGTTGGCTCGTTCGCACTCCGTCCTGGCCCCTTGATGGCGGCATCGGACCTTCTGCATGTTCTGATCGAAGGTAAGGGCGGACACGCCGCCAAGCCGCACAAATGTATCGACACGGTGCTGGTCGGCGCGCACATCATCACCAATCTGCAATCGATCGTGTCGCGCTCGCTCGATCCGCTCGACTCTGGCGTGATTTCGATCTGCATGTTCCACGCCGGCAACGCTGGCAACGTGATCCCGGCAACGGCGGAATTGACCGGTACAGCGCGGTCCTTGACGCCACACGTTCGCGATCAGCTAGAGCGGCGATTTGTCGAGATCTGCGAGGGCACTGCTCGTCTGTTCGGCGCCACCGCGAAGGCGAAGTATACGCGCGCCTATCCGGTCACCAGCAATCATCCTCGCCAGACCGGCTTTGCGGCGAGCATTGCAGCTGAAGTTGTCGGCCGGAATAATGTCGACACCAACGTCGCGCCGGTTATGGGCGGCGAGGACTTCTCGTTCATGCTGGAAGCACGGCCGGGTGCTTTCATTTTCGTTGGCAACGGCGATACGGCCAACGTCCACCATCCAGCTTATAATTTCAATGACGATGCCATTCCAGTTGGCGTTTCATACTGGGCGCGACTTGTCGAAACTGCGATGCCGGCGTGAGGCTCGGTGCCATCCGGATTTGTCGTATTTCAATTGCTCAGATGGCGGATCAAGTGGAATTTTGGGCCAGGTAGAAAATTCCAGAATTGGGTGCTTCGGCCGCCTATTCTGACCCCAATAGGGGCTGTAACGCGCGATTGTATTTGCGAGATTGTCGGGATGCTGCCTAAATTTAACCTCACTTGACGCTATTTGTGCTCCGGCGACCAGCGATCAGCTAGGTCTGCACTCTGGCTGACCCTGAGGGGTGGGCTTTCGACGTGGTGCGCTGACGGGGCGCTGCCATGCTTTCCTAGTATTTGGCCGGCCCAATCACGGCGCTTCGCCAAATCCAACCCGACAAACCCTGGAGTTTCTATATGACAAAGCGGATCTCTTCCGCCTTGCTAGCTGTTGCGTTGCTTGCAGTTGGCGTCAGCCTTTCAACCTCTGCCGATGCCCGCTCTGGTGGTCGCCGGTCGCACGACGAGAGCGAGCATGCAGGTGCTGGCACATCGCGGTCGTGTTTGACGAGCGCTGCTCGCGGAATTTTAGAGCGGATCGAATCGAAGTTCGGCCGCATGCAAATCATCTCGACCTGCCGGCCCGGCGCCACGATCGCTGGATCAGGACGTCCATCACGCCACGCAAGCGGTAACGCGATCGACTTCGATGCCGGCAGCAAAAAGTCTGCGGTGATCAACTGGTTGACGGCCAACCATCACTCGGGGGGCACAATGACGTATCCCGACATGGATCACGTTCACGTCGATATCGGATCGCACTTTGTTTCGCTGGCCGGCGGCCGTCGTGAAGCCGGCCGTTCGCGGCCTACTCGCGAAGCTAGCCGTTCACGCACAACCAAAGTGGCCAGCGCCTGGAAGCACTCCTCGTCGCGCATGAGCCTCGGCGCGAAGCGCTCAACCGACGATTCAGACGATTAATCTGGATTGATTGGCAGTTATGGAACCGTCAGGGCGTTCATCGCTCTGGCGGTTTCGCTGTTTTGCAGTGGCCTACCAAGTTACACGCCAAGCTTAACTTTACCTGTCACATCCGGCGTTGCCTCGGTCATCCCAAAGTAGGCGCCAATGTCGAGTGTTGCCTTTGGCTGTTGACCACCCTTGTTGCGGGGGCTGCCGACATCACGTTCGAAATACAGAACCGGGCCGATGCGATGCTCTTGAAACGCGATTGGTGTGCCGCTGCCGAGATCCGAAACGGTGCCGTAGGCCTCGATGCCGATCGACATGCCTTCCTTGATTTCGCGTTTGGCCATCACGCCGTAGCTGAAATCAATGCCGTCGGTGCGGTTCTCACCGAAGGTTTTCAGAAAGAATGGGTTGAGCGTCAGCGATAGCTTGTCATCGCCAAATTGGATGATCGGGCCGAAGGTGAAGGTGTTAGTTTCCTGATTGTTCACACGCGCGTCGACGCTCGTGTACCAACCGAAATCGAAGCCAGGGCGGGCCTTGCCGAAACGGACCTGCGACTCGACGCCCACAGTCGATGTTTTCCAGTGTTCATCAACCGCCTGGTCGAAATTGACTTTGCCGCCGATGAAAAACCACGAAGTCGGGCTGTAACCGAGGCCAAGCTCGGTGCTGTAGCGGGTTGGATCGGCGTTTGCCGGGAACCCGTTCTGCGCCGCACTATTCCAGCTGAAACTGGTCTGCCCCTGGGTGATGTCAGGTGTCTTGACTTCGAATGTGCCGGCCAATGCCGGCGCAGCAGTTGCCATCATAAGTATGGACAACGTAACAGCGCGCATTCGATGCATGACGGGCGATCCTGAAGTGAAAAATTGTTGGGAAGACCGGTACGCCCCAAATCAAGTTAGTGAATAACATTGCATAAGCCGTCCGTCTCACGGCAGTTGATCAACCTAGTTCGGTTGCCCAGATGTGACGCAAAACGGCCACACCGGCTCGCGCCGCCATCATTTGCATACCTCACGAGATCGTGGGGATTGGGTGCTTCGGGCCGTCTTGCCGCAGTGCAAAAAAAGGATTACGCCATAAATCAGAGCAGCAATCCTTAGCAAGGCTCGAAGGATCAAGGACATCTGAGATGAACGCGCACGACGCCGCGCCCAAGGGCGATGCCAGCAAAACCGCATTCCTCACAATGAACGGCAAGCCGACGCCGATGCCTGTGAGATCCGGCTCCATTGGACCTGACGTAATCGACGTGACGCGAGTTTATCGCGATACGGGATGCTTCACATACGATCCGGGCTTCACATCGACCGCCAATTGCTCGTCGCGCATAACCTACATCGACGGCGAAGAAGGCGTGTTGTTGTATCGCGGCTATCCGATCGGCGAATTGGCCGAAGGCTCAAGCTTCATCGAAGTTTGCTACCTTTTGCTGCACGGCGAGTTGCCGACAAAGCCGCAGCTCGATGAATTCCGCACCACCATTTCGCGCCACACCATGGTGCATGAGCAGATGTCGCGGTTCTTCACCGGTTTTCGCCGGGATGCACATCCGATGGCGGTGATGACTGGTACAGTCGGCGCCCTATCGGCATTTTATCACGACTCGACCGACATCAACGATCCGGTGCAGCGCATGATCGCCTCGCATCGGATGATCGCCAAGACGCCGACGATTGCGGCCATGGCCTACAAATATTCGATCGGCCAGCCGTTCATCTATCCGCGCAACGATCTCGACTACACATCGAACTTCCTGCAGATGTGTTTTGCGGTGCCGTGCGAGCCCTACCACGTCAATCCGGTGATCTCGCGCGCGCTCGACCGCATCTTCATGTTGCATGCCGATCATGAGCAGAATGCGTCGACGTCGACGGTGCGCTTGGCCGGATCGTCAGGGGCCAATCCATTCGCTTGCATAGCGGCTGGCATTGCCTGCCTCTGGGGGCCAGCTCACGGCGGCGCCAATGAAGCCGCGCTCAACATGCTCGAAGAGATCGGCACGGTTGATCGAGTTCCGGAGTTCGTCAAGAAGGCGAAGGACAAGACATCGGGCTTCCGCCTCATGGGCTTTGGCCATCGCGTCTATAAGAACTACGACCCACGCGCCACGGTCATGCAAAAGACCGCTCATGAAGTTCTCGACGCCCTCGGTCTTCGCAACGAGCCGCTGTTGCAAGTTGCGTTGGAACTCGAGCGGATCGCCCTGCAGGACGATTACTTCATCGAAAAGAAGCTCTATCCGAATATCGATTTCTATTCCGGCATCACCCTGCGTGCGATGGGCTTCCCGAAATCCATGTTCACGGTGTTGTTCGCAGTTGCCCGCACCGTCGGCTGGATTGCCCAGTGGAAGGAAATGATCGAGGACCCGGAGCAGAAGATCGGCCGTCCGCGTCAGCTCTACATCGGCAATACCGAACGCCACTACACGCCGGTCGACCGGCGCTCGTGAGGCAATTTTCATCTTGAAGTTAGAGGGCCAGGAGCAATCCTGGCCCTTTTGCGCTAATGACTTCACATCCGAAGCTCCCCATCCGATCGATTTTGACGAGATATCCCGATGCCAGCCTCCGCCCTCATGAACGTAATGGTTGCCGCCGTACGCAAGGCTGGCCGCAGTTTGGCGCGCGATTTCGGCGAGGTTGCCCAATTGCAGGTCTCGATCAAGGGCCCCGCGAACTTTGTCACGAAAGCCGACATCAAGGCTGAAGAGATCCTGCATCAGGAGCTATCCAAGGCCCGCACAGGCTATTCGTTCTTGATGGAGGAGGCAGGCGCGATCGATGGCGATGACAAGTCGCACCGCTGGATCGTCGACCCGCTCGACGGCACGACCAATTTTCTGCATTCGATCCCGCTGTTCTGCATTTCGGTGGCGCTCGAACGCGAGGGCGTGCTGGTGGCCGGCGTCATCTTCAACCCGATTACCGACGAGCTCTACACCGCTGAAAAGGGTAAGGGCGCATTCCTCAACGATCGCCGGTTGCGCGTGGCGGCCCGCAACACGCTGGCCGATTGCGTTGTTGCAACTGGCATCCCGCATCGCGGTCGCGACAATCATCCGCGCTACCTGCGCGAGGCCGAGATCGTTTTGAAGGAGGTCGCCGGCATGCGGCGGACTGGCGCTGCCGCGCTCGACCTCGCCTGGACGGCAGCCGGCCGCTTCGACGGTTATTGGGAATACGGCATCAAGCCGTGGGACATCGCGGCCGGCATCGTGCTGACGCGTGAAGCCGGCGGCTTCGTCACAGACATGGACGGTGGCACCGACATGTTGGGCAAGGGCAACATCATCGCCGGCAATGACAAGATCCGCAAAGCGCTGCTGGTGCACATCGAGGCGGCCAAGGCGAAGGTCAAGGCCTGAGCGATTTCTGCTGGTTTATTGCGTTGTGTTGGCTTTCGCGCGCCGTAATTGGGCTTCCCGGCGCGTGATGTAGAACGCCGACGAAAAGATGATCACTGCTCCGGCAATGGTCCAGATGTCGATCGTCTCGCCAAACGCCAGATAGCCGATCGCGACGGCAAATGGCAGCCGCGAAAACTCGAACGTGAAGACGAGCGAGGCGTCCGTCGAGGCAAACCCACGCATCAATGAGACGTGTCCGATGATGGCGCAAAGCCCCATGCCGACGAGATAAGGCCACAATGCGAGATCCGGCCATTTCCAAACGAACAGCGCCGGTATCAACGAGAATGGTGTCATCAGCATCGTCGAGATGAACACGATGCGATCGGCATCGTCGGTCGCGGTCATTTGTTTGAGCAGCGGCCCGATGACACCGGCCGAGAGTGCCGAAAACAGCGCGAGACCCTGTCCCAGCCCGAAACTTGTGGTGCCTGGTCGCAAAATGATCATGGCGCCAATGAAACCGACGGCGAGTGCCGTCCAGCGCCGGCCGCGCACCACTTCGCCTAGAAAAAGTGCGGCGCACAACGTCGCGAAAAGCGGCCCGAGAAAGCCGATGGCGGTCAGCTCGGCGATCGGAATGAGGCTGAGCGAATAAAACCAGGTCATCATCGAGAGCAGCGCGATACCGACGCGAAAGCCATACATCTTGAACTGCGTCGAGTAGGCGATCGATGGGCCGCGGATCGCCAGCAGCGGCAGCAGGAACATGAAGCAGAATGCGTTGCGCAGAAAAATGATCTGTAGCGGATCAATGCCGGCGCGCGAGGCATACTTGGCGAATGCGGCGAGGCCTGCGAAGGAGATCATCGCCAGCGTCACCCAGAAAAACCCGACGATCGGATTGCTCTGCTGCCCGCTCGCGCCGCTGTTCTTGAGTGTTGCCGCTATGGTTGCGAGCGATCGATGCTCGTGCGTCGCCAAATTCGCCCCCTTCAAACCAACCACGCTTGCAGTCATCTCAGCGGGCTAGATTCGAAATGCATTCACTTCAAGGCAACTTGCGTCCAAAGCGCTGCCGGTGACAAGGCATGCCAGTTATGCGCGATGCCGAACGCAAGCTGGCTGCGGCTTGCACAACCCGCTGCGCTATCACACTGTGCGGGCTGAATGGAAATCGGCATTCGAGGCAAACATGGCGGCTGATAAGTCAGAACAGGGCACGCGCAGCGGCGCCGTTACGCGGGCGCGGACCTACGTAACGGGCGGCGGCTTCGAGACCGAGCTTGCACGACGCGTCGCATATCGAACCGAGAGTCAGGCATTGCCGGGTTCCGGCCCGCATCTGGAATCGTATCTGACAAAAGAGATCGGCCCGGCCTTCGAAGCGCTGGGCTTTACCTACAAGCTTTATCCGAATCCCGTCGCGGGCCAGGGGCCGGTGCTGCTCGCGACCCGTATCGAAGATCCATCGTATAAAACGATGCTCGGCTACGGGCATGGTGACGTCATCCGCGGGCAAGACGCGCTGTGGACCAAGGGTGCGGGGCCGTGGGTCACTCAACGTGATGGTGACCGGCTGTATGGTCGCGGCACCGCCGACAACAAAGGCCAGCACACGATCAATATGGCAGCGCTGAAATGCGTGCTGGATGAGCGCGGCGGTCGCCTCGGCTTCAACGTCAAAATGATTATCGAGATGGCGGAGGAAACCGGCTCCGCTGGATTGCATGACGTGATCCGCAACCACAAGAGTGACTTCGCAGCGGATGTTTTCATCGCGTCTGACGGGCCGCGCGCGCAAGCCGATCGGCCAACCATCGTGCTTGGCAATCGCGGTGGTGCTCTGTTCGATCTGGTGTGCGATTTGCGCGCTGGCGGTCATCATTCTGGCAATTGGGGCGGCTTGTTGGCCGATCCAGGATTGATCCTGGCGCATGCCTTGGCATCGATCACCGGTCTAAATGGAGAGATCAGAATCGCCGAGTGGCGTCCGCCCGCGATCGCGCCGAACATCAAGGCAGCGCTCGCGGATGTAACAATCGATGGCGGCGCCGAGGGCCCAGCGGTCGATACGTGGTGGGGCGAGCCGGGGCTTTCCGGACCTGAGAAGGTTTACGCGTGGAACTCATTCGCCGTGCTGGCGATGAAGTCGGGCATTCCGGAAGCGCCGGTGAATGCCATCGCGCCGGTTGCGCGCGCGCGCTGTCAGTTACGGTATGTTGTCGGAACCGATGAGGATGCGATTTTGCCCAGTCTGCGCCGTCACCTCGACGCGCACGGGTTCGAACGCGTGAAGATCGAGCAGCCGGCGGAAAGCGGCCGCTTCCACGCAACACGAACCGATCCTGATCATCCGTGGGCGCTGTGGGTGCGCAAATCGTTCGAGACGACGATCGGCAAGTCGAACGCGGCCAAGCCGGCAATCATTCCGAGCACCGGCGGCGGCGTGCCGAATGACGCATTCCAACATATCCTTGGGCTACCGACGATTTGGATACCGCATTCTTATGCCGGATGCTCGCAGCACGCGCCCGACGAACACGTCCTGATGTCGGTTTCCCAATCGGCCGCCGAACTCATGGCCGGTGTGTATTGGGATCTAGGATCCGGCAAGACGCCTTAACGACACTCTATTATTGGAAAATCAATCATGACCGAACCTTGCGATCTCCCGGCCGTTACGGCTCGCCGTCTCATCGGCGCCAAGCGGCTGTCGCCAGTCGAGCTTCTGGAGAGCTGCCTCAAGCGGATCGAAGCCACGAACAAAACTTATAATTCGATCGTCGCGATGGACGAAAAAGCCGCACGCAAGTCGGCGAAACAGGCCGAAGCACAAGTCATGCGTGGCGACGAGTTGGGTCTGTTGCACGGACTTCCCCTCGGCGTGAAGGATTTGCAGTCAACTGCCGGATTACGTACGACGTGGGGCTCGCTCCTCTACAAAGACCACGTGCCGAAGGAGGACGATGCGCACGTCGCGCAGGTTCGCAGTCACGGCCCTATCATTCTGGCCAAGACCAACACCCCCGAGTTCGGCGCTGGGGCTAACACGCGCAATCGTGTGTACGGCGCGACCGGCAATCCGTTTGATCCGGAGAAGACGTGCGCTGGTTCATCGGGTGGTTCGGCGGTGGCGCTGGCCTTAGGGCAAGTGACCCTCGCGACCGGCTCCGACTACGGCGGCTCGTTGCGCACGCCGGCGGCATTCTGCGGCATTACCGGCTTCCGGCCATCGCCCGGCGTCGTACCATCGCCCGAACGTGCAATCGGACTTTCGCCTTTTCCCGTCACCGGTCCGATGGGCCGCTCGGTCGCCGACGCGCATCTGCTGTTGAAGGCGCAGATGGGGGTCGATCCGCGTGATCCTTATTCGTCCGACAATGCGTTTCGCATTCCCGAAATGTTGGGTGCCATCGACCTTGGTGGTATCACCGCCGCCATTTCGACCGATCTTGGTTGCTGCCCGGTGGACGAAGATATTGCCCGCACGTTCCAGTCGAAGGTAAAGACCTTTAGCGGCGTGTTCGCGGAAGCGCAGTATCGTGATCCGGACCTCACTGGCGTGCATGAAGTGTTCGAGACGTACCGGGGCATCTACTTCGTCGGCGCGCACGGCGAGCGGTTGGCCAACCACCGCGATTTGCTCGACCGCAACGTGATCGACAACACCGAGCGCGGGCTGAAAATCACCGCGTCGGAAGTTGCCAAGGCCGGCGTCGAGCAAGCCAAGATCTATAAGCGCTTCTTGTCGATGTTCGACGAAGTCGATGTGCTGATCTGCCCGGCGGCAGCGGTATCGCCGTTCCCGCACAGTCAGCTTTTCATCGATGAGATCAACGGCGAAAAGATGCCGACGTATATGCGCTGGCTCGCCCTGAGCTACGCATTGACCACGGTTTTGCCGGCCTCGGCCGTGATCCCTTGCGGCCTCGATGCGCACGGCATGCCGTTCGGTATTCAGGTGGCCGGTCCCAACGGTTCGGATGCGCTCGTTTTGGAAGTGGCTCACGCGCTCGAGCAAATTCTGGCGGAAAATGTGGACACCCAGCGACCGATCCCTGGTTCGGCAAGGAGCTGATCGGGCTGCCATGATCGGCCTCCCATTCGAGCGTTGGCTATACCCAACCCCGGCCGGGCTCTATTGCGAGGCCGGTAACTTTCACATCGATCCGCATCAACCGGTGGATCGCGCGGTGATTACGCATGGGCATTCCGATCATGCGCGCGCTGGCCATGGCACAGTGCTGGCCACGACCGAGACCATCGCAATTATGAAAACCCGGCTGGGCGAAACGTCGGCCGGCGCGTTCCAACACCAAGAACTCGGCCATTCGATACGCATCGGCGATGTCGATCTTTCGTTGCATCCGGCCGGCCACGTGCTCGGCAGCGCGCAGGTCAGACTTGAACACGGTGGGCGTACAGCGGTTGTATCCGGTGACTACAAGCGTCGCCCAGATCCAACGTGTGCCGGCTTCGAAGTCGTGCCCTGCGACCTTTTCATAACCGAGGCGACGTTCGGCCTGCCGGTATTTCGTCATGAGCCCGATGATCGTGAGATTGGACGGCTACTCGCCTCTCAGGCAGCCTTCCCGGAGCGCACGCACTTGGTCGGTGTCTACGGTCTCGGCAAGTGCCAGCGTGTGATCAAGCTATTGCGTCAAGCGGGCTACGATCGGCCGATCTGGCTGCACGGTGCGATGAACGGCGTATGCGAATTGTACAAGCGATTGGGCGTCGATCTTGGCGAACTCTCGCTGGTGTCTGACGCGACCACGAGCCTTGCCGGTGAGATCGTGATGTGTCCGCCGTCCGCCATGCGCGATCGATGGTCGCGCCGTGTCACCGATCCGGTGACTTGTTTCGCGTCCGGTTGGATGCGGGTGCGGGGGCGGGCGCGGCAACGCGGGGTCGAATTGCCATTGATCATTTCCGATCACGCCGATTGGCCTGAACTGATCCAAACGATTGAGGACACCGGTGCCGAAGAGATCTGGGTGACGCACGGGCGGGAGGAGGCCCTCGTCTATCAGATTGGCTTGATGGGCCGTCGCGGACGTTCGCTGGCTCTGGTCGGCCGCGAGGACGAGGCGGACTAACGGTGGAGCACTTTGCAAACCTTCTGGACCGCCTCGTCTATACGCCGGGACGCAATGCCAAGCTGCGCCTGATGGTAGAGTATTTTCGGACAACACCTGATCCAGATCGCGGTTGGGCGCTTGCTGCATTGACCGATGGATTGCCGTTTTCATTTCCGGTTCGCCGCACGCTTTCCGATCTTATGGCGAAGCGGCTCGATCCCGAGCTGTTCCGCCTGTCGCGCGACTACGTCGGTGATACGGCTGAAACGGTTGCCCTCGTTTGGCCGGAGCCAGCGTCCCTCAACGATCCCCCTCGGCTGGCCGACGTCGTCGCCAAACTCGAACTGATCGATAAGCGCGAACTCGGGCACCACATTGAAAAATGGCTCGATCGGCTCGATGCAACCGGACGGTGGGCGTTGCTGAAACTATTGACCGGTGCGTTGCGTGTCGGTGTTTCTGGTCGATTGGCAAAAACCGCAATCGCGGAAATGGGCGCGCGCGATGTCGACGACGTCGAGGAGATCTGGCACGGGCTCGCGCCGCCATTCGCGTCGTTGTTCGCGTGGCTCGATGGAACCGGCCCCAAGCCTGACATCACGGGTGCGCCGGTGTTCCGCCCGCTGATGCTGGCGCACCCGCTCGAAGATAGCGATCTGGCGGGCCTCGATGTCGATCAGTTCGCGGCCGAATGGAAGTGGGATGGCATTCGCGTTCAAATCGCTTCAGGCCGAGGTGAGGTGCGGCTCTATTCCCGCACCGGCGACGACATCGGCCGCAGCTTCCCAGAGATTATCGGCAATGTTGGCTTCGACGGTGTGTTCGACGGCGAACTGTTGGTCAAACGTGGTGACGAAATCGCGCCATTCAACGATCTGCAGCAGCGGCTGAACCGCAAGGTCGTCACGAAAAAAATGCTCATGCAATTTCCCGCGCACGTTCGGCTGTACGACGCGCTGTTGATCGGCGCGGAGGACCTGCGCGCTTTGCCCCTCGTCGAGCGCCGGCGCCGGCTGGAGGAGTGGTTCGCGAGCGCTAGGCCGCCGCTCATGGACCTGTCGGTCCCGATCAGTTTTGCGACCAAGGACGAACTCGAAGATATATGGCGGACGACGCGCGGCATCGGCATCGAAGGTTTGATGCTGAAGCGTCTCGATGGTCCCTACCTCGCAGGGCGTCCTAAAGGGCACTGGTGGAAATGGAAGCGATCTGCACTGACCGTCGATTGTGTTTTGATGTACGCGCAGCGCGGCTCGGGCAAGCGCTCGTCGTATCATTCCGATTTCACGTTTGGAGCTTGGCGAATTCTTGAAGACGGCACGCACGAGCTTGTGCCAGTTGGCAAGGCCTACTCGGGCTACACGGATGCAGAATTGCTGCTCATCGACCGGTGGGTGCGCAACCACACCGTTGACCGCTTCGGCCCGGTACGCTCTGTCGCCCCGGAACTGGTGATGGAAATTGCATTTGATGCAATTCAGCGCTCGTCGCGGCACAAGTCAGGGGTCGCGATGCGGTTCCCGCGAATTCATCGGATCAGATGGGATAAGCCTGCCGCTGAAGCCGATCTCCTGCAAACACTCGAAAATTTGATCGTGCAGTGACCCGATTGAGATCGCACATAAATACGCTCAACCAAATTATTCGGTTGAACGTCGCATGGTTAATTGCAATATTTTTTGCAGCGCACGCGCTGCGCTGCGGAAGCGCCTTTTTTTTGATGAGGGTTTCGTCGCCAAGGGCGGCGATATGGTGCTGATGCCATATCGCTCGTGGGCTTCCGATTCGTATTGTTGCGTTAGCGGAGGATCGAGAATGCAGAAAGTTCAAGGCTCCAAGACGGATTCTAACGCGTGGCCGGCGATGGCTTGGTCACCGGCAAGTTGGTTTCCAATGACGACTGCGTCTACGGACAGAGCGGCCAAAAGCAGCGACAATAGCGCACAAGTTGGTTTCGAAGGTATCGGAGCCGCATTTCAAAGTATGTCGCAAGGAGCCAATCCTTGGTTCAAGGCGATTGCCCAGGCCAACAGCGAGATGATGTCGCTGATCGCTCTTCGGTCGCATGCGCTGATGGAATTACCTGTAAAAGTCAGCCAAATCCAGCAACCCCAAGACATCATGCAGATTCAAACTCAGTTTTTACAAACGGCGTTCCAGCAGCATTCCGATGTTGCCCGTCGCATTGTCTCGGTTTGGGGTAGCGTCATGCCGATGGCTGGCGCCCTGTCCAACAACACGGGCCAGACGCCGGCCGCACCGGCACGCGATGTTATTGCGGTTCCTGAGGCAAAGGATCCAGTGAAAGAGAGCAAGGAAGCGGGCAAGGATGGAAATGGGTCATCGTCCTCGCGGCCGCAGGGCAATGATCGCCGAAGCGCTGCGTGAAGTAGCGTAGCAGAGGTGGGCGAGGATAAAACCGGATAATGCTCGCCTCGATTGGCTATCGTTTTTTGCTTTGGCTTGTGGGTCACGGTGCGTGGATTTTTCCCGCATCGGGGGTTAACCTGTTGCAGCTAGTCGAGGACGACTTGGCGCAGCGATTTGATGTTATCGCGCACGTACAGCCTGAAGCTCTAGCCGCCCGGCTCGAAGCTCCCGCAACGAATGTCGTTTTGTTTGATGTCCGCACGGTGCGCGAATTCAACGTCAGTCACATTGCCGCTTCGGTCCGCGTCGATCCTGAGATGAAACCGGAGGAATTCCAAAAACGCTTCGCGCACATGATGTTTGAACGCGACGTGGTGTTCTATTGTTCCGTTGGCTTGCGAAGCTGCGCATTCGCCGAGCGGATGCGATCCGCCGCCGTTGAGGCGCGCGCTGGGCACGTTCGCAACCTCCGCGGCGGCGTGTTCCGTTGGCACAATGAGCGCCGCCCACTGGTCAATTCGGACGGTTCGACGGACGAAATCGACCCCTTTAACGCCTACTGGTCGCGATTTTTGCGCTCGAAGCGCAGCCCGGTAATCTCCTAGTGTCGCAAGGTTGATTGTTCTTGCAATGTTCTATTTCAAGAATGTGATCATGTAGCCGGGCGCCTGGCCATCAGAATCCGCGGCAACGATGGTAGCGCGCCCACCAGTACGGACTTTGGGTGTGAACTGCACGCCGTTTGATCCAGCCACATTCGGCAACGAATGCCACGGGACGATAGCCATAGCCGTACAAAGCGATGGGGGGCGCATAAAATGTTCGATGATACGAGGGGGGATAAAAGTACGGGCGGATGGGTCTGAAGCCTTCACCGTAGTAGCCCTGGTGCAATCCGCCTGCTTGCACTGAAGGTACCGCTGCAAGTGAAATTGCACCCGCCAGTGCCATTGCTCCCGCCAGCGCCATCTTCACTGCAACCAACTTCTTGCGCATGTCGTCTCCTGTCTTGCCATTGCAGGCTGGTCATGACGCTGTAACAATTACTTTATTCTATCAGTTTGAGCGCTGACTCGCACGCAAATCCGTCGCACAGAGCCATCGATGCACCGCAAGACTTGCTTCGCAGCGCGGAATGTCGGATTTCTCCGATAGAGACTAGGGCATCGCAATGCAGGATTGAGTCACATGCAGGAAAAATCGCCAGGCGCTGCAAAGTCGTCGAAGGTTCAATTCGCGTGGGACGATGCGTTCCTGCTCGAGGATCAGCTGACGGAAGACGAGCGTATGATCCGCGATACTGCGCGTGACTACTGCCAGTCGAAGCTGATGCCGCGCGTGATCGAGGCTTATGCCAAGGAAACGACAGACCGAGCGATTTTCACCGAAATGGGCGAACTTGGTCTGCTCGGGCTCACTTTTCCAGAAAAGTATGGCTGTGCCGGCGCAAACTATGTGGCCTACGGCCTTGTCGCGCGCGAGATCGAGCGGGTCGATAGCGGCTACCGGTCGATGAACTCGGTGCAGTCGTCGCTCGTCATGTACCCGATCTACGCGTATGGATCGGAAGCGCAGCGCATGAAGTATCTGCCCAAGCTTGCCACCGGGGAGTGGGTCGGCTGCTTCGGATTGACCGAGCCCGATGCGGGCTCCGACCCGGCTGGCATGAAAACGCGTGCCGAAAAAGTGGCCGATGGCTATCGGCTGACCGGCTCAAAGATGTGGATCTCGAACGCGCCGATCGCCGATGTCTTCGTCGTGTGGGCAAAATCGGCGGCTCATGGCGACGAAATTCGCGGCTTCGTGCTCGACAAGGGGATGAAGGGACTGTCCGCCCCGAAGATCGAGGGCAAGCTCTCGTTGCGTGCATCAATCACCGGTGAGATCGTGATGGACGGCGTCGTGGTGCCGGAAGATGCGCTATTGCCCAACGTGTCGGGGCTCAAGGGGCCGTTCGGTTGTCTCAATCGGGCGCGCTACGGCATTTCGTGGGGCGTGCTTGGTGCGGCGGAGGACTGCTTCGCCCGCTCGCGCCAGTATACGCTCGATCGCAAACAATTCGGCCGTCCGCTCGCACAGACGCAACTCGTGCAAAAGAAGCTCGCCGATATGCAGACCGAGATTACCCTTGGTCTGCAGGGTTCGCTCCGCGTCGGCCGTTTGCTCGACGAGGGGCGTGCCGCGCCGGAAATGATTTCGGTGATGAAGCGCAACAATTGCGGCAAGGCGCTCGATATCGCGCGCATCGCTCGCGATATGCACGGTGGCAACGGTATCGCACAGGAATATCACGTCATGCGGCATTCCCAGAACCTTGAGACGGTCAACACCTACGAAGGCACGCACGATGTGCATGCTCTAATTCTCGGCCGTGCGATTACCGGGCTGCAGGCGTTCTTTTGAAACGAATGCACCGTTATCCCGCGCGCGTGCCGATATCAGGTGTCACTTCATGGAATGAAGGCCAATGACATTGCCCTCAGTGTCATACACCAAGGAAATGAACCCATGTTCTCCGATGGAGAATTTTTCCTTCATGATCTTGCCGCCGCTGGCCGGTACTTTTTTCGTCTCCTTTGCGCAATCGTCACAATGGAAATAGACGATGACGCTGTTGCCACCGGATGGACCGTCATCCATTTTGACAAGCGCTCCGGCCGCGCCCGAACCGTTCGGTTCCATCGGAAAGGTGAACATTTCACTCACGCCTGGCCCGGGAGTCGCCAGTTTCTCTAATTTCGCTTCGAACACGCTCTCATAGAACTTTTTTGCTCGCTGCATGTCCTGGACATAGATTTCAAACCACACGACAGGATTGTTTTTCACGACGAACCTCCATTGCGGTGTCCCGCAAAACGCGTGGCATCAGCGATGGTTCCGGGCCGAATATCCGGCGCCCCACCGGGCCGGAATGAGTTGGCGCGCGCTCGATCCTGAACTTTCTGTCGCTCACGTGTGCGCCAACTCATGGCGCGGCGTCCTGCCCGACCAAGCGCCTAGCCGCGCAAGCCGGCTCGACGCAAACCTGTGTGACTGGCCGCTTTGCGCGGTTTGGAGCCTTTGTGAATCCGCTTCGGCTTTGCCCTTGCCGAGAGGCTGGCCCGAATGCGACAGTCGACGCGGGTATAACTGATTCAACAAAACACCAATGGCGTGCGGCCGGGGATAGCGATGGCAGGCACCGATACGCCGCAGATTGCCTCTAAACTCGGGTTTGGACTGGAGCGACTGGGGCTTGCAGCGCTGGCTGCGCCGTGGCTGACAGCGATACTGCTGGCGGCGCTGACGGCTGCCGCATTCCTCGGCTTGGGCCGCATCCAGGTCGACGATAGCTTGTCGGAACTGTTCCGCACCGACACGCCCGAATTCCGCAAATACGAAGAGATCGACCGGCGGTTCCCGTCGAGCGAGTACGATGTTCTGGCGGTTGTCGAAGGCAAGCCGCTACTCACCCGCGCGGGTCTCGAGGCGTTCAACAAGGCTGTAATCGAGCTGCAATTGGCTGATGGCGTGAGTGGCCTGGTGTCGATGGTGTCGGCACGTGGCAAGCCCGATGCGACGGGTTATGCAGCGCCGATTGTGCCCGATGAGCTGCCGGCCGATCCGGCGGCCTTCGATGCCATGGTCGCGGCATTGCGCAGCAACGAGATCGTCACCGGCAAATTTCTGTCAGCCGACGGCACCCTCGCGCTGATCGTCATGTCGCTTGATCGGCAGACCGTGGTGGGGGCGGGTGCGAAGCCCGTGATAGAAGGTATTCGCGAGGCTGTCGAAAAGGCGTTGGCAGGCTCGGGACTAGGGGTAAAGCTCACCGGCGCGCCGGTCATGCAGCTCGAAATTCGCAATGCCGTGGAGCGCGACCGCCTCGTCTACAACGGTCTCGGTTTCCTGCTCGGCGCGATCATCGCGTTTGTGTTTTTTCGCCGGTTCTCGTTCATGATCATGGCCGTGGTTCCGCCGATGCTGGCCGTTGTGTGGTCGCTCGGTGCGCTGGGCTGGCTCGGCTTCAAACTCAACCTGTTTCTCAACGTCATGACGCCGCTCGTCATGGTGATGGGTTTTGCCGATAGTATGCAGATGACGAGCGCGATCCGCGATCGATTGCGGCATGGGGATAGCCCCGAGCAAGCCTTGCAGTTTGGCGTGCGCGTGGTCGGGCCAGCGTGTGTTTTGGCGCACGGCACGGCGCTGCTATCGTTTCTCGCGCTGACGTTTTCGCCGTCCGGACTGATCCGCACGTTCGGCATGGCCGGTGTCTTGTCGGTGATCATTTCTTATTTTGTGGTGATCGCGGCGCTTCCTGTTCTCGGCCGCCTGCTGATCCGGGCGGAGGGCGATGGTTCCACGGCCCGTGGTGCGGTTGATAGCGCCATGGATGCGCTGGGCAACTTCGTTGGCTACGTGGTCGACCGCGTGGTGCGGCGCCCGATTTTCTTTTCGGCGCTTGGTTTTGCGAGTTTTGCGGTGCTGGGGCTTGTGTATCAAGGGCTGGAACCGCGGTATCGCTTGGCGGACCAAGTGCCGGATCGGGAGCAAGCGTTGTCGGCGACGGCGAGCCTCGACAACAAGCTCACCGGCGGCAATCCGGCCCATATCATGATCGAGTGGAAAGATAAGCGTTCGGTGTACGATCCGAGCGTGATGGGGGCGATCGCCAAGGCGCACGACGCACTCGAGAAGCAGGCCGGCATCGGCAACGTCTGGTCGCTCGATAGTTTGCGCCGCTGGTTGGCGGAGACCGGCGATACCCGCATCGAGACGGTTCAGAAATTCGTCGGCTATCTGCCTGAAACGCTGGTGCGCCGGTTCATCGCCAAGGACGAGACGGCCGTACTGGTGACCGGCCGTCTGCCCGACGTCGATTCAAGTCAGATCCTGCCGGTGGTCGAGAAGCTCGATCGCGCGCTTGACACGGTGCGCAAGGAGTATCCAGGCCTTGAAATGTCGGTCACCGGGCTACCCGCCATTGCGGCCCGGTCGAGTGCGCGCATGATCCTGCAATTGAAAACCAGCCTCTTCGCCGAGGTGATCTTCGTATCGATATTGTTGGGATTGGCGTTCCGCTCGGCCGGGGTGATGGCCCTGAGTTTACTTCCCGGACTGTTTCCGGTGGTGACGTCGGGTGCACTGCTACGATTTACCGATGGTGGGCTCGATTTTGCGAGCGTCGTAGCCCTGGTGGTGATCTTCGGCCTGGGCATTGACAGCTTGATCCATTTTCTCAATCGCCTGCAGCGCGAGGAGAGGGCTGGCGAAGATCCGGCACTCGCCATTCGCCGTGCGCGTGTGCTGGTGGGACCCGCGATCATCCTCACGACGATCGTTCTCGTTCTTGGGCTCGGCGTAACGGTGTTTTCAGACCTGCCGTCGCTGCGCCTATTCGGTCGTGTGTGTGCGGTGACGCTCGCCGCGTCGCTGATCGGCGATCTTGTATTCCTACCGGCGACCATCGTGCTGTGGCGCCGCTGGCGAAAGGCTTAGACAGCATCAAGAATTGGAGAAAAGCATGGCTGGCGAAAAGGTAGCACTTGTGACCGCCGGCGGTAGCGGCATGGGTGCTGGTGCTGCGCGCAAACTCGCGGCGGACGGGTTTCAAATAGCGATCCTGTCGTCGTCAGGCAAAGGCGAAGCGCTGGCCAACGAATTGGGTGGTCTGGGCGTTACAGGATCGAACCAGAATCAAGCTGACATCGAGCGCGTGGTGGATGCGACGATGGCCCGTTGGGGGCGGATCGATGCGCTTGTCAACAGCGCCGGACACGGGCCGCGCGCCGCCATCTTGGACATCAGCGACGCCGACTGGCACAAGGGGCTCGAAGTTTATTTTCTCAACGTTGTGCGTGCCACCCGCCTCGTCGCGCCGATCATGCATAAACAACGAGGCGGCGCGATCGTGAATATCTCGACATTCGCGGTGTTCGAGCCGGATCCGGTATTCCCGACCTCGGCTGTGTTTCGTGCGGGACTTGCCGCCTACACGAAGCTTTTTGCCGACAAGTACGCTCCCGATAACATCCGGATGAATAATGTGCTGCCGGGTTTTATCGACAGCCTCCCAGAGAAAGAGGAATTCCGCTCGCGCATACCGATGGGCCGGTACGGAAAAACCGACGAAGTGTCGGAGCTGATCGCGCTGCTTGCCTCCGAGCGGGCGGCCTACATCACCGGACAGAACATTCGCATCGACGGCGGCATAACGCGGTCCGTCTGAACGCCAGGCAAAAAAAAGGCCGCATCCATGCGATGCGGCCTTGGTGCTCAGTTTTAGCTCGAACGGGTCAATTCAAACTGCCAGCTACTTTGGCGATGCCGGCCAGCGCGCAAACTTCATCTTTTTCGCCGCCTGGAGCGCCTGAGACGCCGACTGCACCAATCACTTCGGCGCCGGCTTTGATCGGCACACCGCCGCCGACAGCCACGACGTTCGGAATTTGCTTCAAATAGGCGTTCTCCGGTTTGTCGGTGAGGTTCTTGAATTCGAGCGAAGTCTGGCCCCGGGTGCGCGACGTATAAGCCTTCAGGCGGCCAAATTCCATCGTGTGGGGATTGGTGCCGTCACCGCGCACGGAGGCGGCGACGTTGCCGGCTTTGTCGACGACGATAACGGAAACCTTATAGCCATCCTTGGTGCATTGTTCGAGCGTGCCATCGATGATCATGAGCGCCATTTTCATCGAAACATTCTTTTCGGACTGGGGAGCCTGAGCATAAGCTGGCGCGGTGAATGCGAGCAAAAGTGCGGCCGTCGAGAGCAGGTTGCGCGTAAACGACATGTGTCTTCTCCCAGGGTGAGCGATCGGCTGTTCGGCGTTCGCATACGAACACCGCAGCGACCTTGAGCACTAAGCGATGTCCAGTTGGACGAGCGAGCTAACCTCGAAACGCTGGCTCAATTCAAATGAATAACACTTGATGCTAATTTTCGCGCGTCACCTCAGATGTCCAGAATTACTCCTTCTTCTCCTCGCTTGGCTTAGGCTCCATCGCTTTTTTGGCCGCCTCGGTTGCTTTCTCGGCCGCACTCTTGGCCTTTTCCAAAGCCTCGCCGCCCATTTCCTTGGCCTTTTCCATCATCGGCTTGGCCTTTTCGCGGGCGGTCTCGGAAAGCTGAATGACCTTCTCAACGCTTTGCGCGCTCAGCTCCCGCGTGCGCCGCCACACCTTCGAGAACAATCCTTCGCGCGGCACCAGGGCCTCTATTTTCAATGCCTGTATGGTCGCGATCATGTCCTTGTGGTCCTGTCGGGCCTTGTCGCTCGTCACGCGATCGGGGGTGCCGGTAAACAGCACCAGCGGCGTGCATACGGTGGTGACTTTCTGCCCGCTCTTCATCCACTTGGCGTTGCCAACTTGGGTCTCCTGCGCGAAGTACACTTTCTGTCCATCGACCTGCTGCCGCAGGATTGCGCGGTCGATCACCGGGACGATGTGCCCTCCCTGCTCCTGGATCTCCTTGAAACGGGCGTTCTCGGGGTCCGGAAACTGCACGAAGAAGGCAACGGTGTCGTCGGCGGCCAGCGCCAGTTTGATGGCGTCGTCAGGATCGGTGGCGTTGATGATAGTCTTGGCTTTACCCAGGCCATCGGCGTCGGCTTGCTGAAGGAAACGGAACGTCCCGGCACTGCCGGAGGTTTTCGGCGGCAAGATGAACCGCAGGCGTGCCGCGTTCACTGCGATGTCGCCGTAGTTCAGAATCTCACGGTTGCGGGTGACGGCGAATACACACTCTCGGACATCGTCGTTGCGTAGACGCGTGAAGGTTTTGGCGCCGCCAAGTGCTGGTGCCTCCAGCGCGAAGATGTCGAGCTGGCCATAGCCGATTTGGCGCGCATCGGCGGCGACCCGGCTCATGTTGTCGGCCGTGCCTTCGGAGGTCGTGCACTTGTGCTCGAACTTCGATTTTGCGAGCTGGGCTTCGAGCGCCGGGCAGAACGTGGAGTGATACGCGCCAGTCTCAGCACCGGTGTTGATCTGATTGGCCGACGTGGCCGAGAGCGGAACAACAAGGGCAAGCATCGCGATGGCTAGGTGTTTCAAGGCGGGTCGGCTCCATGTTTCGACTGGTCGTGCGGCAGATCTAGAAATGGTGGTGACGAGCTGCGATGCAAGGTGCGCGAACTCAAGCGCCGGTCGCCGGTTTTGCCAGCGGATGATGGTCGAGCACCAGCCGGCGAAGGCGTTCTTCCAACACATGCGTATAGATCTGTGTCGTGGAGATGTCGGCGTGGCCGAGCAGTTGTTGCACCGCGCGCAGATCGGCGCCGCGATCAAGCAAGTGGCTCGCGAAGGCGTGGCGCAAAACGTGCGGTGAGACACGATCGGGATCAAGCCCCGCCGCCTCGGACAACTCTTTCAATTCCTGGGCGAAGCGTTGGCGCGTCAGATGCCCACCGGCTGCCTTCGATGGGAACAGCCATTTCGTTTTCAGCATCGGCGCGACGTCATCGGCCGGATCGGTGCCGACGCCTAGATAGCGTGCGAGTGCGGCCTTGGCGGAGGAATTGAGCGGTACGAGGCGTTCGCGCCCACCCTTGCCGGTGATGGTAAACACGCGCTCATCACCAGCGAGTACAGTGCGTGGCAACGACACCAACTCGGTGACGCGCATGCCGGTGGCGTAGAGCAGCTCCAGCAATGCGTGCAGCCGGAGGGCGCGCACGAGATCTCGCCCCTTGATGTTGAGCGTTTTGGATTTCGCCATGTCCAGCAGCCGGTCGACTTCTGCCACCGATAGGATCTTCGGCAGGCTCGCTGTTTTGCGCGGCCCCGTGAGGCCGTGCGTGGGATCTTCGTCGATCGCATCTTCGGCTACGAGAAATTTGAAGAATTGGCGCATTGCGGAAAGCTTGCGCTGGCGCGACGCCGTGCCAAGACCATTGTCGTCGAGTGTCCGCAAGTGGGCGGTAATGTCGGACGGCGCGACATCATCCAGTGTCGTATGATTGCGACCAATGTCATTGAGAAAATCGGTGAGATCGCGACGATAGGCATCGAGGGTATTGCGCGCCGAGCCACGTTCGGACGCCAGCATGTCGAGGAAAGCTTCGAGCTGTTGACTGGCGTCGGGCGTCATTAGTTGCTCGCCAAGCGCGGCCAGCCAGCAAACAGCGCTTCGTAGGCGAGGCGTCGCGCATCGGGCTCGAGGTCGGCGCGCTTCAGGGCCCGCACCGCATCGCCGAGTGCGATCATGTGAGCTCCTTCTGCGCCGTTGGGGCCAAGTGTGCGAAGTGTGAGCAGCACAGTGCGGCCGAACTCTTTCTTCTTGGCTGCGTCCTGCAGTTCAGTCAGCACGCCGGTCTCGGGCAGGTGTCCGGTGCTCGGTTGTGGCGTGCGGCTGGCGGCTTCCCAGAGCGGGATCGGCACTTGATAGTCGAGCGCGTCGAGTACTGTCGCCAGGCGATGCAGCATTTCCGGGCTGAAGCGGCCGGCCAGCGCCATCTGCTCGACCGAGGCGAGGCTGGTGCCGCGGGTGACTTTGGTGCTCGGGTCAGCAATGTCGATCAAAGCGAGCCAATGCTGTAATCCAGCGGCGGCGGGGCCGGTGACCGGCCGGTCGAGGCTTTGGCCAAAGGCAGCCCAGGCGCGAGCATCGTTGTAGCGCTCGGCGGCGATCATGGCTTCCACGGCCGATTCGGCGAACCAGCCAATTTCAATTTGGCGTTGCAGCGACGCGATCGGTTTGGCGGCGATCCGCAGCATCGCGATATATAGGCCGACGCGGCGCCCATCATCGAACAGCGCGCGAATGATGCGCGTCTTGCGTTGGGGTGTGCGCTCGGCTTCGGCGGCTTTCAACAATAGGGCGCGGCGCGTGAGTGGGTCGGGGCGAGCCGTCAGCGGATCAGCCAATTCGGCCGCGCTGAACTGCTGCGTGCGATAGATTTCTGCGAGCCGGTCCGGTGCAATGATGTTCAGGTGGGCAGCCGATTCAGCCGCGGCTAGTCGCAACTTTGGATCGGTGTTGGGGTCTGCGATCAGAATCGCGAGCGTGGACGGATCGGCCCGCTCCAAGAGCGTACCCAACTCCTGCGGTGCGGTTAGTTGCAGCAAGCGGAAATCGATCGCGTCGATCTTCTTGGCGATCGTGATTTTCTGAGTTTTTGCGGTTTCAGGACCAAGCGCGATGGCATCCAAAGCAGCTGTCGCTGCCGGTGCATCGTAGTTCTCTTCGCGGACGAGTTCGGCCGCAAGGCCGGCTGCGGGAGCATTACCGGCAATCGCTGCGCAATAGCCCGCAAGCACGATGATGTCGCCCTTGATCCGTTTCGGCAGATCGGCTTTGCGGCCGCCCGCTTCCTTCGCCATAGCGCAGCCGGCATCGGTTTGGCCGAGCGCAATATCGCTACGCGCTTTCATCGCCAGAAGTACCGCGTCGGCCGCGCCCGCATCGCTCGCGGCGATCGACTTCGCTAGTGCTTCGGATTGTTCCCGCAAGAGGCCGGATCTCGCGAAGGCTTCGGCACGCAGAGCTTGGAATTTGGTGGAACTTCCGGTCGGCAATGCCTCAGACTGCAACAACCGCCGCCACAGGTTGTTGACGGCGGGGGATCGCGGAGGAATGTCGAGGCGGGCGAATTGCGCTTCGATGCCGGCGATATCGAGCCCGTTCCACAGCTCGAGTGGTAAGCCAGAACCGTCAGCCGCAATGATCGGCGCGAGATCGCCGCTCTCTACGGCATTGGCCTTGGAGCTGAAGGGCTGCGCCGCATTGGCAACTGGGGCCTGTGTCGAATTCGGGCGCAGCGTCCATTCACCCGGTTCGGCCGACGCGTCGGTCATCGGTGACAATGCCGGGCGTGATGGCGGATCCGCTGGGGCTGCCCGCCTCGACGCCGCCTGGTCTCTGGCGGCGAATGGGTTCCAGCTGTCTTCCGCAAAACTCCCACCGGCCGATGCGCTGAACAGCACTGACGCCGCCGCGACGATCCGGACGGTCGCTGCAACGTGATGGGCTCGCATGGGGAAATTACTCATCGAGAGGGGGCAGCTCGGGTAAATCATCGGCGAATCTTGACGCCCGGCACCGCTTTCGACACTTCCCTCGGTTCGGGCTCGAAATACGTCGCCATTACGTAAAGCCCGCCAAACGCAACCGCAGTTAGGGCGCCTATGATAACAAGGAACCGGAAAAGGCTGGGCATTAGGTATCCTGCTATGCGTTTCTTTTGACGAGCCAACTTGGCTTCTTTATGGCTCGTCGGACGATCAGCCAAGCCCACGCCACACGCCGTGTTAATTCTGTTTCTCTCAAACGGCGCCTAACGGTTTGCAGTCATGGTGGATTGTCGGCTTGGGATAATTTTGACGGGCGTTGTGGAACGGGGCGCCGGAGACTGAAACGGAAGCATCGAGCAGCGATTTCAAGGTGATTCGGTTGGGGCACAAACGTGCGCGGCACACGGCGGAGCACACGGCAGCGGTCAAGCTTGCGCTTGGCGACCGTTCTCTCGTCATGGTCGGTTTGATGGGTTGCGGCAAGAGCTCGGTCGGCCGCCGGCTGGGCGATGCGCTCGGCCTCAAATTCGTCGATGCCGACACCGAGATTGAAATCGCGGCCGGCAAATCCATCCCCGAGATCTTCGAAGATCACGGCGAGCCCTACTTCCGGGACGGCGAACGGCGGGTCATCGCCCGACTGTTGAACGCGGGTCCGCAAGTACTGGCGACGGGCGGCGGCGCATTCATGAGTGATGAAACACGTGCCAACGTCAAGTTGGCCGGCGTCTCGATTTGGCTCAAGGCCGAGTTGCACGTGTTGATGCGGCGGGTGATGCGGCGTGAAAATCGGCCGTTGCTGCGAACCGGCGACCCTGAGGCGCGCATGCGCGAACTGATGGCGCTGCGGTATCCAGTGTACGCTCAGGCCGACTTGACGGTTGAAAGCCGCGAGGTGGCGCACGACGAGATCGTGTCCAACATCATTATCGCTCTGCTGAAGGGGCCGCTGGCGCCACCTTCATTGCCATCACCAACGGCCAGCGGACCGGAGTCATGAAAGAGCCGATGTCAGGAAAATCCCTAGAGGAAGCGCTGTCGGCGGCGCGGGTTGTCGACGTCGCGCTCGGTGAACGCGCATATGAGGTCATCATCGGGTCGGATTTGCTGCCACAGGCGGGCGCATTGATTGCAAAGAAGCTCGGTGCTCGCAAAGCTGCCATTGTCACCGACCGCAACGTCGCCGCACACCATCTGCACACACTCGAGGCGTCATTCGCGGCCGACGGTCGTTTGCGCGGCTCGATCACGCTGGAGCCTGGAGAGACGACGAAGAGCTTTGCCCAGCTCGGCCCGCTATGCGAGCGACAGCTTGAAACCCGTCTCGAACGTGGTGATCTGGTCATCGCGCTTGGCGGCGGCGTGATCGGCGATCTGGCAGGTTTTGCGGCGGCGATATTGCGTCGTGGCGTGCGCTTTGTGCAGATCCCCACGTCGCTGCTGGCACTGGTGGATAGCTCGGTCGGCGGCAAGACAGGCATCAATACCCCGCAGGGCAAGAACCTCGTGGGCGCGTTCCATCAGCCGAGCCTGGTGATCGCTGACACGGCGTTGCTCGCGACCTTGAGCGCACGGCAGTTGCGGGCCGGGTATGCTGAGGTCGCTAAATACGGACTGCTCGGCGACGCGGCGTTTTTCGCATGGCTCGAAGCCAACTGGCCAGCGGTCATGGCGCTGGACCACCAAGCAATCGCGCACGCGGTGTATCGCAGCGTCGAAATGAAGGCTCGTATCGTCGAGCGGGACGAAACCGAAACCGGCGAGCGCATGCTGCTCAATCTCGGCCACACCTTCGGTCACGCACTCGAAGCATTCACGGGATTTTCCAATCGCCTGTTGCATGGCGAGGGTGTCGCGATCGGCATGTGCCTCGCGTTCCGTTTGTCGGAGGAGCTGCAACTCGTGGCACCGCAAACTGCGGCTCGCGTTGCGGGCCATCTGAAGGCAGTTGGTCTGCCGACGCGGATCGCCGATATCCCGGGTGAGCTGCCCGATGCGGCAACGCTGGTTCGTTTGATGGGGCAGGACAAGAAAGTTGCCGATGGCCGTCTGACGTTCATCCTTGCCCGTGGCATCGGCGACAGTTTCGTCACCCGCGATGTCGATGCCTCGCGCGCGGCGGTATTCCTCGAAGGCGTGCTGGCGGATCGGGGTTGATTTCAGCCGATTGAATGACATTACCCCCAACAAAGGTTGCGGGGGGATTGCCCGCTAAGCTAAGACAGCCTGACAAACAATCGCTGGCGCGCTAGCCGGCCGAGTGAGGCCCCATGAATGTCGATGAAGCAACGGTGCGGCGGATTGCGCGGCTCGCCCGGATCAAGGTCACCTCCGAAGAGGCCAAGGGCTTGGAGAAAGAGCTCACCGGCATTCTCGATTGGGTGGCGATGTTGAATGAGGTCGATACCGCCAATGTCGAGCCGATGACCCGCGTCGTTCCAATCGAGTTGCCTCAACGCGAGGACAAAATCACAGATGGCGAAATTGCCGATCAAGTGACGCTGAACGCGCCGAAGGTCGAGGATCACTTCTTCGTCGTGCCGAAGGTCGTCGAATGAGCGATGCGCCGAACCCGCCGTATAAAATTCCGATGATCCAGATCGGCATCGAGGATCCGCGCCAGGCCGAGGTCTTGGCGCTGATCACCGCGCTCGATGACTATTCGAATGCCCTTTACCCGCCGGACAGCAACCATCTGCTCGATATTGCTTCGCTCGCTAAGCCCGACGTGGTGTTCTTCGTTGCGCGCCAGGACGGCAAGGCAATTGGTTGCGGCGCCTTTCGCTTGCTCGATAAGCGTCACGGCGAAATCAAGCGCATGTACGTGCCGCACGAAGCACGCGGCCGGGGGCTGGGCCGCGCCGTTTTAGCGACCATCGAAACCGAGGCCAAGCGGCGGGGCGTTAGACGATTGTCGCTCGAAACCGGCATCCACAACCACGAAGCGCTCAACCTGTATCGCCGCGCCGGCTACGAGGATTGTCCCGCTTTCGGGCCCTACAAGCCCGACCCGCTCAGCCTGTTCATGACCAAAGAGCTCGATTAAATCCATGGCAAAGACCGAATTGACCAAGCTGACCCTGGCCGAAGCGCGCGACGGCTTGCGGAAAAAAGACTTCACGTCCGTCGAGTTAACGTCGGCGTTCAACGCGGCGATCGTCGCTGGCAACGCGTCGCTCAACGCCTATGTGCTGCCGACGCCGGAGCACGCGTTGGCTCAGGCGAAGGCCAGTGATCAACGGATCGCCGCCGGTAAGGCTGGCGCGCTCGAAGGCCTGCCGCTCGGCATCAAGGATCTCTATTGCACGAAGGGTGCGCGCACCACGGCGTGTTCGAACATCCTCGGTGACTTCACGCCGACCTACGAGTCGACCGTCACGCAGAACCTGTGGGACGCCGGCGCCGTCATGCTCGGCAAGCTCAACAACGACGAATTCGCGATGGGCTCGTCGAACGAGACCAGTTGCTTTGGACCCGTGGTCAACCCGTGGCGGCGTAAGTCGAAATCCGGCGCGGTCTCAAACGACAAACTGGTGCCGGGTGGCTCGTCGGGCGGCTCGTCGGCAGCGGTCGCGGCGGATATGTGCCTGGCAGCGACCGCCACCGACACCGGCGGATCGATCCGTCAGCCGGCAGCTTTGACCGGCACGGTCGGCATCAAGCCGACCTACGGCCGCTGCTCGCGCTGGGGCATCGTCGCGTTTGCGTCGTCCCTGGATCAGGCCGGCCCGATCGCCAAGACGACGCGCGATGCGGCAATTCTCCTCAAAGCAATGGCGAGCCCCGACCCGAAGGATTCGACCTGCGTTGACGTTCCCGTGCCCGACTATGAGGCCGAGATCGGCAAGTCGTTGAAGGGGCTACGCGTCGGCGTGCCGAAGGAATACCGGGTCGACGGCATGTCGCCTGAGATCGATGCGCTTTGGCAGAAGGGCATCGCCTGGTTGAAGGATGCCGGAGCGACGATCCACGATATCAGCTTGCCGCACACCAAGTACGCGCTGCCTGCCTATTACATCGTGGCACCGGCCGAGTGCTCCTCGAATCTCGCGCGCTATGACGGCGTCCGTTACGGCGCGCGCGTGCCAGGCCGCGACGTGCTCGAAACCTATGAAAATACGCGTGCGGCGGGCTTCGGCCATGAAGTGCGCAAGCGCATCCTGATCGGCACGTATGTGCTGTCGGCCGGTTATTACGACGCCTACTACCTGAAGGCGCAAAAGGTCCGCACCCTCATCAAGCAGGATTTCGACAACGCTTGGGGGACGGTCGACGTTGTACTCACTCCGACCACACCCTCGCCCGCATTCGCCGCGGGTGAAAAGAGCGGTGATCCGCTCGCCATGTACCTCGAAGACATCTTCACGGTGACCGTCAATATGGCGGGTTTGCCGGGTATCTCGGTGCCGGCCGGATTGTCGAACCAGGGCACGCCGCTTGGGCTGCAGCTAATCGGCAAGCCGTTCGACGAGGGCACGCTGTTCCGCGCAGCCCAGGCCATCGAAGATGCCGCCGGACGCTTCCCGGTGCCAGCGAAGTGGTGGGCGTGAAGGGCGCACTGTAGCTCGGATGTTTCGTGTCCCCAGAGCCACAACGCACACTTCCGCGCTGCACTGCTAGCCGATTTGGATGTCCTTCGATTGCACCCGGGTCCGTTGAACGCATAGTGTGTGCACGGAAAACGACAGGGGCGAGCATGATTCCGACAATTCGGGCGACCGTGATGCTGCTTGCTGCCTCACTGTTGGCAGGGTGTGCGCAAACATC
>JANLPY010000534.1:0-3505 GCA_031367505.1 Hyphomicrobiaceae bacterium | reverse complement strand
GCAACGAGTGCGCCGAGGGTAAAATGCCAATATCGGAGCTGGCCGGTTTTTGCGTAACCCAGCATGACAGGCGAGGCGATCAGCGCGACACCGCAGGCCACCTCGGCGACCTCGTGCCAGCGCCGCAGGGCGACCAATTCGAGCTGAGCCAAGAGCGTCACCAAAAGACCAATGGCGACCGCGATGATCGGCGCGCCCTGCCCGGCGGATGGTGTGGCGATCCAGGGTGACAGCACGATGAGAACACCCAGGCCGAGGCCGACCCAATCCTCCCACGTCCGATGCTCTTTGAGCCAGCTCAGGCGTGCCCGGTTTGCTCCTGCCATGGCCGATACTCCTTGCGGAAGCCACGGCATGCCGCATCGGCGGCTGAGGCGTCCGCTGCAAGTGCGTCCTGATACGATGGATCATCGACCCAGCACAACGTTGCGCGTGTAACTAACTAATAGACGTGGGGAGTCCGTCTGAATTCCGCAATCCCCTGAGGCACGGACAGAGGCGGAACTTTTCGACAAGCCCGTTCTCGGCCTTTCCGATTGGGGAAAACGTGGTTTCAATCGTTCGGGGTTTGCGATCGCCAGCACCGCGGCGGCCAGCGCACCACCGGCGGTGCCGCCCATCGTCGCGTTGAGAATCGGATAGCGAATGCCGAGCCGTTCGGTCAGCCGTGTCTTCAATGGCATTGGCTTTCCTCGATTTTGCCGCGGGTGTCGGACATTCCGGCACGTCTTACGCCACGACCTCGATGCTGACCGCGCCCGGGTTCGCGAAGTTGGCGCGAACCCGGGCGCCCATGATGACCTGGCCGGCAGGGCTGGTGGCGCCCAGCTGCCAGCCGATCGCGCGTTCTTCATGGCCCACCACCGTCGTGCAATCGGCGAGACTGTAGGCAATGCCGGTGCAACGGGCAATCAGGTCGAACACTCACGCAGAACTGTCACGACTGGCGGAAAAAAGTCCGCCGTGCTTTGTTCGCATTACGCAGTTAACACGGCGCGAGATCACGGACCTCTCGTACGGCCCGAATGACTGCAGTATCAGCGGCTGTATCAGCGGCTGCCTGTAGTTGACGGCGCATATTCACGGAATGCCAGCGGTCAAGGCCCCAGGCTGCCCCGCCGAGCATAACCAGCACGGCAGCTGCGCGAGCAATTTTGACGCTTTTGCAGCATCCGTTCACTTGCACAAGCGTCCCCCAACTCTGGCGATCGAAAATATTTGATAGCAGAGCGGCGTGAACGGATCGCCAAGCGGTCCACTGGAAATTATTTCAAGTTGGCTGGGTTGCTGGTGCAATTAGGGGGGGGGATGCCGGTGAGTTTGGGTCAAAACTCACCGTCGCGGACATCATCTTGCCGCGACAGCAGCACCCCCGCAAGCGGAAAGTCGGAGAACCCGGCGTGTGTGCCCGTCTGGCTTGACTACCGGCTCATGCTGGCAGTTATGTTTGCGGTACATTTGATCGCCAACACGCTTATGGGCGCATCGCCCAAGTGGGCGACCGTTCAGTCGCGATGTCCGCGGGGAAGTTGTCCCCGCCTCCCCTGCCGAGCCGGCGCGGGTCCCTTCCCGCTTGTCTCGGCCCTGCGGGCTTCCATCTCTTGCGCGGTGCTTGTCGGTGTGTGCCAAATTCATTGCAGGTTGACGGATCGCCGTCACAGGAAAAGTCCTGTCCACGATCGTGGCCACGAGCGTGCCGACCGTTCAACTTCGATCGTAGCGCGCCGCCAGTGCTCGCCGTCAAGTGCACCAACGGATATGGTGGGCGATGGACACTTGACCGCGAACGTCGACGCGCAGGGATGACGTCAGTGGCGGCTCCAGAAAAATGGCCATGGACCCACCAAAAAAATGTGGACCGCAAGGCAACGGTCGCTGGCATGTCGGCCATCACGACTTATCCACTGCCAGCCCTTGACCAGTGCCGGTGAACACGTAGGCTGAGCATAAACTTCGATTTATTGATCGCCGCATTCGTGCTCAGACGCCAAGCCCGTGACCGGTTCGCGTGCTCTCGCCTGCCCGCGTTTGGATTGTTCCAGGCGCGCGAGGCAGGATTGGCAACTCACTCTCGGAAGGAGTGCGTGAACATGGCTGATACACCCAAGATGTATCGCGTCTACTCGATCGTCCCGCGCCATAAGCAGGACGACTACTGGCTCAACATCGGGGTCGCCTTTCCCCATGAAGACGGCCAGGGCTTCAACGTGATGCTGCAGTCGCTGCTGCTGCCAACAGCGGCCGGCGAATGCAAGATCGTGCTGCGCAGCTACGATCCGCAAGCTCACAAAGAGGACGAAGACGCCAAACAGGCAGCCGCCAAGAAGACGAGGCCGAAGTCCACGACCGCCTGACCGGCGCCGTGACTTCCCTCTCGACACTCGAGGCCCGGACACCGCTCCGGGCCTCACCTTGAGCCACCAGTATATATTTCTGCTTACGTTCAAATATGTGTCGCCATGCGCAACCGCGTCGGCCCATGCCGCTATTGCAATGTGCCGAAACCAAAACTACGTTTGTTCTGCCGGATATCCCGGCTCGCATCGCGCGATGCTCCCTCAAACGGAGATAGCGTGATGTCAGATACAGTGCGCCTGCTTTCGAAGAAGCAACTGAAGGATCTGGTTCTCTACTCACACCAGCACATCCAGCGTATGGAGAATGACGGACTGTTCCCAAAGCGCGTGCGCCTCGGGCACTACCGCGGCTCCCGCGTCGGGTGGATCGAGAGTGAGGTGCGGGCCTGGCTCCAGGAGCGGATCGAGAGACGGAACACAGACAGCTCCCCCCGTTAACGGGAGCGGGGCCTCGGGCGCCAATCCGGGGCCCTTTTCGTTGGCCTTACAGTCGCCGCCAGACTGGCCTTACAGTTGGCCTTAGTGTGAGGCCAAGGCAAAGCGCAATGCAACAATGCATATCATTATAAAATCAACATGTTACAAGAAATTCGAGCAACCTTGCGCGCCCCGACATGAGCCGCCCTTGCTGGCGCTACCGCCACCTTTATCAGCACGAAATGCATAAAGCATGATCGCGGCAAGCGGCACCTCAGAAATTCGGTTTGAAGTCGTCATGAAAAGATAGTGTGGGGCGCATAGGCAGGCTCATCTCTCGCGTAGATGCGCATTGCCAAGGGTGAGCGCTATCCTTGTTCCCCGTGGTCGCAGAGCCGCTGCAGCGCGATCGGAAGACCGCGCGCTCGCCGATCGCAACATCGCTTTTTTATCGGGCTCATTTCGCAACTGCAGAAGATTCTTGTGGATGCACTCGGATGTTATCCCGCAATGCAAAAATCGAAAATTGGAGAGTGTTTCTGCTCGAGCGATTTGTGTATTCCTGTCGCGGTCGCTCGGCAAATTAAGGTTAACAAGCGATTGCGGGAAAATTTGGCCTCCTCGACGTTCTGAGTGGGCGGTTTGATCGGCTGAGCGATCGGATTGCGGCTTGATCCTGATGGCAGAGCGTTGGCCGACGTGACGGGCGACGGTCAAGGACGCGCACTTGC
>JANLPY010000496.1:0-13558 GCA_031367505.1 Hyphomicrobiaceae bacterium | reverse complement strand
ACAAAACAAAGTCATCATTTACGGTGCCGGCGCGGCAGGACAACAACTTTGCCGGGCCATGCTGAATACCGATCGTGAGGTAATTGGTTTCGTCGATGATACTGTAAATTTATGGGGTCAATACATCGATCGGATCAAAGTCTATCGCCCTGAAAAGATCGAAAGTTTTGTCAAGCGGGGTGTTAAGGAAATCCTGATCGCGCTACCATCGCGGGACCGGCAGCAGCGCCGGCACGTTTTGCGCTCGTTGCAAGCCAAGGGCGCCGTCGTCAAGATCATGCCAGCGTTGGAAGATATTGCCGCTGGGCGCGTCTCGGTCACCGATTTTCAGCCGATCGATGTCGTCGAGCTTTTGGGCCGCGAACCAATTTCGCCGGTCGCCCATTTGATGACAAGAAATATCACGGGCAAATCGATCCTACTGACCGGGGCCGGCGGATCGGTGGGTTCGGAGCTTGTACGGCAAATTTTACGACACAGCCCGAAACGGCTCGTCCTGCTCGATATGTCAGAGGCGGCTCTTTATCAAATCGTGACTGAAGTCGAGGGGATCGCGCGGACCCTTGTGGACAGCATCGGACGACCGGAGATCATTGCCGTATTGGGATCCGTTTGCGATCCCACCCTTATTGATGAGGTCCTGGCCCTTCACAAAGTCCAGTCCATTTATCACGCCGCGGCGTACAAGCACGTCTCGATCGTCGAGCACAATCCTTTCGTGGGCGTCCACAACAATGTTTTTGGCACCAGCGTGGTCGCGGAAGCAGCCCGCACCCACGGCGTCGAACTTATGGTTTTAATCTCGACAGACAAAGCCGTGCGGCCAACGAACATCATGGGCGCCAGCAAGCGCTTGTCTGAGCTGGTGGTACAGGCCGAGGCGGCGCGGGGCAGTTCGACGATCTTCACGATCGTTCGCTTTGGCAATGTACTAGATAGCTCGGGCAGTGTGATCCGTCGTTTCCGCCAGCAAATCGACTCGGGCGGCCCGATCACAGTTACCGATCCCGAGGTGAGTCGATACTTTATGTCGATTCCCGAGGCAGCCGAGCTCGTCATTCAAGCGGGTGCTATGGCGCAATCGGGACAGGTGTCGCTCCTGGATATGGGAGAACCGGTTAAGATCATTGATCTCGCTCGCCTGATGTTGCGTTTATCAGGGCACGATGAGCGCCATTCCGAGAACCCTGATGGCGATATTGAAATCACGTTCACTGGTCTCGCCCCTGGAGAAAAGCTGCATGAAGAATTGCGGATTAATCCCAACCGTCCAGCTCTTTCGACCGCGCATCCACGTATTTTTCAATCCGAGGAACCATTTCTCGAGGCATCGCAATTGTGTGGCGAACTGACCGTGCTACATACAGCAATCGCCACACGCGACCGCCAGTCAATGCTTGCTGTGTTGGTGCGGACTGTCGATGGTTATGAACCTGGACGCGAATTGGTCCACCTGACAGTCCACTCGGCAAACGAACCGGATCTCACATCGCCGGTTAATACCGATCAGTCGAACGCTGACCCCGTAAGCGCTATTGGGTCCGGGCGTGCGTCACGTTTAGTCCGGCTTGTTCAACCTGTGACGGGGACTGTTGCACGGTCGACCCACCAACGGGCGATCGTATGAGGATCGAACGGGTGGCGGTTATGATCCGTCAACGTTCGATTGCGGGGAAACGACGGGCAATCCGTCACTGAGTTCAAAATCGATCAACGCTCAGCGCGAGTGGGATGGTTGCGCGTTGCGTCTCTATGGTCGGCGTCAAATAATCTGTGCGCAGATTTAAGATGCGCAGATTTAAGAGTCGTCGCGCCGTATCCGCAAGTTCACATTCAACAATGGCAGTCGTCGGTAACCTCTCCCAACAAAGATCGGATGCGCAGAGGCAGGATTGTGCATCAGACGATCCGACCAAACCTTTGCGGACACGAACCTGACATCGAAATCAATGTCATCAAGGGCGATCGCTACGATCGGCTGTCATATGCTGAAGTGTCAGATACAGTTCAGACCACCTCTTACCAAAGTATTGGTTTTTTTCAGTCATACGGCAATCGCGCCTTCAGGATGTGTCAAGCGCATGCCCCACGCACGCGCTGACAAACCGTGCCATCGAACGACTCGCACGGCCCGCCGCGATGCCGGTGCAAATACTGCGATAGAGCACTGGGTCGGAAAATAGTCGTGTGATTCCAGCCGCAAGTGATGGGGCATCGGCGCGCTCAGCAACGATGCCCGTCACACCGTGCTCGATCTGTTCGCGCAGGCCGCCGACCGGCGTAGTTACAACGGGTACGCCGGCCGCAAGCGCCATGGCCGCTATGCCCGATTGGCTCGCTTCGGTGTGCGCCAGAACCACAGCGTCACAGCGCGCCAAGAGCGCGGCAATTTCAGCCGCTGTTAGCCATCGGTTCAACACGTCAGCTCCCATCTTTGAAAGCCGCGCGGCGCTGGCCCCGAGGTTGCCTTCGCCGTAGACGCTCACTTTAGTTGCGACCCCAGCATTTTCTAGCAGGTCCATACTATCCAAGAACAGCGGTAGTCCCTTGTAGGGCATTACGCGGCCAATGAAGGCTAACCGAATGGGTGCCCCGGCCTTAAATGTGACGGGCGGATTCGGCGTGCCGAACGTGAGATCGGGATGGACCAGCGTGCGAATTTTCTCATTGGTTGCGCGACCCTTCGCCACAAGTCGATCGGATACGGCATGGCTGAGGGTTAGGATTTGGTCCGCGTCGCGCATGGTGCGATCGAGTAGGATTTTGACTGAAACTGTTCGATGGTCTCCAGGATGCGCGTCGGCATCGTGAATGAGCACGACGTAGCGCACGCCGGCGGCACGGATAACAGGCGCGATAAATGGTGACCAAACATGCGGCAGCAAATCGACGACAACTTGCGTCCGGTCCTGCTGCAAACGTTGGTAGAGCCGCTGGCGCAACACGGGAATTCGCCAGGCCTGACCGACCACGCCACTATTGGTCCAAAACGTATCGACCGGAAACAGATCCGCGTCGAACTCCGCAAACGCGCGGAAATCTTCGTTCTGCCGCGACACCGAGATGGTGGCGATCATTCGCGGGTCTGAGCGCGCTGCGCGTGCAGCCTCAAGAGCAAATTGCGTTAGACCACGGCGGCCCCAGTAGAGAAACATCACTTGGGTCGGTTCTGTGAGCAGCGCTGTTGCCTCCCGTTTCTTAGTTCGGTTTACAACCCGAGGTGGCGGCGGACGGCGTTGGCGTGGCGCTCGACGCTCCAAATGTTGGCGCCAATGCTCGCAGCCTGCTGGCCAAGCTGCCTCAACAAGCCTCGATCTTCGCGCAGCTGGCGCAGAGCTCTTGCGGCCGCTTCGACATTAGCCTCTGCCCACATCATATCAGGATGATGATAGGTCGCTTGGGCATCTTGCGCCGGGATTAAGTGGTAGGGAATGGGGATGCCAGTGTCCCGATTGAGAAAGTCCGTGTTGCCGGACCAGTCGGTCGCTATCACCGCCAATCCATGCAGCATGGCCTCGGCCATAGTAAGCCCAAAGCCTTCCGAGCGATGTAGCGAAAGTAACACTTCGGATTGGTCGTAAAGAAATGTCATATCGGCGCTTGTCAGCATTTGGTCCGTGATAATAACGTTGCGGGCCGAGTCTTTGGCGCGCTGCATCAGGCTCAGACCCTCCTTGAACGAGGCTGTGTTCGCTGTCTTGACGATCAGCCGAACGCCCGGGTCATCGCCGAATGCCCACCTAAATGCATTGATTGCTGCGCAGGGGTTCTTGCGCGCGAAACTCGAGTCCATGTTAAAAATACTTAGAACCGTGAAGGGTCGATCGAGTTTCGTGTGTCTCGCGCAGACTTTGATTGGCTCGATCGCGACCGGATAAGGCAGCACGTGCACTCGTCTATTACCCGCAAGCGGGCGCACAGCGTCAGCAACGAATCGGGTGGGCGTCCAAACTTCGTGGACAAATGGCATGCCATGCCGCCATTCGTCGGGGATCGTCGGTAACTCCCAGGCCCAGTAACCAACGATACGCTTGTTGAGAATGAGCCGACGGCCGAGGTGCCACATCGCTAATGGGACTAACGGCGCATTGACAAAGAGAATGAGTGTACCCGGCCCGCTCAGAGCGTGACCGCGGTCGAACGCGAAGTCGGGGCATGAGCTCGGTTGCCTCAGGAGTTCAGTCAAATCAACGCCAAAGACCGGCAAGCCGGCCTGCCGCAATGCATCATGACAAAGTCGCGCCGCCTGCCCAAGACCAGAAGCCGTGCGAAGCGCGCCCGCTACGATGATAGGGCCGGCGCCGATGGCGGCGATCGTTGGACGCGGCGCGATGAGTGAGGTCGCACGGAACAATGCGGTCCTGCGCCATGCCTGCGGCAACCTTTGCCAAAGTTGCCGATGAACGAGATCGACGACTGAGGCCACTGATTGTTTATCCTGTTGCAAATTAGGCATTAGTGCGCCGCAGTGCCTGGTTGATTCATGCGCGGGCATTACCGCAAGTTGTATTTTGGCACCCCATCGCTCCACCCGGCGATTGACAGTTCATCATATCTACAAGGTTGTCTCGCCGAGGGCAAAGCCACGTCCCTCCCCAATGCCGTTAAGACCCGATCACCGAACGGAGGCGGGCGATCAAATCCGACTTGATCAAGCAACTATAGTTGTTAACGACCGATCCTGACTTGAAATAGATGTCATGCGTTCTTAGGGAACCACTCATATCTCATCGGTAGGCTATCATCTGGATAGCTGTTCCTGATTCTCGCGGAGATGTGAATGTCCGATACCATAGTCGCCAACGTTAGCACGACGGCGTTCGTCACGCTCGGTGCTTCCGTCACTAGCGCCATTGATACGTTGGGCGATCACGACTGGTTCAAAGTCAACCTGAGCGCGGGGCAGACATACATTTTCAATGTGGACGCATCGGCGGCTTTCATCGATTCGTATCTCAGCGTTCGCAACAGCCTCGGCACCGAACTGGCATTTAACGATGATATCGTCTCGGGTATAAATCGTAGTTCGCAAGTCGTATTCACGCCGACCACGAGCGGCGTTTTCTTCCTCGACGTATCGGGATTCAATGAAAGTTTTTCGGGTGGCTACACCCTTCGCGCTGCAACTTTGCCGACCTACACGATTGATCAAATTGCCAGTTATTTGATTGATGGCGGTGTTCCCGGTAGCGGGTTTCATTTTGCGACGACATCAATCACGTACAACGTGCAGGGGCTGACTGTTGCCGAGCAGTCGTTGGCGCGCTTGGCGTTGCAGGCGTGGGACGAAGTTGGAAATTTCACATTCGTCGAAACAACCCTAACCGCGCAAATCAGCTTTACTGATGCTGGCTCCAACATCGCGCAGACGAGCTCGGATGGTATCCACGCAACGGTGCAGATTTCGTCCGACTGGAACAGCGGTATCACCGCGATCAACAGCTACTCCTTTCAAACCTACTTGCATGAGATTGGCCATGCGCTCGGATTGGGGCATGGCGGGCCATATAACGGCACCGCCACCTATGGCGTAGACAACATCTATACGAATGACAGTTGGGCCAACTCGGTCATGTCGTACTTCACGCAGCTGGAAGCGGGCACCGGAACCTATGACTATGTGATGGGTCCGCAGTTGGCCGACATAGTCGCGATCGCCAATCTTTATGGTGCGTCGACGACAACGAGGTCGGGCGATACAACGTATGGCTTCCATTCGAACGCCAGCCAACTCTACCACTTCGACGACGCGATCTATGGCGCGTTAGCGCCAGCGCTCACGCTCTTTGACAATGGCGGCAATGATACGCTCGACGTCTCAGGTTATTCACAAGCGCAACGGATCGACCTTAACGCCGAGACGCACTCTGATGTCGGTGGCGAGCTCAACAACATAGCGATCGCGCGCGGCAGCATCATTGAAAACGCGATCGGTGGCAGCGGCAGTGACAGCATCACCGGCAATGCGGCGGATAATTTGCTCAGTGGCGGAGGTGGCAACGATACTCTCAATGGCGGGACCGGTAACGACACGCTAATCGGCGGCGTTGGCGACGACAAGCTTTTTGGCGGCGTTGGCACCGATCTCCTAAGCGGCGGTTTGGGCTCCGATCAACTGCTGGGCGATGGCGCATTCATGCCTACGGAAAATGCGGCGACAATCAACCGGCTCTATCTGGCGACGCTGGCGCGCGGGCCGGATGATTCAGGGCTAGCGTATTGGACGGATCAGCTTAATGCGGGAACGTCGCTAATCTCCATCGCTTTCGGCTTCGTCAATTCGCCCGAGTTCCAGGTGCGGTATGGGTTATTAAGCAACACGCAGTTTGTCACTCTGCTGTACAACAACGTACTGCACCGCGCTCCTGACGCCGGTGGGCTCGCCAACTGGCTAGGAATGCTGAACAGTGGTGCTTCGCGCGCAAGTGTTGTGACCGGTTTTTCGGAAAGCCCTGAATTTGTCACAGCGACCGACCCCGAATTGCATGCGGGCCAGGTGTATCGGCTTTATGGCGCGACGCTGGCACGGCAACCGGATGCGGGCGGTTTCGTGTATTGGTCCGATGCGATGGACTCTGGTTTGAGCGTCAACGCCGTTGCAGTAGGGTTCGTTAACTCGACCGAGTTTCAGGCGACTCAGGCAACTTATGGTGCGCTAACAAATTCGCAATTTGTGACTTTGCTCTACAACAATGTTTTGCATCGTGCGCCGGACGCGGGAGGCTTCGCCTCCTGGGTCGACCAGCTCAACAGCGGTACGTCACGCACGAGCGTGGTGACGGGCTTCTCGGAGAGTGCGGAATACCAAAGCAGCACATCGTCGGCGTTCCTGTCTTACATGCGCACAGTGCAACCATCTTGGAACGACGTGATTGACGGGGGGGCTGGTAACGATATCGTTTCCGGCGGGCATGGATCAGATACCTACACGTTCCGGGCCAGCGAAGTCGGCACCGATCAAGTCTATCGCTTCGAAAGCTGGGATACGTTGCAGTTCGTCGGCTTTGGCTATGTCAGCTCAGCTGCCGCTATCTCCCACATGAGCCAATCCGGTGCCAACGTTCTGTTCGTCGACCGAGGCGAGACCGTCACCTTCCACGGTGCGACGCTTGCCGATATGGCGAACTCAACGATTATCTTCGGCTAGCAGGCGGTTGAATTTGCCGTTGGGATAGGACGTAACTTTCGCTTTTGACTTTTTTTCGGGATATGTGCCGTCCGGGGAAAGATGCAGTTCAGTTGGCTCCGACTCCGGTTCCTCGTTAGAGACGGCTTCGGCGAGCAGCCTCGGCATGCCGATCAGATTGTAGGCGGTCATCGTTAACGTGGTGGCGCACGCGCTACAGGCCCCGCACTTTGACTTTTGCAAAGCCGGCAATCGTCTTGGCGCAACCGAACACTTCCTCGACCAGCTTGCGTTTGCGTTGGCTCACCTTGCAGGTATCGTGTCAGGTTGTGCAGCCGTCGATCGATGACCGGCTAATCGTCGCGGCCACCTGTGGCGTCACGCACATCTGCCACAATGTGACGACGAACTCGGCCGTACCGTCGCCCTTGCCGCATTACAACCTTTGCGACCATCAAACCCTCATCATGTCCACCGCCGGCAACACGCTCCATTTCTGCCGTAACCGCTGGCGCTGCAACGCTCTGGAGTTTGATTATATCAGTGAATTATCTCTCGTGCGCTGAGCGAGATGTAACTTCCCGAAGTGGCGATAGTACGTAGTCGATGGCACGACGCTGACCGGTTAGGATTTCCACTGTCACAGCCATGCCTGCAGATAGCGGTATCTCCTTGCCATCGATATTGATGGTGCGGCGGCCAAGTCCAATGATCGCGGGAAATACGAGGCTTTGCGTTCGTGGCGATGCCAATTGCGAACTTTGTGGTTTGACGCTTGAATTTGGGTCAGCCAGCGCGTTGGCTTCGCGGTCTTCAATCGCCTCTCGCGAGATCTTTTCGATCGTGCCGTCGAGCGTCCCATAGCGCGTGAAGGGGAACGCTTCGACCTTGATCACAGCCTTTTGTCCGATTTCAACAAAGCCAATATCGCTATTGAGGACCATGACCTCAACCTCGATCGGGGCGTCGGTCGGCACAATCGTCAACAGGGATTGACCGGTGGTCACGACCTGCCCAACCGTTGTCACCGCAAGCTGCTGCACACTTCCCGAAATCGGCGCGCGGATCGTGGTGCGCTCGTTCTTCGACTTTGCCTTGATCAGCTCCTGGGCGATGCGATCGGCTTTCCTTTCAGCTTCGGCCAGTTTCTGGGTTTGATCGGCGATGAACTGACTAGCGACCTCTTCCAGTTTGCGCTCAATCGTCTTTAGAGAAGCTTCAGTCTCAACCAACTGACCCCGCTCCGTCGCTTGCGTGATCATTTGCAGCTCATGCTGTTGCATGGACTCGATCACCAACGCCCGCGATAGCGATCCTTGATCACTTACCGTCGTTCGCATGTCGACACGCTCCTGGGTCAGTGCAAGCAATCTGTCGCGCGCTTTGACGCTGGAGTTGAGGCGGTTCCGCGTTGCCGTGCGCTCATCGATCTGGGCCTTCAAGCTTGCGATGTTTGAGGCCAGCTGGGCAACATCGGAATGAAGCACGCCGTCTTCACGCTGACGGACACCGTCGCGAATGTTGGCTGGATAGTCGATCGACGGCAGAGGTTTGACGTTATTGCGGGCAAACTGTACCGCCATTCGGCGGCGTGCGCCCTCGGCTTGTGCCGCTTCCAGATCGAGGACCTGTGCCTCGCGATCGGCTCCAGAATCCGTTGGATCAAGCTCGAGCAGTACGTCGCCGGCGGCAACGCGGCTGCCATTTTCCACCGCCATCGAAACAATCTTTCCGGGCTCGAGAGGTTGTACAATTTTTGATCGGCCGCTGGGTTGGATGCGACCTTGCGCAACCGCGTGAATATCGAGTTTGCCGAAGAAGGACAGGGCAAGCCCTGTGACGAAGGCCAGGCAAATAAACCATAGCGCTGCAATGCGGATCGGTGACGGCGGCGTTTCCAAAAGTTCGAGCGCGGCGGGCAGGAATTCGCGGTCGACCGCGTCGAGCGATTTGAGGCTCTTGAGACTAGAGGGTGGAACGTTCGCGTGTTGCGGTGCGGCTTGCAATTGCTGTTGACCTTCGGGTGCTAATGATGGGTTGCGTTGGGTTGTTGGGGAACGCTCTCGGGCGTGTGGTGGTCAGCGGTGAGCCTTACACGACGGCGCTGAGAACCAACCAAGACGAGTTCGGTTGTCAACGTGATGAGGCCCGTGACACACGCAACAACAGCGAGAGTGAGCGCAAGAGTCGCGTTCTCGCTTGAGAGCCTGGCTATGGGTAAAAGGTCGAGCGCTAGCATCAGTACGGCACCCTAGAACAGCACTCAAAAGCAGCACGGATTCAACAGCACGAGACATCGGTTCAGCCTCTCCACTAACTATCGGTTCGGTCGGACTGCATGCGCCACAATTTAGCGTAAACTCCATCGGGTTTGGTCAGCAGCTCACGATGCGTGCCGTCTTCTACGATGCGCCCGTCAGCAATCGCGATGATCCGGTCGCAGTGCCGCACGGCGGCCAGCCGGTGGGCGATAATGATCACCGTTCTGCCTTTTGTGATATTGCGCATGTTTGATTGGATGATCTGCTCGCTCTCATAGTCGAGTGCGCTCGTTGCTTCATCGAGTATCAGGATGCGCGGCCGGGAGGCGAGCGCGCGCGCGATCGCGATGCGTTGACGCTGGCCACCGGAGAGGTTGGCGCCGCGCTCCTCAATCATGGTGTCATAGCCCAGCGGCAACCGTGAGATGAACTCGTCGGCGCCTGCCAGTCGCGCCGAGGTTATTACGCCGCCGCGTGGCAATCCCGGATTGGACAGAGCAATGTTGTCGTGAATCGTGCGATTGAACAGCAGATTTTCCTGCAAGACGACACCGATTTGGCTGCGCAACCATGCCGTATCGACTTGGCCGATGTCGATACCATCCATGAGAATCTGGCCGCGTTCCGGGCGGTAGAGCCGTTGGATCAATTTGGTTAACGTCGATTTTCCGGATCCCGATGGCCCGACGATCCCCAGCACTTGGCCTTCAGGGATGTCGAGGGATACAGCCTTCAACACCTCGGCGCCGTCCATCTGATAGCGAAAATCGATGCCGCGAATTGAGATCGCGCCTCTTGCTGGCGGCAGGGCGGCATAGCCGAGTTGACGGCTCTCAGGTGGTGCATTGAGGATATCGCCGAGCCGTTCGATCGAGATCTGAACCTGCTGGAAGTCTTGCCACAGTTGGGATAGGCGCAAGATAGGTTGAGTCGCTTGGCCCATCATCATGTTGAAGGCAACAAGGGCGCCAACGGACAGTTCGCCCTCGATGACTGCGATCGCGCCGAAATAAAGAACGAGTGCCGTTGTCGCTTTGCTGATGTACTGGATCGCGTTTTGACCGAGGGTGCTTAGCATTACGGCATCGAAGGACGTCTTCACGTAGGCCGCGAGTCTTTCTTCCCACTGGTTGCGCAGGACAGGTTCGACCGCGGCCGCCTTGAGTGTTTGTATGCCGACAACGGATTCGACCAGGAATTGCTGGCTTTCTGCCCCGCGGTTGAAGCGCTCGTTGATGCGCTCGCGCAGAAGGGGCCTGATTGCGAAGGCGACGATGAGGTAAAGTGGTATTGAGCCGATCACAATCAGCGTCAGGATCTTCGAATAAAGGAACATTACGCTTAGGAAAATGACGGCGAAAACCATGTCGATGGCGGAGGATAGGCCCTGGCCGGTGAGGAACGATCGAATCGTTTCCAACTCGCGCATGCGTGCTACCGTCTGACCTGCGGCGCGTGTTTCGAAGTAGGCCAACGGCAAACGCAGCAAGTGGTCGAACAATCGACTGCCGAGTTCGACGTCGATGCGACTGGTGGTGTGGTTCAGCGCGTAAGCCCGCAGATATTGCAGGGCGACGTCAAAAATGCCGATCAACAGTAGCGCCGTGACAATTACAATAAGTGTCGACAGTCCTTTATGCAAAAGCACCTTGTCGATTACGACCTGAAACAGCAACGGCGTTACGAGGGCGAAGAGCTGAATAAACAATGAGGCCATGAGAACGTGGCCGAGTGGCTTGCGGTACCGCCAAATCGACGGCAGGAACCAGGCAAAGTTGAAGATCTTTGGTTCGATGCCGGGACCGCCCGCTCGGCGTGTGACTAGCACCAATTCGCCGGACCAAGCCGCAAGCAGGGCTTCGAGGGTATCGATAAGTTGGCTGCGGGCCAGCGGATTGACGATGCGCAAGCGGCCGTCGGCCAGCCGATGGGTGAGAAGAGCAAAGCTGCCATCTCTCATATGAAGGATGGCTGGTAGCGGAACCGACTTTAACCGCTTGGCACCTTGACCGGATAGGACACTCGCCTTCAGTCCGGTACGGCGGGCAGCACGCACGATGTCGGAAGCTGTCGATGGTCGCTCGCCGAGACCAAGGTCGTGCGCCATTTGCGCGGGGTCACAGGCGATTCGATAATGGGCGGCAATGATGGCGAGTGCAACCATCCCGGCATCGGCCATGGACCCAGAATTGGGGTCGGCTTGACGTGGTTGCGGGGCTGCTTGGTCAGCACCCTTGACCACAGTTAATGGCGGCAATCTCCCCGGCTCGGGCATGGCGCTGATATTCCGATCCTACGTGGTGTCCGAAAACATCGCCCAATCGAGAAAATCGCATGAATTACTTCGCGAAATCTCTTTGACCGTAACGCCACTTAGTACGCCTGGTTCGTGCATACAGAGTTCGACTTAGAATGACAACTGCGGGATGACAGTTGGGAACTGGCAGCGGAAATCGGATTTCGCTACTTGCACCTGAAGTGTAATTGCTCACCCCTCAACGTCGGTTTGACTCGCGAGCGTGAGTTGCCGTTTCGAGCCCGGGTCATGGCGGTCGATCATTGAAAGCGCTGCGGCCCGTTCCGCCTTGCCGGTCGCCAAGGTCGCGTCGGCCTGCACGACTAGGCCATGCCGGTTCTCGATCAGCGCGTGCCCCATGAAGCAGAGTTTCGAGGCTTGGCCCTTGGCCTTCCGAAAGAGCTTCGCGTCGGGATCGGTCTTGCTCTCGTGCGTGCTGTTGATGCGCCTTTCGCCATGAAAATCGCGTTCGCCGTTGCGGCTGGGTGCCGGTGGTTCGCCGCTGCCGTCTTTGGCACGGAAGCTCTTCATCGACGCCCATGCCTCGACTAGAGTGCCATCGACAGAGAAGTGGTCGTCCGACAGGAAGCGCTTCACCTTGGGGTGGCGCAACACCGCTTCGAGGAATGAGCCGCAGCGGGTGCTTGGCGGGAATGCGCTGTTCGATGTCCACGTAGGAAAACAGCGAACCCGTCGTCACATCCGATCCGCGCATGCCCGCCCCCATTGCCCTGGAAGCCGAACGGAATCATATTCGCCGCCATCTATCAGCAGGCGAGAAGTTCAACAGCCTGCTAGTCTTACTGTGTCACGAAATTTAGTCAGTTTTGGCGTGTCGTTTTCGCATGCAGCATGGACATCGCGGCAGTTGTTTTGCAAGAGCGACTGCAATCGCGGTTCGAAGCGTGGATATCGAGTTCGGCGTGTGGCGCTCAGGGCGCAGCACTGCCGCGCGGACGGTAGTCTTCGTCTTCTGACGCGGCTTTGCCCCTGAGCGCACGGATGATGGGTGCTGAGGGGGGAATCGGACTCCTCTCTGCGACGAGGAATCCGTAGGCTGCGATCGAGAGGGCCGCGTGATGATGAAAGCCTCGCCACCCGCGCCCCTCGTAGTGATCGAGCCCGATCTCTTGTTTCAGATCCTGGAAGTCGCGCTCGATACGCCAGCGCAATTTCGCGGTGTCGACAAGCGATGCGATTGTTGTCTCGGCCGGCATCGTAGAAAGCCAGTATTTGAGCGGTTCGTCTTGGTCCTCTGGCCATTCGATCAGCAGCCATTCCTGCGGCCACGGTTCGGCGCGCCAATAGTCACGATGCGATGGGCGCACGCGCAGCGCCGCGAAGCGGGAGATGAGATCGCCTTTGGTGCCCTCTCGCCAGCGGATATTCTTCCAGGCTTTGCGAGGAAGACTGCGTGCGAGCGCACTGACTTTGAGCGGCTTTGTGGTTTCATCTCGGCGCAAAAGCTTCGTCTTCCTGCCGTTCCCCGACCACGTCCTGGCCGGAAGCGGTTCCGTTCCCGGTGCCCAAACCGTCGTCGAGCCCTGGATGCCGACGACGTAGTCGAGTTTCAATTCGGTGAGGCCGCTGCGGAATGCAGTGTCGTTGCCGTAACCGGCGTCCGCCAGCACAATGCCCTGCGGTACGCCATCTTCGATCGCTTGCCGGATCTGATCGAGTGCGATGTGCGGCTTGGTCTGGAAGATGACGTCCTTCGGCACGCCGGCCTTCTTGCTGTGAACCGGCGTGCAATTTTGACCCCCGACTCGGGGTAATCGGCGTCGAATTTTGACCCCTCTCCCGGGTGGTGAAACTGGCCCCTTGTGCGTGAGTCGCGCGAGAGGCACTCGGGGGATGTTGACAGTGGATACGATT
>JANLPY010000487.1:0-2730 GCA_031367505.1 Hyphomicrobiaceae bacterium | reverse complement strand
TTCCGTTCATTCAAGGCAACGCGCAACAGTTCGGCGATGCGCTGTTCAACCCAGGGCATTGCGCGGCCGAGCATGATCAGCGAAGGACGGACGAAGTCGGCGCCAGTCTTAGTGCTCAATCCCTTGAGGAAAATCGCTGCGATTTTGACCTGTGCAAACAAGCGCCAGAAAAACAGCCGCTCACGGTCCACACGTGATCCGGATGCACGCTCGTAAGCGGCGATATAGTCTTCCTCCGCCAGCATCCCGCCCACCAGGTCATATTGACTGGTCCACAGCATGGTGAAGGCGAGATCTTCAAGCGGATCGCCAAGATGGCTGAGTTCCCAGTCGATGACGGCGACCCTTCCCGATGGATCAAAAACCAGATTGTTGGCCTTGAAGTCGCCATGCACCAGCACGCAAGGCGAATCGTCCGGTGCATGCGCACCCAGCCAGTCAATCGCGGCGGACAGCAGCGGCGGCGGTTCCTTCGAATATTCGGTCGCGATCCTGCTCCAGCGCAACACTTCGGAAACTGCCGCATTTGGAACCGGTGATGGCAAGACGTCGCCGAGTGTTTTTTGCCAGTCGAGACCGTGAATGCGCGCCTGGATCCCAGTCAGGGTTAAACCAAGCTCCCTGGCGCCGACCTTGTTCTGCGCCATTTTCTTGCGAATGTCGGCTCCGGACAAACGCTCACTGATGATGAACGGAGTCGTGATCGGGGAGTTCTTGTGCACGCAGAAAATCGGCTCCGGGACAGGGACGTCGGCGGCATAGAGGCACTGTAATAACGCGAACTCAGTGGCGAGATCGAGATCCAGCCGGTCATCTGAAAAATCCCGGCGCAGGATCAACGGACGAATGTTTTCGTTTGCATGTGAGCTCGTGCAGAGATCAAACGCCCAGGTTTCATGCGAAGTCCCACCGGTAAGACGGCGCAAGTTGGATAACTTCACCGAAGCGCCATATTGCGCGATGAGGAAGGCACGTAATCCCTCGTGCAACTGGTCCGTGGCAGTGGGTGCTACTGCCCCCATCAGCGATCGAATCCGTAGCGAGGATAGGCGCCATACACCTGCGTCTCGAAGGTGCCGTAGCCGACGTCGCCGTTGTCCATTTCCATGCGGCAGAGCACGTGGGTCGGCCCGATCTTTGTGGTCACTTCAATGTCGGTCAGATCAAAGCGCACGGAGTTGACCCAGTTCTCGCCCATGTACTTGCCGTGCCGCCATTCGTCCGGCCCACCATAGCCGGTGCCGGCGCGCAGATAGGCTCGACGCAGCGGTGTCAGTTGAACGGTGCGCCTTGTGCCATCGGATTCGAGGAAACTGATCGACGATCCTGCGAGCATTTCGCGTGTCTCAAGATCGAATTTCAAATTGTGTTCGGCGCCTTTCAGATGCGCCTCCTCGCCAGCGCCATTGCTGAACGCGGCAATGCGACGCACGGTTTCAATCTCGCGCTCGCCCGAGGCATACTCCGCGATACTGAAGTGGATGGTGCAGTCGCGAAACTGCATCGGCGACCATATCCACAATGATGTTCTCGCCGCGTTCAGGCCCTTGGCCTGCACGATGCCTTTCGGCTCCCGTTCCAGACCGATCGAACGTACACCCCATGAACGGTCACGCGCACCCCAGGCGGTTTTCGGGGAAAGCTCAATCCGCTTGCCGTCGCATTCGATCATGCCGGTCCAATAACCGGTCTGAATCAGACGGGTGGCCTGCTCCATGACGCGTCCCATCACCCGCTGCAGGATTGGCGGCTCCTCGAATGCCGGAACGGCGCCGTTCCATTCAAGGTCGAAACGGACTGCCTGATCCGGAGCGTCGCAGCACAGTCGCAGTTTGCGCAAACCTTCCACCACCTCGACGCCGAAAGGGCCGACGCCGATAGTGTTCATCCTGTCGTTGCCCAGTTCGCGTGACGCGCGCGTGGTGTACTGCATGTTGCCCATCGCAACGGAACCGAATGCGTCGACCACGCCGAGGTTCGGGTAGCTGCCCATGCCGATCATGAAGAACAAGTCTTCGCTGCAGGCATGGCCGGTGAAGAAATACCGGTCGTAGAACCGTCGATCGCTGGTGGCGACATAGCGCACCGGCTCGGCGGTCTGGTGGATCAGATAATCATCTGCCGGACCTATCATTGAAGCTCCATGTTGTGGACTGCGGTGAGAGGCAGGCTACCAGTTTCTAACCTCGGGCAGGACGTGCTTGCCAATCAGGCGCATGCTCTTTTCCACCTCGTCGTAGGGCATGCCGGCGAAGCTGACGATCGAGTTCCATTCATAGTTGCCGATCACGGCCCTGCGCTTGTCCAGCTTGTCGAGGATCTGCTGCGGCGTGCCCCACGCCTGATGCGAGACATAGTCGGAAACCGCGGCCTCCATGCCCAGCGAGTTGAGGAATTTTGATGCTTCGCCGTAGGCTTCGTAACCCTTGATTTCGGCCAGATGGTCGGACATGAATTCGTAGTGCTGAAGGATCGAAAGATAATTGGTCGACAGGTACTTGCGCGCCATTTGTTCCGCCTTGCCGGCATCTTCGTGGCAGTAGGAAAAATCGATCAGCAGCGGTGGTGGTGGTGTCTTGTTGTGGTTCCTGGTGTACTCGTCGCGGTAGATCTTGATATTGGGCAGATGCTTGTCCATGGAGAACTGGACGAAGGTCATCATCCTGGTGTCGTTGAGCGCGATCTGCTTCGCTGATTCGGGTGACATGGCCACGGAATAGAGCCGGTCGC
>JANLPY010000474.1:0-9054 GCA_031367505.1 Hyphomicrobiaceae bacterium | reverse complement strand
CGCCGCCGCCACCGCCTCCGCCTCCGCCTCCGCCTCCCGCTTCACGTGCCGAGGTGAAGACTGGCCCAGCGGTGGGGCAGTCGGCACCCGTGCGACCTGCACAATTTGAGCCGGCGCGCGCGGATTTGTCGGTCAGGCCGTCGCGCGCAGGTCTCTGGGCCGCCATCGTCGGGGGCGCAGCCATCCTCGGGGTCGCTGGCTGGTGGTTCCTGCTCAAACCAAAGCCCGCCGAGCCACTACTCCCACCGGTCGCAACTGCACCCGTAGCGTCCACGCCGTCTGCTGCCGCGAGCGATGCGTCGACTGCACCCGCGATTTCCCCAAGCAGTGCGCCGCCAGCCGAGCTCGCTGCATCGCCGGCGCCAGCGTCGGCAGCCCCAATGCCCGAGCCTCCCAAGCCCGCGGCGGCCATCATCGCACCGCCAGCAACCGCAACGGCGCCCTCGGTGCCGGGCAGCGTGCCCGCCGCTGCTGGGGCAACGGCTGACGTTGCCGCTATGGAACGCGCCCGGCAAGCGCGCGAAAAACTCGATCGGGACGCTCGCGCAAGGGCGGTCGCCGAGCAGCAGCGCGCTGCCGAGGCGGAGCGCCAGCGTCGCGAATCGGAGATTGCGCGGCAGCGTGAGGAAGAGGCTCGCCAACGGGCCGTTGTGCCTCAGCCCGCCGCGCCTGCCGCAAAGGAATCGCCTGCGGTGCAACCTGCGCCCGCGCAGACCGTGCGACAGATCTGCTCTGGGCGCACCAACATTGTCAGTGAGCAGCTGTGTCGGTCACGCGAGTGCCGCAAGCCGGCTTTCGCTGCCGACCCAATCTGCGTCAAGCTCAAGGAACTCGAGGGCAGCAATACCCGTCAGGGCGAGCAGTGATGGGAGGCGCGGCGGCATGTGCAAACAAATGAACCCCGCTGAAGAAGCGCGTAAGTAGCAACAACAGTCATCGATGCTGCACTGATAGTGTTATTTGCGGGAAACAGATGCCACCGCTCCAACCAATTCCACGGTAACTTTAATAACTTGCCGGCATCCGAAGGAGTCATCATGGGTAGTTTAAGTATTTGGCACTGGGCGATAATAGGCGCTCTGGGATGGATTCTGTTTTCCGTTTTTGGCTCTCGACGTAGCAGTTCCGAAACGTACGTGATAAAGGAATGGTTTGCCAGCGAAACGCCGAACCAAGAAGGAATCTATGTGAATATTAAAGGCCGGAAGGGCGGCCTGATGTCCTTCTTTATGTCTATTGTCGGTATTGATCCGACCGTTTCCTTGGTCATTGACCACGAGAATGTTAGATTTAGGCGGGGCTCGTGGACAGGATATAGTGCGTGGGTTACGCCGCTGGACAAGCTTTGTTCCGGTAATTATGGTTATTCAAAGCCATTTTGGAGCACTGTTATCTGGATAGTCATCGGAGTAGCGCTGCTCGTGCCTTCGTTTGGTCTTTCTATAATCTTAATCCTCGGTGTGATCGCCTACTACTTTCTCAACAAAACCCTAGTACTCGGCTTGACATTCGTCGGTGGTGGCAACGTGTATAGCGGTGATGCACTCGCATTCAAACGCTCAGTGATCGAGGGAAAAAATATCGATGAGTCCGCGACAGAGCGCATCGTTGCCATTATCGAGATGATCGTGCGCGGTGCCGACAAGCCGCGTTCCCTAGAGGTTGCTGCTGGAGGCCGAGCTACTTTGAGAGAGACACTCAACCGTGCGGCCGACGAACTCTCCACTACCGCCGAACGTGCCCGGCAGCGCACTGAATCCCTTGCAGCACAAGCCAGACAACTGGGCGAGCGCGCTGCAGCAAAGGTATCTACCTCGCAGGCAGCATCGTCGGCAACTGTGTCCCCTACAGGAGATCGAGGGCCGACGCAGTGTTCCAAGTGTGGTGCAGCCATGAGCCCGGACAACGCCTTCTGCGGCGAATGCGGCTTCAAGATGACCTGAGCATCACGCCGAGTTGCAAGGTGCAGCGATGCTGATTTCTGGAAAACACTGGTGCAGTGCGGTGCTGTTGGGCATGGTCGCGTGCCTGAGCGGCTGCATTGAAGTCGAACAGCGCATTCGCGTGCATGACGACGCAACGGTGAGCGTCAAGGCCACCATCAAGATCGACCCGCAATACGAGGCCTTGGTGCTGCCGGAGATGAAGAGGGAATTGTCGAAGAAAGCGCCGCCCGGGGCCCGGCTCGATTTTTCCCAGCGCATTGATGGCAAAGCCGCCGTCGTCATTGAAGCCGACGGGGCAGCAGCAGCCGCAATGTTGAAGGAAGACGGTTCGACGACGATTACCGTCAGCGACGGCGGGTTCATGAAAAAGCGCTACGAGTACCGGGAAATCGTGACACGCGTACCCGAGATTCCGGTCCCAACCCGCTCGGTGGTAAGCCTGCCTGGATCGATCGAAAGCGTCACAGGCGGCAAGAAGACCGCCAGCGATACCGTCGAATTCGATCAGACCCATGCCAAGCGTGGCGATATGTACGCCGCCACATCGACAGCGTTTGCATTCAGCTTTGGCGGTGGTGGTACGAATGCTGCCGCAGTCGCGAGTCGTGGCATGGCAGCCTGGTTGATACCTACCTCGATCGGATCAATCTTCGCCGGCGTGGCGCTGATGTTGACCGGCTGGCTTCGGTCGCGCCAGGCGGCACGCAGCGGCACCAGCTCGGGGCCGATCGTTGCAGCGCCGGCCCTCGCGGCTCATGGACATGCGCCTGCTGAAGACGGCGCGTCGGTGTTCTGTTCCGAGTGCGGTGCGCCGAACGCCGCGGGCCGCAAGTTCTGCGGCCAATGCGGGCACGCGATGGGATAGGCCATGAAAATCCTGCACACCCGTAATCGCCAGCGCGGCGTGAGCGCGTGGACCATGATCGGCATGCTGCTGGTGGTCGCTGGAATGATCGGGCTCGGCATCGCTTTGATCAAGCCCGAAGGCTACGCACCGGCCATTGCACCGGTCGCGGCTGGGAGCGGAGGTGCTACCTCATTGCCGGGAGCGACCAGGCCCGCCGCGCCCGGCGCTACGCCCACCGCCGTCACAAAGACCCTGCCCATCGCCCCGCAACCCGAGGCTGCGCAAGCCCTAGCCGCGTCCGACCTGAACCCGATATGGTTCGGCGTCTGGCAAGGCGAGAAAGCGGGCTCGCGACTGGAGATCTCAGGCAACGAGCTCGTCGCCAGCTGGACGATCAAGCAGGACAATGGCACGAGCGCACAACATGAGGAACGCTCCAAGTGGTCGCCGCTTTCAGAGGACAAGGCGCCCGACAATGGCTATCTCCTGTTCGGCTACGCGAAGCGCAGCAAGTCGCCGGCCGAGATCCGCGATGCGTACGAGAAATCAGTGACTCAGTTCAAGCTGGACCCTAGCGACTTCACTATCTCCGATCCCGTGCCGTCACGCCGTGCGCTGGCCGCGATCAAGCCTGGGAACTACCGGGTCGTGTGGACGTACCTCGGCGGAGATTGCGGATATCACGAGTTCATTGTCGACGGTGATGCAATGCTGCAGGTCAGCCAGTGCAAGTACGGCCACAGCGTTGAGTTCTACACGCGGCTGCAGTAGCTCTGCCGGGGATGCAACTGTTCGGAGACGAGAGCGAAGTCGATCAGAGCGCTTGTGCGCTCAGAGCCAACAATTCGGAAGGGGTGTCATGGCTACCTTTTGTCGCAAGTGCGGCGAGCGCAACGAGCCGGACGCGAGCTTCTGCCAATCGTGCGGTTCGCCAATGCAGGCGTCGATGCAGCCCGCCGCTGACGTTGCTCCCCAAGCGTCGAACGTGGACCACCGTCACACGTCACAGTCGCCCCACCGCCGATGGGTCTTGTATGCGGTCGGCGCCGTGGCCATCTTGGGCATCGGAATCGTCGCTGCCGCGTTCTTCGCCCCAATTGGCCCACTAGCGGGCTTGGCCGGCACCCTGCGCAGGCTTGGCGCTACAGGTGATGAAGCCGCCTTGTATTACGTGGGTCGGAATGGCAAATGGGGATATATCAATAAGGCCGGATCGGAAGTTATCCCATTCCAGTACGATGCGCCGCCCCCTGTCGCACAGGGAAAGGCTCCCTACACAGTCATACGCAGCGCCGCTCCATATCCGGTGTTCAAGAACGGTAAATGGACGATTGTTACTCGCGAAGGGGCGCCTTTAGGGCAGAGGGGGTTAGACGAGATGCAGTCGATCCCTCAAAGCTCTACCGTTTGCGGTCGCGTAGGCAAGGATTGGGGCTGTATGGACAGTGCCGGACGGGACGCGGTTCCGTTCAAGTATCAAGCAGTTGGTATGACTCTGGAAGAACGGACGGCCGTCAAGTCGAACGGCCGTTGGGGCTATGTAGACAAGGCGGGCGCTTTCGTTATTGAGGCTTCCTTCCTCGACGCGAGTGGATTCGAGCATGGTCTGGCGTTAGTCCAATTCGACGATAAAAACTGGGGCTTGATTGACCCAACCGGAAAAGAGGTCAGCAAGAGCCGCTACAAAGCCGCGCGAATCCCCGGAGATGGCTTGTGGCCAGTCTATGATGGGACTAACTGGGTAATCTCGGACCTATCGGGCGGGATCACGCAGCAGGTTCCAAACATGAGTCTTATCGGCCCCTTCCGGGAGGGATTGGCGGTGGCACAAAGCAATAATGCACGCCTTGCGACCTTGATTGACACCGCAGGGAATGTCGTTGCAACCCTTCCGCTATTGAGCCTTCCAGGCCCATTTCAAAATGGACTCGCTGCAATAGATAGTTTTCTCGGAACGAAAGGCTTCATACGTAAGGACGGCCGCTATGTCGTGCCACCTTTGTTTGACGCCGTGAGTGGCTTCGTTGATGGTGTGGCGATTGTACAGAAAGGCACTGAGGCTTGGACGATAGATATTACTGGTCGCGCGATATGGCCTAAAGAGAAGCAAGCGATAGGCGCGCCAACGAACGACCTAGATCGGCTGAAGAGTTGGAAGTGGCGAGTACAGAAAGCGAGGTTTGCCCCCTCGTTCATTGGCGCGACGGTAGAGTACGGCACAGACACCATTCGTATCCAGACGGGTCAGAAATCTATGGAAATACCCTATCGATCGCTGGCCCAAGGTATTCTCAAGCAAACAATGGGCAATGAAACAGAAGACTACGAGTTCTTGATATTCGGAGACGAATTGGTGATGTTCGAAGGTAAGGAGCGCACACCAATGTTGCTGACGCGTGCCGAGCCAGCGCGCAACAAACACGAAAAGGCCTCCGAAGAGAAGGATTCCAACGCGCAAGGCAGCAGCTTATTCTCCGGCCTGGCTTCACTCTTTAGTGGCGACCGTCCGCCGTCCGAGGAGAGCCTTCGGCGGTCCTTCTTTGACAAGATCGCCTCAATGAAGGGGGTAAAGGACTTCTCTGTAGAGAGCAACGGAGTCACCTTCATTGGTTACGACGGATATGGAGGATCGGTAAGGTGGGAAGTCTCCATACAGAGTGCCGTGGTAGCCCGGTATGACGATGAAATGAAGCCCTATCTGGGGACTGTAAAGTCGCGTTGGCAGTGTTACGCAAAGAACTGCGGTCTCGCCGGGGTGTTTACAGATGAAGGAATTGGCGAGGAATCGATCGCGTTTTGGGGAAAGCGAACCAAGAATTGGAATTGGGGCCGCTAACGGTCAGATCCCGCATGATCCCCTACCCCCTTTTTTGAATAGATGAGGATGGGAACTCTGCCATCGCTTGAGGGCCTGAACGGGAGCCTCGCGGTTCAGCGCCCTCTGCGGCGAGTATTTAGGGACAGCGCGGCGCCGTGGCTGCGAACTGTCGCACCGACTGCCCGACGGCTTGTTCAGGCGCTACGCCGCGCGAAGCCGGCATGCGCTCGCGTCTTCTGGACCGTTCTTGCCCTGTTCACGTCTGCAAGCGCGGTCTTCGCGATGAGCGGCATCGATGCTGCCAAGACACTGGGAGACCTGAGGGAGGGTGCGCGCTACAACGCCATCACCGCGATAGCTCGGCGTGGACAGATCAGTTCGCCCCTGTCCGCGACCGACGGCGCGGCCATCCTGCAGGGTACGACGCAGCATTCGCGTTCCGCTGCCATTGCGCAGTTGGCGTCCCTGTTCAAAGCGGACCTCCGGGGGGCCGAAGCTGTAACGATTCTGGGAACCGAGGCCACGCTCTCCGAAGGCAATCGCTACAACGCAATTGCAGTGCTGGCCCGGGGTAAGCGTTTCGGCCCTTCCCTGGCGGAAGATGCCGTGCTCGTGTTGCAGGGCGTGACGCAACACAGCCGTGCCGCTGCCATCGCGCAGATTGCACCGTACCTGCGCCCCGCAATCAGTGGCCAGGCCATCGCGGCAGTGTTGGGGGGTTCGCGGTTGCTCAGCGAGGGCAATCGCGTCAACGCCATTGCGGCGCTGGTGGGATCGACTCAATCGAAACAGCCATTGGCGGCATCGGATGTGGCATCGATCCTCGATGGAACGACGCAGCATTCACGTGCGGCTGCCATTGCACGGTTGGCAACCTGGATCGCGGTGGGACTGTCGGGTGACGATGCAGCGACCATCCTGGGCAGAAGTGGTGAATTGACAGAGGGCAATCGATTCAACGCGATCGCGGCTCTGGCGCGGGCTGGCAGGTTTCGTGGCAGTTTGACCGGCGATGAAATGACGGCCATCTTGCAAGGAACGACAGGGCAAAGTCGCGCTGCAGCGATTGCCCAAATTGCGAGTGCGGCCATGCGACAGATCGCATCGCCGTCGATCGCGACAACCCCTGTGCCGCTCGGTGGCGCTCCGTCGCCCAGCACGACCGCTGGCACAACGCCAACATCGGTTGGAGGACCAACTAGCGCGGATAGCGGCGCAAGTTCGTCGCGCGCGTCTGCCGAACCGGAGACTTGTTCGCAGTTCATCGATACGGAGCGGCAATTCTGCGACCTGATGCGTGCCGTTGCCGACGAGTTGGTCAAGGCGGGTGTCAATCAAGCCAAGAGTTGGGCGTTTCGCAAGGCCTTCGTAGTGCAGTTTCGGGGCCTCTCGCGCAGCGTGCAGATCAACTTGTTGTCCCGAGCGTTTCTGAAGCCGCAGTTCACGTTGCAGCCATTCAAGAAGGCTGCAATGGCCTACATCAACAGTCCATCCGCCGTCCCGCTGTTGCTCGTTGACATATTCGCCAGCGCTATCCGGGACGCCTACAGCGAGTGGGCAATTGCCAACTACCAGGACGCTCCTGTGGCCTATGCCCTTGTGCAGGGCTACGGCGACCAGATGTACGTTGGGCTGATGGCTACATTGACTGCAATCGCGACGGGTCAGCCTGTTGCGGGCTGGATGGAGGCGTTCTATTTGGAGTCTGAGATCACTGCTTTTAGGTTGGCCGCGGTAGGCCAATATTGGTTTCAATTGACGCGAGAGCGGAAAGCGGCAGTTGCCAGCATCGCTCAGCTGATCATCAGTGCAACGAGCGCGTCATTCGCGCGGCAGCAGGGATACTTGCCGGCGGGCTCGCGGGTGCGGGCATTCGATGAAAGCGCGATCGCCGCGTCCGTTCGTGAAACCGTGGCCTCATCTGACATCCCTGAATTCGATCGTATTGCCCGCCTCGTCTATCAGGCGCAGTCTTCGAAGCTGGCCTCAGCTATGCAGTCGACCACGTTTTACATGACGCAATCGCTGGCTGCGCTTGCGCTGGCCGATGAGCTTGATCGACAGCGACCTGCCGGGACCAAGTACTGGATCACTGCATTCGGTTCCTACAGAGAAACGACGACGACGATGCTCACGGCGCTGAACCTTCCGCTGAAGTGATGTCTTGCCGACGATGCGTGATCTGTTCGGTGCGGCGCTGTCGGTTGCGGCGCTTGTCGCCGCGTGAACCATCCACCGGTGTGTCGAGCAGGGGTTGGTTGTTGGCCGCGCCCGTGGACAAGACCGCGATCGTGCAGTCGGACAGTGGCAGCATCGTGCGCCAGGATGGGCGCATTGCCGGCGTCGTGACTCGCGTCGACCCATCCACAGACCGTGTCGAGGTGTTGCGCTTCGACTTGATTGATAAACTGGTTGGCGACCGATTCCGCGGCGCCGCCAAACGGGTACCGGTGCAGGTCGACGGCGTCTTCCGGGGCGGCCGCCCGAACCCCAACTGGTCGGCCTTTCTACGTGCCTGGGTCCGCGAGACCGCCGGCCGACCCATCGTCGCACCGCAAGACCCGGCGGCGCGTTGCAGGATTGCGGTCGACGTACTGGAATGGCGCAGAGCCCAGGTGCCGAACCCGGAATACGAGAAGGCGAAGAAGCAGGACTGCTCGATGATGCGCATGTTGGGCAAGTCGGTGCTGGCACGCTGCGAAGAGCAGAAGCGCTCTGCTGCTCGATCCATCCCGCGGGTGCTGACCGGCTATACCATGACGCTGGAGGTCAAGATGACCCCGCGCAGCGGCGCAGCGGTTACCAAGCTGGCGAACGGGACCGTTACGACCGAATCCACCCAGCAGGCTCGCACGACCGACGGCGAGTTCAATGCCATGTCGACCGTCATGGCACCTGCGGCACTAGACCTGCTCGGCTCGGGCGTCTGCGACTGAAGTTGTCCTGGCCGACGAACTCGCGTCGGCGCATGAGGCTATGGCAATCTCTTGGCCGTTCGGGCTGTGGGCCTTCACCATGCGCCGGGACACCACCCACCGCAATCGTTTGCCACGCCGTCGCGCGCGGCTGCATCCGTCGTCGCTATAGCTGCACGACCAACGGCGTGCCGTTGTCAGTGTTGTACTGGGCTGTGTACTTCAGCTCCTTCTGCAGATCCACGTCATTCCACTCGTCGTTGCGGTCCGTCATGTAGTTGAAGCAAAGCTCGGGCTTGCCGTGCGTTGATCGGCCGATGACACGCCGCACGGCCTCCTGGTCCGGGTGGTCGAATTGCGCGCCGTTGGTGCTGAACAGGAACTTCGGGCTCTCGATCAACGACATCAGATCGTCCGTGGTGTTGCCCTTGCTGCCGTGGTGCGACACCTTGACGGCATCGACGACCAGACGTTCGAGCCCGCGCTGCTCCAGCAAGCGCTTCAACGAAGCACAGACCGCATCGGCGT
>JANLPY010000454.1:0-2936 GCA_031367505.1 Hyphomicrobiaceae bacterium | reverse complement strand
AGAACGATACGGATTGGCGGGCGCTGTGCGCTTGCGTGCCGGCTCTGGCCCCGATGGCCAAGCTGGACTCCGCCGAGCGGGGAGCGGCTCGGGGGGCCATCGAGGCTGCGATTGCGGGTTGGTGCGTATCCCGATCTTCTACGGAGGCAGCGTCTGTCCTGGCCCGAGCGGGGATTCCGGCGGCGCCGGTCGCCGGTTCGTTCGATCTGGTGGAAAGCCCGCATCTGGGGGCTCGCGGGTTTTGGGATTCGCTGGGGGGCGGTGTTGTGCCGGGGTTGCCATGGCGGGCCAGCTATGGGCGGGCGATCGGGCCGGCGCCGGAGCTGGGGGAGCATACGGACGCGGTATTGCGGGATGTTTTGGGGGTTGATGCGGCGCGGATTGGCGTGCTGCGGGCGAGTGGGGCGTTGGGGTAGGAGGGGGGAGAAAGGTGCGTGTTTTCAGTCGGTTATGGGTGATTTATCTGATTGATAAATATCCAAAAGTTTCCCGGTTAATGGGCGTTATGGTAATTGGGGGGGCAGGAATTCGCCCAGGCCGGATTTCATACCGTTTGCGGGATCAATGCGTACTTGCGTCATGACGGAGACATGCCGGTGCCGCAATTGTGTTTGACTAGTACAACAATTCACGCCACCACGTGTTAGGCGTGCAGACGAACCCCGATCTTCAAATATAAAATATATGTAATATAAAGAATCCCTGTAACCGCCATGGCAACGGTCGTCATTCTAAGTGTGCGAACAGCTTTTATGGGATGGGAGAAGGAAATAGTGGTGACGTGAAGCTTGGTCGAGACTGCTGTCGCTCTAGCAGCGGTGTCGTTCATCCAGGATATTGCGATATTCATACCGAAGTACATAAAGGCACTTGCCACGATTACCGCTATTCCAGAAAATATCTTATTGTAGATATCCGCCTGCTGGGAAAGACCATAACCAACTAGCACCGAGCACGCGATTAGATAGAGGCCAAAACCCCTTAAAAAAGCATCCCAGTGATGTTTATACACGTCCAGTATTAGACGCAACTCGTCGATGCCTTTATCCTCCTTGGCGGGCGCCGCGTCTTCCAAAGAAGCAAGGTCTTCCGGGCTTCCGGTCATCGAATGTCCCCTTGTTGGTCGCTCCCACGTTACGCCACCTTCAACGAGACGCAAGGGCGCGCAGCCTCTCGCCCCCGGAACCGGCTTTGCGCGCTAGGCGGCACGACTGGTGACCTAATTAAGATGCTGATTTCAGAAATCGCCGTTATGCGGTCACGCGCCGAGAGCAAGGGCCTACAAGGGCCTAGTAGTCGTAATCGGATGGGCCAGAGATGCCGATTTCGCTCGTGAGCAACTTGCCGCCCATGACCTCCCCGGACGTCCGATCGATCTCAACCAAGATTTCGATTTCGGCTTCATCCTCCACCTCGACAGCAGCGGCTTCGGCACCGAACCAGCGGTCGTCCTCACGGTCGTAGAACGCGGAATCCCGATCATCGTATTGGACCTCGACGCGCACCTTAACCCTTGCGTCGAGAATGAGGCTTACGCGCGTGTCGCTTAGACTGACTACGGACCAACTGCCAACTTCCTCGATAGCGACGAGTTGGCCTTCGTAAGCTTCGCCCTCGGGAAGGTAACCGGTATAGACGTAGTCCGCCCCTGACATTTGGGTTTGCAGCAGGCGCTCGAAGGTCGAGTCGAACGCAGGATGGTTGAGGAGGCTATCAGCAATGGTCTCAGCTTCGGGTTCGTTATCCGTTGCGGCGCGGGCAAGGACTTTTGTGATGTCTATAATGGGGAGAAGATAGGCATTTGCCTCCGCGGCTCGCACCATCGCGGCATCGCGGGTGACGACATGGACCTTGTTGCCGGTGCTCTCAGCCCACTGAATCAAGGCAGCGATCACGAAGCCGTCTGGAAATTCCTTGCTGTCTTTTCCGTCAAACGGTGCCCTCCTGTCGAAATAGGTGGTGAAGACCGCTTCTGGGCTTACAATCTTCAGCGAGTGGTGCAGTTCCGCCCCACACTCGTACACGATGAACCGACGGAAGCGTTCGAACAACTCCTCCGCTACCAAGTTGGCATCGAATTGCGGCATCGCCGCCGGCGCTGTTTTCGGGGCCTGTTTCCGCCAGCGCCCGAAATCCTTTTCAGCCTCTCCCACTTCCCGTGCACGGGCCTGTACGGCTTCCCGGAGTTGCCGTTTGACCTCGAGCAGCGTTACATCGGTCGTATGCAGCACCACCCGATGAGCACTGATGTGCTGTTTCAGGGTCAACAATGCTGGATTGGCGGGGTTGTGTTTTAGGGCATGATAAACCTGAGTGTCCAGGAACACGTGGCGGGTCAACAGCGGGTCGGCGGGCCGGTGCTGCTTCGGTGAGTGAGCCTGCTTCATAGCCTTTACTACCGCTTAGGCGGCCCCAGTGGAAGCAGATGCTAACGTCTTCTCCCGCCCCGCGCATAATCAAGATTTACGCTCGGGCTGTGTGCCGTTTCCGTTTGACGTGAGACCCGTATTTCCCTTACCATACGTGAATGAGAGAAACGACGGCCACGATTATCATCGCGATCCTTGGTTCGGGGGTTCTCGCCGCACTGATCGCGCTTGTGCCGGTATACTGGCCCCGCCACGCTGTCTACGAGTGGGAACCAGTTCCCATTACCGATTGCGGCGAACTCGACAGGGCATCGACCTTCAACTCATCAGATCCCCAGGATCAACAGTGCTCCAAGAAAAGCAAAGGAACGATTGCTGTATGTTGGAACGGCGATCAGTATAGGAACGACGCTAACCCGCAAAAATTGGCCACTCACCCTTGGTGCACATATAAACATGTTGCACCGGCACAGTGTAAGGGTGGCCCGCATCCCGGCCTAACCTACGTATGTCAGAAAGCTTCCTAAATTTAACAGCGGAGAGCTGCGCAAAACTTAAGAATTATAC
>JANLPY010000407.1:0-3406 GCA_031367505.1 Hyphomicrobiaceae bacterium | reverse complement strand
CTGGATGGGGTTGCGCAACTTGAGATCGCCGGCTTCTACCAGGAGGACGACGGCGACAACACCGTCATCCACACGTTCGGCCGAACCAGTGGCACCGAGCCACATGTCTACTACTACCGCCGGTATGACTACAGGCAATGGACACCTTGGGAGAAAGTGGACCTGGATATTCAGGGTGACTATCTTGTTCCGGCGGTAGTAAACAAGCGCCTGTACTTGTTCTGGCCGGTGTTTTCCGAAGTGCCTGACGAAACAGCGAACAGCACCGTCAAAACACCCAAGGCCAGTGACCCCAATGTTCCAGTGCAGCGTGCGAAAAAAGAACTGCGGCTGCAGATGGCCGTGAGCGATTTTCGCCAAGGCCGCTGGACGCCAAAGCGTGTATCGACCGACTTCGATTGGAGCCCGAATCACCACGACGTCGACTTGGACAAGTCGCACTACCAGTTCTTCGCCGTTGACCGCACGATCACGGACGGCACGTTCTTCCTCACACACGAAGGACATGGAGTCGACCAAACCGGATCACCGGGATCAATATCAGACAGCCAGGGTTTTCTGCTGGCGCGGCTCCGAGATGGCTTTGACATCTCTGGCTGCAAGGGCGTGCCGGTGCTCCGCAGCAACCCGTTTCTGGAAGACTCGTACGTGCATGTCATTCGCCCCGAGCGGCCGGCAACCGGAGGCGACCAGCCGCCGCCGGGCGGCGGCTACCTGTACTACGACACGGTGTCGATGAAATGGCGCGAAATCGCCACCCGATCGGACCTGCCGCAGAACGATTTCACGCTCGTCAATCAGTTCAGCATGGGACCGGCGGTTCCGGCGACGAATCGAGACGTGCGTGATCCGCTGCACCTCACGCAAATCCTGGTCCAGACTCCAGATCTGTTCGCCGTTGCCGCACCCTGGCACCTGTCGGTCTTCGATCGCTGGCTGCTCGATGCCAACGTCGTCTCTCGAACACGTCCATCGGAGAACGGTCGCCTTCTCGGCACGTGGCTACCGTTCTTTTACAAGGACAAGCGGCGCTCGTTCTTTGTGCTGCCGTCGCTCGGCGGGCAGTTAGAGGATCGCAAGGCACAGATCACTGGAAGTCCGCGACTGTACTACCCGGAGATGAAGAAAAGCCACCAGTTGTGGGAGACGTACTTCGAAGGGCTCGTCCAAGGTTTCTTGGACACCATCACCCTCTCCACTCTGACGCCGGCCCAGCGCGTGCAACTCGAGCAGGATTTGCATATGCGATTCCCCGAAGTGCCACTGCCGCCATATCCCGATGAGCAAGTCAAGGTTCTTTGGAAGCGCGCTCTTATGCGCTTCTACCATCTCATCGTTGGCGGGTGGGCGTTATGGTGGTTCCAGTGGCGGCAATTTCATTTCAAGACCTTCTACCATCCCTTTGTATGTGACTTTGCCAAGCTGCTGAACAATCCGCTCAAGGGCATTCCCGCGCTGATGAGTCGCGAGACGCAGCTGGAAGACTCGGGATTCAGCTTTCTTCGCACTTATCAGCCGACGCCCTGGGTGGTCGAGCCGGTGACTGAGGCGTTTTATCCCCGTGAGACCGTGGACTTCTCGCCGGACGGCGCATATTCGTCCTACAACTGGGAGCTCTTCTTCCACGCGCCGCTGCTCATTGCCAACGCGTTGAGCAGGAATCAGCGCTTCGAAGAAGCACGTGCCTGGTATCACTTTATCTTCAACCCGATCGGCGTCGAGAGCGCAATGCCGGGTGTCTCGGCAATGAGCAAATACTGGATCACCAAGCCATTCTTCGAGACGACGGATAAAAAATACGTACAGCAGCGCATCGAGAATATCCTGCGCATGCTGGCCGGCGATACGACTGTGCCGGGCTATTCCGCTCTGGCGAAGAAGGCGCTCGAAGATCAGGTGTTTGACTGGCGCACGAACCCATTCGAGCCGCATCGCATCGCCAACTACCGGACAGTGGCCTACCAGAAGACGGTGGTCATGAAGTATTTGGACAATCTGATTTCTTGGGGCGACAACCTCTTCCGCCAAGACAGCATGGAGAGCATCAACGAGGCGACGCAGCTCTACGTCCTGGCGGCGGAGCTCCTCGGGCAGCGGCCAAAGAAGATTCCGCCACAGGTCAAGCCGCCTATCGAGAGTTTCAACGAGCTCGAGAAGCAACTCGACGCCTTCGCCAATGCGCTCGTGGAAGTCGAGAACCTGATCCCGCCATCCTCAGGACCTTTGGTAGCTGCTGTGGATTCGGCGCCGTTGCCGATGTTGTATTTTTGCATTCCACACAACGAGAAGATGCTCGGCTATTGGGACACGGTTGCTGATCGGCTGTACAAGATCCGGCATTGCATGAACATCGAAGGCGTCGTGAGGCAGCTGGCGCTCTTTGAACCGCCGATCGATCCGGGTGCCCTCGTCAAGGCCGTAGCCGCCGGCCTCGATATCGGGGCCGCGCTCGCCGACCTCAATGCACCGCTGCCGCTCTACCATTTCAACGTTTTACTGCAGAAGGCCAACGAGGTCTGCAACGATGTCAAAGCGCTTGGTGGCGCGCTTCTTTCGGCTCTGGAGAAGAAGGACGGCGAAGCGCTGAGCCTGTTGCGCCAAAGGCAGGAGATCCGCGTACTGGAAGCGGTCAAGGCCGTGCGGGAGAAACAGATTGAGGAAGCAAAAGAAAGCCTTGAAGGAACGAAGAAGAGCAAGGAACTCACCACCTTGCGACGTGACTTTTACCAAAACATCGAGAACATCAGCCAGAGTGAAAAGCTGCATCAAGATAAATTGGCAGAGGCTCTGATTGCCCAACAAATTTCTCAGGTCATCAACATTGCCGCGTCGCTCGCGCATTTGATCCCTGATGTCAAGACAGGGGTTGCGGGGTTCGGCGGCTCGCCGGAGGTTGGTTTTGCTTTTGGCGGATCGCAACTGGGGTCATCGCTGCAGGCGGTTGCCGCAGGATTCAATGTTTGGGCTAACGCAGAGAACTACAACGCCAACAAGGCTGCGGTCAATGCCGGACATGAGCGGCGCTGGGACGATTGGAAGCTTCAAGAAAGGCTCGCCAACAAGGAACTTGAGCAAGTCGACAAGTCGATTGCAGCCGCCGAACTACGCATCGCCATCGCAGAGAAAGAACTGGAAAACCACACGAAGCAGATCGAGAACGCCAAGGTGATCGACGCTTTTATGCGCTCGAAGTACACCAACGAGGAACTCTACCAATGGCAGGTTGTCCAGATTTCTGGGGTGTATTTCCAGAGCTACAAGCTGGCCTACGACTTGGCCAAGCGCGCCGAGCGCTGCTTCCGTTTCGAGCTTGGCTTGCAAGACAGCAGCTTCATTAGCTTCGGCTACTGGGATAGCCTGAAGAAGGGCCTGCTGTCTGGAGAAAAACTCCAGTACGACCTGCGGC
>JANLPY010000384.1:0-1619 GCA_031367505.1 Hyphomicrobiaceae bacterium | reverse complement strand
TACCGGAAGATCAGCGAGGCCACCGGCGTCGGCAAAACGCAGGCGTCCGAGTATGTGCGTCGGGCGGCGGTGGCCGGGGTGACCTGGCCGGTGCCAGACGAGGTCGATGATGCCGAACTCGATCGACGGCTGTTTCCCGTTACCGGCGAATGCACTGACGTGCGCCCAGCCATCGACTGGCCGGCCAACCAGACCGAGTTGAAGCGGCGCGGCGTGACGCTGGCTTTGCTGTGGCAAGAGTATCTCGCAGAGCATCCAGCCGGATACAGCTACACGCGGTACTGCGAGCTGCACCGGGCGTGGAAGAAGACCGTCTCGGCGACGATGCGGCAGACGCATCTTGCCGGAGAGAAGCTGTTCGTTGACTGGGCCGGCGATACGATCGGCGTGATCGATCCAGCGACTGGCATTGAGCATCGTGCGCGCATATTCGTCGCGGCGCTCGGGGCGTCCAATTACACCTACGCCGAGGCGCGCTGGACAGAGACGCTGCCGGATTGGATCGGCGCCCACGTCAACGCCATCAACACGATCGGCGGCGTGCCGTTGGCGCTGGTGCCCGACAATCTGAAAGCAGGCATCACCAAGCCGTCGCGTTATGAGGCCGGCATCAATCGGACCTACCAGGACCTCGCCGATCACTACGGTTGTGTGGTGCTGCCGACGCGCATCATCAAGCCCCGCGACAAGGCCAAGGTTGAAGTGGCCGTGCAGATCGTCGAGCGCTTCGTGCTGGCGAAATTGCGCAACAAGACGTTCTTCTCGCTGGCCGAACTCAACGTAGCCATTCGTGACTGCGTCACAGCGATCAACACCAAGATCATGCGGCGCATGGGCAAGAGCCGCCTCGAACTGCTGGAGACGCTGGATCGTCCGGCGTTGAAGACGCTGCCGAATGAGCCCTACGAGTATGCCGAATGGAAGCGGGCGCGGGTTGCGCCGGATTATCACATCGAGATTGCCGATCACTTCTACTCGGTACCGTCCAAGCTGATCCGCGATGTCGTCGAAGCCCGCATCACGAATGCCACGGTCGAAATCTTCCATAAGGGTCAGCGTATCGCGAGCCATCCATTCTCGCGCGTTCGCAACCGCCACACCACGATGACCGAGCATATGCCGAGCGCGCATCGGCGCTTTGCGGAATGGACGCCGGCGAAGATGATGGATGAGGCCGCCAAGATCGGCCCGGCGACGGTCGCGCTGTTCGATGCGATCATGAAAGCTAAGCCGCACCCGGAACAGGGCTTCCGGTCTTGCCTCGGCATCATCAGTCTTGTGAAAAGCCATGGACCGGTACGCGTCGAAGCGGCGTGCCGCCGTGGCAACCACGTCGGTTCCACCACTTACGGTTCAATCGTATCTATTCTGAAGCATGGCCTGGATCGTGTCTTCGCGCACGATGCCGCGCCTGACGATCCGCCATTGCGGCACGGCAACATCCGGGGCTCCGGTTACTACCACTGACACCCGCGAATGCGCGCGCCGACGGTTCGCCCGTCACCATCAGCGCGCGCAATGAAGAAGGCGGGCAAGAAAGAAAAAAGGACCATCAATGCTCACGCATCCAACCGAACAACGGCTCGTAGCCCTCGGTCTTGCCGGCATGGCGAAGGCGC
>JANLPY010000314.1:0-4482 GCA_031367505.1 Hyphomicrobiaceae bacterium | reverse complement strand
TGGAACGGCGCCAACGACTTCGTCTTTTTCGCCCGCCACGGCGAGATGACGAGCAACCGGCGCGAGGACCACGAGATCAGCATGCTGTCGCTGCACCTGCTGCAGAACTGCATGGTCTACGTCAACACGCTGATGCTGCAGCAGGTGTTGGCCCAACCCCGTTGGCAGGGTCGATTGACCGAAACCGACCTGCGGGCGCTGACGCCGTTAATCTGGGAGCACGTCAACCCGTACGGCCGGTTCGAGCTGGACATGACGACCCGCTTGCCGATCGGTTGAGCGAATTGGCCCCTGGTGACACGAATGTTGGTTCTAGGCCATAAAGAAACATCCTGTGCCCACAGCGGCGCCGCCGAAAGTTCTGGTCTCTCGCAGGAAGGTCGCGCGCACCAAGCGACCCCAGCCGACCGCACGGAAGCCCAAGCACCGCGCCTAATAGTTGTATGACCTCAACCCGCCACACGGCTGTCGATCTCCGCACCTTCGTCGATCACATTCACGACGATGATCTCATCGACAAGGCAGCGGGCCATCGATACGAAAATCCAAAAGTACATCCGCCGCCGCGCGTTCGGATTTTGGACCGGGCTTTGCTCTGCGATGCTCACCGTCACGATCTACCGAGCAACGGGATTCGACAACCGTTGCCAGGTGACGACCGCGAGGCCTCTTGCTGGTTCAAGCAACTGACGCTGACCGCGTTCAAGGCCATGACTAACAAGCACTTCTTCCGGGGTTCGTGCCGGCACGTCTGGGAAGACCGGCCGGCCACCGGGCAGTCGAACATGAGACGCCCGCGACAGATGGAAAACCTCATAACGGTCCAGAAACATCCCGAACACGTGCGTGCCCCCAATAATCCCAACGCTGCCGTGTGGTGTCCCGAGTGCAGTCAGAGCTTGCTCGAACGAGGCCCCGGCTGGGTTCCACAACAGCGCGTTTTCATTTGCCGGGTCGGCTGCGATCGCTGGGATTTGCCGTGTCAGGATCAATCGACGGCGCGACGATGAACGCGGCTGGCACTCACCAGAGTGGCGTCCATGTACCAGAACATCGACCCCGTCGAGCCCGCATTCGAAGAAGTGCTGATCGGCCTCGTACTTGAGCGAATTCGGCATGATTCCTTCGGCATTCGCAATCATGCCATCCTCGGAGACAATGGCATAACCTTCGATGCGACGCGGGCGAAGCATGGGAATGTCAGTACCATCGCCCGCGACCATAATAGCCGCCGCCACCGAAAATCAGGAGTACGATCAGTATGACCAAAAGGGTCGTCGTGTCCATGGTGATCTCCTACAATCTCGCGATTTCTCGCGGATGACGTCATAAAATCTCTCGACGAGAGTAGGTTGGGTGCGAGCGCGGCGGTGACTCTGATGGCGATCCAGCCGAGCTACAAAACGTACTGATCACGCATTCAACGACCTGTCTTGCTGGCGGCCACGTAACCTGCGGTCACCTCGCCTTTGTGTGCGGCAAACGCAGCCAGAACCTCTTTCTGCTCAGGGTCGGGCACTTTGAAGAAGACAAGCGATCGCCGAAGTTCGGCCGCAACTTCATCGAACTCCGCGGGAGAAATCTTCAAGTCGCGGTGCGCCACTTCCAGACCAACGGCAGTACTGCCTGGTTTCGTGGCCATATATTGGAAGGGGCCACCCGCAACGTTGCAGACCCACAGCGTGCGCATAAATTTGAGTCCCGGAAGTCGGCCAAGATTTTTGGTGTGCCATTCCCGGAGGGCGGCGTTCTTCGATCTCTGGCCAACGACGGGGTTTTTCACGACCGCATCACTGAAGTGGTTCACTACCGCTGCGATCGCAAACGCGCCACCGAGGCGCTCATAAAGCGTCTTTTGTTGCGCGTCAGCTGCCATCCCTCCGAGGACGAGCAAGGCGACGGCTGTGGAGGTCCTCAGCGAGAGACGCTTCATGAGACCGCTCCTCGACAATAACCTCAAGGCAATCTGGTTTCCCCTTCTCGGGGAAAACAAACAATCTGCCTTCGGTTCGATCATGGGCCTTGCCATGCGACCTGGATAGCTGCGGAAACTACTCATTCGCTTACTCCATACCGGCCTCGGTAACATTGATAAGGGGTTCCGCTAGCAACGGTGCAGAAAGTCGGGTTCGCACAGGTCGCGTCAAGGGCGCAAGCGGCCGGTGGGCGGTGAGCAATCACCGTCCCCGCGATCTCGGACCCGATACCCAATGGCCAGGATCAACGAACAAATTGGCTCGTCGCGCTGGCGTTACTCCGGTTCCGGTTCTGGTTCATCGGATCGTCGGCGCGACTTGGCGCCTTTGCGGCCCGCGGCGGCGGCGCGCTCGCGATCGATCGAAAAGTTTCCCGAACTGCGCTTGCCGCCTTCCCGTCCGCTTTCAGCGGCGCGAACCCGGTCATTCTTGAAATTCCCGCCACTCTTGCGACCGCCCTTGCTGGCCGCCGCGCGCCGGGCTTTCGGATCCATCGCCCCAAATCCACGACCAACCTTGTCTTTCTTATCATTCATCTGGGGCTCCGTTGCATAGTCAACGGAGCAATCGGAATTCGGTTCCAGGTCTCGGAACGAATTGCTGGCAGAGGTGTTTCTTATGAGCGAAGCGAACTATGGGAGGGCGTCATGCATGGCATCATTTATCTGGTTGGACTGGTCGTCGTCGTTTTGGCCGTATTGAGCCTGTTGGGACTGCGGTGAGGAGTTAACATGACACCCGAGACCAAAAGCACCGGCATGGTCGGCACTCCCGTCACATATCCAGCGGCCGCTGCGTTCGAGACGGCCTCGTACGTCGAGTGGCCTTCAATTTTCGTCGGCGCGGTTGTCGCGCTAGCGGTCGCCTTCGTGTTACTAACGTTCGGTGCGGCAGTCGGGCTTTCGGCCGTCTCACCATGGACTAGCACGCGAACGACCGTTGCTGTGGTCAGCATCGGCGCCGGGTTCTGGATGATCCTGGTGCACGTCTGGGCCTTCGGCCTTGGCGGCTATCTGGCCGGGCGCATGCGTCATCGTCACAGCGGCGCCAGTTCTACGGAGGTCGAATTCCGCGATGGCGCGCACGGTGCGGCCGTGTGGGGGCTGGCTATTACATTTGGCGCCGTCATTGCGGCTTTGGCCGCAGCCTCCACTGCACGTGGCGTCCCCGAGAGCTATTCGTCGGCGTCGCGCAGCAATGATCCCGTAACCGTTGCCACAGACACGCTGTTGCGAACGGCCCGCGTAACGCCGGCACCCGCTGATGTCCGCGGCGAAATCGACCGACTGCTCCTGCGCTCGACGGGATCAGTTCCCATGGTCGCGGCGGATCGGAGCTATCTGGTCGAGCTGGTTGCCGCCCGAACCGGACTAACCCCTGCCGAAGCCGAGAGCCGCGTGGGTGCAGCGGTCGCTCAAATGAAAGAGGATTTGAACCGGGCCCGCAAAACAGGTGTGGTCGCTGGCTTCATCATTGCTGCGACGCTCCTTCTCAGTGCGGCGGCGGCATGGTGGGGAGCCGCGGTTGGCGGCCAGCACCGTGATGAGAACACGCTTTGGCCGGGCTTTGCCCGCCATGGTCACCCCCGGACCTTCTGGTCCAAAACATAAGGAGACGAGCAATGCGCGACATCGCCCTATGGATGGCCGGAGTTCCCATCGTCATCATCATCGGACTGCACGTGCTCGGGCTCCTGCACTGACGCCTGGGTCGAGGACGAGGGATCGGGAGGTTTGGAGAGAGCTTTGCCGTCAATTGCGCAACAGACTGTCCGTAGGAGCGTATCGTCGGCTACCGGCTTGGCGAGGAACAGAGCCCCCGGCGGCATATGGGACGGGACCGGGCCGCCCGATATCATAACGACGGCGGTGGCTGGATGCCATCGAGCAATGAGCAATGCCAGATCCAGCCCCGTAATAGCACCTGGCATCTGTACATCGCTCACCAAGGCGGCCACCTGCTGCCCCTCGCAAAACGGGCAGAGGGCGTCCGAAGCATTGTTGGCTTCCAGTACCTCAAAACCGCCGTCACGCAACGTATCGGCCGTGCCCATTCTGATCAGGGGCTCGTCATCAACAACGACGATTTTCCGCTTGGCGTTGGTCATTCATCGGTAACGCCAAAGTTCGACTATCGTTCCTTGCCGACCGAGGCGTTTAACGCCGGTCTGTCGCGACCCTGTCGCCAGCCAGAGCGTGCGGATCTGCAGCATCATCCGTAAACAGGGCGCGTACAAAATCGAGTTCAATTGCGCCGGCCGGCATGCATCCAACCGGAAACGAGGTTTGCGCTGAATCGCCGTGAACGGCGGCGACGGTATCGTTTGTCAGGGAATTGGCAAATGACGCCGACGACAACGGGCGGGTTTCGCAACTGATCATGCCACGCTCCACGCTCTTCTGTACCAGCGTGAACGCTTGGAGAGGATTATGGTTCCCAGGGTCAGCTTCGATCCGCACCATCTCGTTCACGTTTTGTTCGTTCGCATAATTGATCTTATGGGAAA
>JANLPY010000306.1:0-3181 GCA_031367505.1 Hyphomicrobiaceae bacterium | reverse complement strand
ATGAAGGGCATCGATGTGAAACTGACAGGCAAGCCGGACAAGGACTTCGTGTTGACGATGCCGCCGCGCCATCAGGGCGCGATCGACATGGCGAAGGTCGAACTGTAATTCGGAACCGATCCGGAACTGCGCTAACTCGCGACCGACATCATAGCTGCTCAAGAGAAGGAAATCGCGCAGATGAGGGCGTGGCTCGAAAAGAACGGAAAGTAGCCTTGCTGCTGAGGCGCGCGCGACCGCTGGCCTATTCCCGCCTTCAGATCGGGTTGCATTGGATAGTCGCCGTCTTGGTGGTGGCGCAATACGCCAGCAGCGGAGCAATTGTCCGCACCCACAGCGTCCATCTGATCGGCCAGCGGCCCAGTTCGACCGATGTCTTTCTTCACAACTTGCACAACCGGGTCGGACTCGCCATTGGCGTATTGATGCGAGGCCGTCTCGCTTTGCGGTTCTCGACTGGCGCGCCGGCCCCGAGTCATGCGCTGAGAGGTTGGGCTTCCCGTTTAACGCAAGGCGTTCACTACGCCTTCTACTTGGTTCTGATCACCGAGAGCGCCACGGGAGCGATCGCCGCGTACTTCTGGTGGCCGATCAGCTCAGTGCACGTGATCTTGTTCAAGATATTGCTTGGACTGGTCATCGTCCACGTAATGGCCGCGCTTTGGCATGAATTCGGAGTGCGGGATGGAAACCTTCGCAGAATGCTTTTCCTGCCGGCGGCGTCGACCAAGTCAAAGGTCTCAAACGGGCCTGGACGGATTGGGCCCATATGAGGGGATGCATCGGACTTATGCCGCCGATCGACGTCTCGCCGAGTGCGGCGGACCGCAGAGTGCTCGACGCGCTTGTCGTCAGTCGCACGAGCAACAAGGCGTTGTCTGCTTTCGAGAAACTCACCGACCTAGCGGCGGGGCTTACGTCCTACCGATATGAAAGTAACTGCAATTTTGAAAGGTAAAGCGCATCGGCTTGAAGCTCGCCAAATGAAACCCTGTTCTTCACCACTCGCCCCCACTCTTGGCTGGCTCAGGACAGTCCCCCTCGCCGGGTTCGTCCCGCTTTTGTTGCTTCCGGTTGGGCGGTCCCTGATCGGCGATGAAGAGCGCCGTCGCGGCGTGTCCGTGGTGTTTCTCTGCGAGGGCATGCGAAGTGGGGAACAATAGCGGCCGTGACTAGTTTCTGCTACTACCGCCGTGATTTTGCAGCCTGTTATGCTAAAAGTCGCTTCTCATTCGATCGGGAGTAGGTAGCTGTGACGACCGCCACGCTCGAAGTCGGCGACCTGTTTTCGGTGTTAGGCGCTCGCGGGATCGAAAAACAACTGCAGGGCATCGAAGGCGTAAATCGCGTATCAGTCAACCCGGTCTCGGGTTCTACAACTGTTGACTATGATCCGGCCGCCACTAGCCTTTCCGTATTGCAGACCGCGATCAGGGCATGCGGTTTTCATTGCGCCGGTGAAGCCCTGCCGAGGCATATTTGCGTCAACGCTGCAGCGTCCGACGGCGGTCGCGCCGAGGCTCCTAAGAGCCCGACCAAGCCCGCCCACTCCACGGCCGGGATGAGCCATACCGGTATGAAGTCGGCCGACATGGCGCCCCCCAACGGAGCGGGAGCGCCCGGAACGGCAGCGGCCGAAAAGCGGCCCGCCGATGACCAGACCCATGTTGGCGGCGAGTCTGGCGCCGGACACAATGCGCATAGCGGGGAAAAAAGCGACGCGATGGCCCGGGAAATGGGGCATGGCGAAGGCCATGACATGCAGTCGATGGTCCGCGATATGCGGAACCGTTTCTGGATAGCGCTCGCCTTCGGCCTGCCGATTTTCGCCTTCTCGCCGATGGGAATTGACTTCATCAAAATATCGCCGCCGTTCGGCTTGCGGCTGGACTTGGTGCTATTCGTGCTCGCGAGCGCGGCCATCCTCTATCCGGTCTGGCCGTTCGTCGTCGCTGCGTACCGTTCGTTGCGCAGCGGCGTCGCCAATATGGCGGTGCTCGTCGTTCTCAGCGTCGGCACGGGATATTTGTTCAGTGTCGGCTCGACTTTCTTTTACGGCGGCCAACAATTCTACGAGGCCTCGACGATTCTGCTGATCTTCATCTTGCTCGGACATTGGCTCGAAATGCGGGCCAGGGCGGGAGCATCCGAAGCGATCCGCGCACTCATGGATTTAGCGCCGCCCAAGGCGAATGTGCTGCGGGCCGGCAAGGAAATCGAAGTGCCGACCGCCGAGGTCCTTTCCGGCGACACGGTGGTGATCCGGCCTGGGAACAAGATACCCGTCGATGGAACAGTTCTGGAAGGGGTCTCGCAGGTCGATGAATCGATGCTCACAGGAGAATCGATGCCGGTCGCCAAGAAGGTCGGCGACGCGGTGATCGGCGCAACCATCAACAAGAGTGGTACGTTCAAGTACAAAGCGACCAAGGTGGGAGCTGACACGGCGCTCGCCCAGATTGTCAAGCTGGTACAAGAGGCTCAGAATTCCAAGGCGCCAGCGCAACTACTTGCAGATCGCGCGTCGCAATGGCTCGTTCTGGCCGCGGTCGTCGTTGGCCTGCTGACATTCGCCTTCTGGTACTGCTGGGTCGGCCAGTCCCTTTTGTTCGCGCTGAGCCTCACTATCACCGTCTTCGTAATCGCCTGCCCCGACGCACTGGGCTTAGCGACGCCGATGGCGATTATGGTCGGGACCGGGCTAGGCGCGATGAACGGCATCCTGTTCAAGAATGCCTCGGCGCTGGAAGAGGCGACAAAATTGAACGTCATTGTCTTTGACAAAACCGGCACATTGACGATGGGCAAGCCCGAAGTCGTGGATTTGGCGCTGGCTGCCGGCGCAACGGAGGACCAACTTTTGTCCGCGGCTGCGGCCGTCGAAGCGGGGTCGGACCATCCCCTGGCGCAGGCGATCCTGCGCAAGGCCGCCAACATCAAGGCGCCCAGGGCGACCGCGTTCAAGAACATTGAAGGCAAGGGGGCGGAAGCTGAGGTCGATGGCAAAAAGACTTTACTCGGCAATAAGCTACTGATGACGGAGAACAGAATCGAGCTTGGCGCGCTTGGTGCTAAGTCGGAAGAATTGCAAGGCGCCGGCCGGACGGTCGTTCATCTAGCAATAGACGGGAAGCTCGTGGGTTTGATCGCCATTGCCGATGCCGTGAGGCCGACGGCCGTG
>JANLPY010000290.1:0-3212 GCA_031367505.1 Hyphomicrobiaceae bacterium | reverse complement strand
GCAGCCGGAGAACACGCCGACGATGAGTCACATGCCAAAGACCGACGCGGTCGACTATCTCCGCACGACGGCCTTTGCACGCGTGGTGCTCGAAGACATTCCGAATATTCAGGCGAGTTGGGTGACGATGGGGCTGAAGGTAGGTCAGACCGCGCTGCATTTCGGCTGCAACGATTTCGGTTCGCTGATGCTGGAAGAAAATGTCGTCTCGGCGGCGAACACAACGTATCGCACGAGCATCGATGAAATGGAGCGGCTCATTCGCGAGGCCGGCTTCGAGCCGCGCAAGCGGCTCCAGAATTACAAGCTTATCGAAACGGCCGGGACGGTAGCCGCTTGACCGTCGTGGACTGCTGTCTGGAGCTCCGATGAAAACGCGCGTCGGTATCGGGTACGACTCGCACCGGTTTGCCGCCGGTGACGGCCTCGTGCTCGGCGGCGTGCACATTCCGGCGTCCGTGACGTTGGTGGGTCACTCCGACGGTGATGCCGTCGCGCACGCGCTGACGGACGCGATTCTCGGGGGCGCCGGCGTCGGTGATATCGGCGAATTGTTTCCCGATACCGATGCCGCTAATAAGGGGCGCGACTCGATCGAGATGCTGCGATTGGCGGTCGACCGGGTGCGCACGGCGGGCTGGCGCTGCGTACAGGCCGATGTGACGGTAATTTGCGAGCTGCCGAAAATCGGACCGCACCGCGCGGCGATGCGCGAACGGCTCGCCGCGGCGATTGGAATTGCGTCTTCCGACGTGATGGTGAAAGGGAAGACCAACGAGAAACTCGGCTGGATTGGAAACGTAGAGGGGTTGGCAGTCATCGCAGTTGCCACACTTGAGGCGATATAATGTCATCCTGCGTCAACTATTTTCCGGATGCACCGCTCGATGGGTGATATTCTCGACGCCATCTCGGATTGGGTGAGCGGTATTCCGCTGCCGGCGATGTATGCGTTGATGGCGCTCACGTCGTTCATCGAGGGGATTTTTCCACCCGTGCCGGCAGACCTCGCCGTCGGGCTTATCGCGTTCATCGCGGCCCGTCGGGGAGCCGATTTTACACTCACGGCGGTGCTAATTATTCTCGGCAGTGTGGCCGGGGCGATGACGATGTATGCGATTGCGCGCCGTTATGGCGCCGCATGGATGCACGCGCGGCTCAAGAAGGCCGGCGTCGACAACCTCGAGAAGCGCCTTGAGGTGATGTACTCACGGTATGGATTGACGGCGCTCCTTGTGAGCAGAATGATTCCACTGCTCCGAATGGTCGCCCCGCCGATGGCCGGCGCGATTCGCATTCCGCCCATCCGCACGGCGTTTGTATTTCTCATCGTATCGACGGTGTGGTACGGCGCAATTACCTGGATGGCATTCCGCGTCGGCGACGACTGGGATGTCATGCAGGTCGCTGTGGCGCACTTCGCCAAGCAGGTTGGCGTTGTTGCCCTCATTGCGTTGGGGCTGATTATTGCGATCGTGTTCATTGTGATGAAGCGGCGGGCGGCAGCGAAGCTGACTGAGGCGCTCATGGTCACGGAAGAGCAGCCACGCCCTGGTGACGGGCAACAGAGCCCCAAGGACGTCTGATGCTCCCGGATGGCGTTTCGCGCGCCTTCCTGCTGGAGCGGTTCAGCGAGTACCTGTCGCTCGAAGAAGGATCGAGTCCGCGCACGTTGGAGGCCTACGGCCGCGATTTATCACGAATGGCGGAATGGAGCGTTGCCAAAGGCCGCTCCGCGCCTGCGGATCTTACCGGCAGCGACCTGAGAGAGTTCGTCTATTACTTGAAGGACATTGGCCTATCCCCTTCGAGCATAAGGCGATCCGTATCAGCTGCCCATACGTATTTCAAGTTTCTGATCGCCGAAGGCTTGGTGAAGGCTGATCCGAGCGAGCGACTTGAAACCCCTAAGAAATGGCGGACCCTGCCCGAAGTGCTCTCGGTGGCGGACATCGAAAAACTGCTGTCCTCGATTTCTATTGATGAGCCGCTGGTATTCCGTGACCGGGCCATGCTCGAGCTCGCGTATGGCGCCGGGTTGCGCGTGAGTGAATGGATTGGGATTGAAGTCAAAGACGTTCTCATTCAGGACGCGATGCTACGCGTATTCGGCAAGGGGAGCAAAGAGCGGTTGGTGCCGATCGGCCGTGCGGCGATTGGAGCCGTCGGGATGTATTTGCGGGAGCTCCGCCCGCGGCTCGAGAAGGGAGCGGGAAAAGGGAAACTGTTTCTGAGTGTCCGGGGCAAGCCGCTCACAAGAATGGGAGCGTGGAAAATCCTCAGGAAATACGTCGAAGTGGCTGGATTGCGTACTAGCGTCAGCCCTCATACGCTCAGACATTCATTCGCGACACACTTGCTCGAGGGTGGGGCAGATTTGCGGGCGGTGCAGGAAATGCTGGGGCATGCGGATATATCTACGACTCAGATCTATACGCATGTGGATCGGGAATACCTTCGGTCGGTGCATAAGCAGTTTCACCCGCGGGGGTAACGGAACGGCAGGGACGAGTGGTGAGTGGGAGCACCATGCAGCCTCCGAGCTACAACTCTCCCGGGCGACTTGGGCCGCCCGGGAGAGTTGGTCGAGGACGAACATGAGCGCGTCAGCTCTCAGCAGGTCACATTCGGGTTGTAGGGATAGAACATGCCCCGGGGATTGTCCTTGTACAGCCAGACATGCAGTTCGTAGTGCGGAATGGACGGTCCGCCGGTAACGAACGTGTGGCTGCTCGCCAAGAGTGGTTGCCCGAACACCTTGGGAGGTTCAGCGCCCGCGCCATTCACCCGCTCCCAAGCGTCCTTGAAGACGATATACTCCACCCCGGCCAAGGTAAGGGCGCCACCGGAACCCTTTTCATATAGAAGCATTTCCGGCTGCATCATGTCAATCACGGCGTCACCCGCAGCCGGATTGCTCGCGGCTCCCCGGAGCGAGACGTTCACCAGATGATATCCCATGCTCCCCTCGGTGCTGCTCGGACATGTCGAGCCGGCTATCGTCGGATCAGGAGACCACACCGTGTAACCCGCGCTGTTCGCCTTGGCGAGGTCCTTCATCGGCTCGAACTGAGCGCGGACCTTGGCCAGGCTGGACTCGGGTTCCGTTACGCCGCGGCCGTTGCAGCCAGCTGCGGCAATCAGCAACACGATGGAAAGCGTCATTCTCTTCACGTTGGTTCTCCAGTCTGCGTTTGACTTTCCGGACGATT
>JANLPY010000282.1:0-11289 GCA_031367505.1 Hyphomicrobiaceae bacterium | reverse complement strand
GTATACGTCACCTACCCACCCGTGACGCTCATGTGCCTTGCCACTGCCGGCTTCTTCGACCTCCGGTCGATGATGAAATCATGACCTTTGGGTTTGCGGGAGATGGCCTCGTCGATGGCACGGCCCAACAAGATGCCATCGGTCGTCGCGCGCAAAACGCCGCGCAGATCGGCGGCGTCGTCCTGGCCTAGGCACATGTAGAGTGTGCCGGTGCAGGTCAGGCGCACACGATTGCAGCTCTCGCAGAAGTTGTGCGTCATCGGCGTGATGAAGCCGAGACGGCCGCCGGTCTCCTTCACCTTCACATAGCGTGCAGGCCCGCCCGTGCGGTATGGGATGTCGTCCAGTGTGAATTGTTCCATCAGGCGGGCGCGGACGATAGATAACGGCAGGTACTGATCGGTGCGATCGCCGTCGATATCGCCGAGCGGCATAGTCTCGATCAACGTCAGGTCATGCCCGCGTCCATGGGCAAAACGAACGAGATCCTCGATCTCGAACTCGTTGACGCCCTTCAAGGCGACCGCATTGATCTTCACCTTCAAGCCCGCCTTGTCAGCAGCATCGAGCCCAGCCACAACTTGGCTGAATTCGCCCCATCGGGTGATCGCCTTGAACTTGACCGGGTCGAGCGTGTCGAGCGATACGTTGATGCGCCGCACGCCACAGCCGGCAAGTTCTTGAGCGAACTTAGGCAATTGGCTGCCATTGGTGGTGAGCGTCAACTCCTCCAATGCGCCCGAAGCCAAGTGCCGCGACAATGCTTTGAACAGCCACATGATGTTTTTGCGGACAAGCGGCTCGCCACCAGTGATGCGGAGCTTGCGCACCCCCTTATCGACGAACGCCGAACATAGCCGATCGAGCTCCTCGAGCGAGAGCAGGTCCTTTTTCGGCAAGAACGTCATGTGCTCGGACATGCAATAGACGCAGCGAAAATCGCAGCGGTCGGTGACCGATACGCGCAAATAGCTCACGTGCCGCCCGAACGGGTCGATCATCGGAGGTGGCGTTGGTGCGAGCATGACGGCGTCGGACATAAAGTTTTCCATAGTGCTGAAACTAATAGTTTTCAGCCCGCAATCAAGAGCTTGGGCAACAAGTCCTGATCACGGCCATTTGGCGCTGCGTTTTTCGGCGAAGGAGGCCAAGCCTTCCCGGGCCTCGTCCGACTGACGCTTGTGGGAATGGGCTGCAACCAAACCATCCATGACAAACTTGTCGAAACGTCCGAACGCATGTTCGAGCGCGCAGGCTTTGGTTTCAGCAATCGCTCGTGGCCCATTTTCGAGGAAGGCATCGACGATCTGAGCGCCCTTTGCTTCGAGGTTTGCCACCGGCACAACCTCATGCACCAGGCCAATCCGGCGCGCTTCGGCGGCATCAAAGCGTTCACCGGTCAACGCATAGCGCCTGACTTGCCGGATGCCTATGGCGTCGTTGAGCTGGGGAATGATAATCGCAGCGGTCAGTCCCCAACGCACTTCTGAAATCGCGAACTTGGCATCTTCGGCAGCAATCGCGACATCAGCCGCAGCGACGAGCCCGGTCGCACCGCCGACGCAGAACCCTTGGATCAAAACCACTGTCGGCACCGGCAACCGGTTGAAGCGATCCACCGCTACAGCGGTCATGCGCGAGGCTCGATCGTTATCGGCGGGTGTGCTGACACGAACGGCATTCAGCCATTTGAGGTCGGCGCCCGCCATGAAACTGCGCCCTGCGCCGGACACCACCACGGCACGTAATGCTGACTTTCCGGCGAGATCGTCCATGGCATCGTGCAAGCCCTGGATGAGGGTGCCATCATACGCATTATTGACGTCCGGCCGGTTCAGGGTGACCCGGCCGACGCCGCGTCCGTCAATGGTCCAAAGCACTGATTTGCTGGTCATCGGGCGATCCTTGTAGGTGATGCGTGCGTCCAGTCGCACTAAACGCCGTCGCGCAACCGGATGTCGAGCGCTTACCAGTGGTCGAGCTATGTTCTATCGGCATCGCCAGATCACAATCGAGTTAAGTTGCACAGACCTACCCGGACTTGAGACAGGCATGTCGATCGCACGTTTAGAAGCGCAATTACAAATTGCTTGGTTGATCATGTGCGCGTCAAAAACATCGATCGAAGCAGCAGGGGTGCGACCGTGCGGCATCCTTCGAATGCACGCAACGGGTAGCTCCCAGGGCCGTGCACTGTTACACCGTCTTGGTTTCGCCAAAAGTCTCTTGCCACTGTGGCGTCTCATTCGCTCGGTCTCTCGTTTTGTATGATCAACGGAACCGTGGGCCCCTAAACGTTAGCTGAACTCACATTCGACGGAACGGTCCGATATGCCGAGGAAAATGCCACCACGCGCGACGCGAGTTGCGAAGATTGGTACGCCAACCCGGCGTAACATGCTTGCCGGATTGGCCTATGCCGGTCTTGGCACTGCTATTGCGCAGGCACAGTCCAGCGGCAATTGGTGGGATGGCCTGCCGGGCTTCGGTCGCGGTGGCAACGCCCATGGCGGCGTCAAGGAGGCATCGGAAAAACGCGAGCGCCCGCCAGAATCGTTGAATGACTTGCGGTCCGATTCGACGCCGTGGCGCAGCGACCAGATGGTCGAGAACATCGACGCCGCGATCGCGCGCTATCAGCAGATCGTGCAGCGCGGCGGCTGGCCGACGATCCCTTCCGGCCGCCTGTTGCGTGCTGGCGACGATGATGAGCGCATTCCAATTTTACGCCGCCGGCTGGCGATGGGCGGCGAACTACCGAGGTCCGGCAGTTCAGAGGGCAGCTACACCTTCGATGGCGCGCTCGAAGATGCCGTGAAGGCATTCCAAGAGCGCCACGGCTTGCGTGTAACAGGCCGCGCCGAGCAATCGACCATCGCGCAAATGAACATTTCAGCCGCTTCGCGCCTTGAGCAACTGAAGCTCAACCAGCGCCGCATCAAGGAACTGTTGCAAACGCGCGTCGAGGACCGGTACGTGCTGGTCAATGCGGCAGCGTTCCAGCTCGAAGCCGTGGAAGGTTTCGAAGTGCGTCAGCGCCACCGCGTTATCGTTGGCAAGCCGGAGCGGCAGACGCCGGTGGTCAGGGCAACGATTCGCGCCCTCAATTTCTTCCCCTACTGGAACGTGCCGCAGAGCGTGGCGACCCTCGATCTGATCCCGCGTCTTCAGAAAGAGCCGGAGTATCTACCGAAGGAACTGATCCGCGCCTTCAATGGCTACAAGGGGCCCGAGTTGGACCCGATGCAGGTCGACTGGAAAAAGGCTGACGGCAAGATCGTGCATTTCCGCCAGGATCCGGGACCGCAAAACGCGCTCGGATTGGTGCGCATCGATATGCCAAATTCCGAGACGGTTTACATGCACGACACACCGATGAAACCGCTGTTCAACCAGCGTTCGCGGCCGTTCTCCGCTGGCTGCGTGCGTGTGCAAGATGTGTTCAAGCTGGTCGAATGGATCGCACGTTACGAAATTGGTTGGGACAAGCCCGGTCGCGCAGATGACGTGATTGCGGGCGGCCAACCCCTCGACGTTACGTTGACGCGGCCATTACCGGTATATTTCACCTATATGACGGCATGGGCCGAAGCGGATGGCCGTATCGATTTCCGTCCCGACATCTATGGCCGTGACGGCGCCAAGGATCTAGCCGGCGAGCGCGATCCCGACGCCGCTCCTCCGCCCACGCAATTGCAGGCGCTGGCGCCGTAACGGCTGGGTCAGCGCTTTTTACCGGCAATCGAATACCTTCGTTCGACCATACACGTGTGACCGGTTTCAATTGAAGCCGGTCGCGTGCAGTATTCCGCCTCTTATGCGTGGAAAATCAACAATCCATAAACCGCAGGTTTATGGATTGTTTGTGCGTCAACAGCGAAGTGATGCGCAAATTTGAGTTTATTTTTCTATTTTTGAAAGACTTCGCTTGCCGCTTTGCCTCTGCGTAGTCACCTTGTTGCTAACCTTGTTGGTAGGTGCATGACGCAGCCGAAGCCGCTGAGGCACCGGCTGCAACAATCAAAGCCGACTTCATCAGAGCTAGCCCTTCGTGAGCAAACGATGCCAAAACGCAAGTTGCCGAAATTTTTCCTCGTGATACTCGCGTGCTGGTTGACGGTTGGGCTTTTGCCAACCCTTGCCTCGGCTCAAAGCATTACACTCCGGGTCGGGCATTTTCCGAACATCACCCACGTGCAGGCGCTCGTCGCGCACCATCTATCGCGGCAAGGCAAGGGCTGGTTCGAAGCTCGGCTCGGGCCGGACGTGAAGTTGGAATGGTTCGTTTACAATGCCGGTCCAAGTGCGATGGAGGCAATCTTCGCCAACTCAATCGACCTCACATACGTGGGGCCGAGTCCGGCGATTAATGCCTATGCCAAGGCGCGCGGCGCCGATATCAGAATCGTGTCTGGAGCCGCCAACGGAGGTGCTGCACTCGTCATCCAACCCGATCTAGCGGTTACAACTGCCGCAGATTTTCGCGGCCGCAAGATCGCCACGCCGCAACTTGGCAATACTCAGGACGTTTCGGCGCGTGCTTGGTTGAGCACCGGCGGGTTGAAGATTACCCAGACCGGCGGTGATGCACAGGTGCTGCCAACCGCTAATCCCGATCAACTCTCACTGTTCAAGCAAAAGCAGCTCGATGCCGTATGGACCGTCGAGCCGTGGGTGTCGCGGTTGGAGACTGAGGCACAAGGAAAAGTATTAGTGGAGGAGACGGATGCCGTAACGACGGTGCTGGTATCAGGCGTCAAGTTCCTCGAAGCGCGCCGTGAGTTGGTCGCCAAGTTCGTTGCGGCGCACCGCGAACTGACGGAGTGGATCGCGGCCCATCCGGGCGAAGCCCAAGCCATGGTGAGGGCCGAGATTGGCGCCGAGATGCGTGCTCCAATTGCGCCCGAGCTTGTCGAGCGGGCTTGGAAACGTATCGTCTTGACCAACGACGTAACGCGGGCTCAACTCGACAAGTTCGTTGCCAGTGCGCAGGCGGTTGGATTTTTGCGCGGAGCCCCTGATCTGGCGCGCCTGATCGAGATCCGCTGATGGAAATGCTAGTTCGGACGAACGCACCGACGGCCAAGCTGGCGGTCGAAGGCGTATCTAAATGGTTCAAAACGCCGCGTGCGAAAGTGCACGCGCTCGATAACATTTCATTGTCAGTTGCGGACGGGGAATTCGTCTGCCTCGTCGGGCCCAGCGGCTGCGGAAAATCGACACTTCTCGATATCATCGCCGGTCTGACAAGGGCGGACATAGGAAGTGTGTTGGCGGACAACGAACCGGTCGAAGGACCAGGACGGCATCGTCTGGTGATGTTTCAGGAGGCCGCGTTATTCCCTTGGCTGACAGTTCTGGGCAACGTCATGTTTGGCCTAAAATTAAAGCCGGAACTGAGCAAGAAACAACGGCTCGACATCGCCCACGAGCATCTAAATCTCGTTGGATTGTCCAAATTCATTCACGCCAACGTGCATGAACTTTCAGGCGGCATGAAGCAGCGAGTGGCGCTGGCCCGCTCCCTGGCGCCGGATCCGCACGTACTACTGATGGACGAACCCTTGGCGTCGCTAGATGCATTGACCCGAGAACAGCTGTACAGCGACATCCAGCGCATCTGGCAAGCTCGTCGCAAAACGATCCTCCTGGTCACCCACAACGTGCGGGAAGCCGTATGCCTTGGTGATCGCGTCGTGCTGCTGTCGCCCCATCCGGGCCGCGTGCGTGAACAATTCGAAATTCCGTTGCCGCGTCCACGCGATATCAACAGCACGGAACTCGCCCACTACGCACGCACGATCACATCGGCACTCAAAGGATACATCGCGGAAGAGGCCGACGTATGAGACGCGTCATCAATGCCTCGATCTTCTTTGCAGTTCTCATCGCGATATGGCAGGCAGCCGTAATGAGTGGCCGTTGGTCGCCGGTACTTTTGCCGGGGCCGCAAAGCGTCGCCGAGTATTTGTGGGGTGCGGCCCTCGACGGTACTCTGGGAGAGGCCAGCATTGTCACAATGCGCCGGCTTCTGATCGGCTATTTCATTGGTGTGGCGCTTGGGCTGCCGCTTGGCTTGCTGACCAGCACGTCGCACTTCTTCGAGGACACGCTCGGCGCGCTCGCACTCGGGCTACAGACACTACCGAGCGTGTGCTGGATCCCGTTGGCGCTGTTGTGGTTCGGGCAGACCGAGACTGCGATGCTGTTCGTTGTCATCATGGGCACGATGTGGTCGGTGCTCATCGCGACCGATACCGGAGCTCGCTCCATTCCACCAATCTACGCTCGTGCCGCACGCACGATGGGATCAAACGGCTTGCACAAGTGGACGCGGGTGATCGTACCGGCATCGCTGCCGTTTTTGGTCAGTGGCATGAAGCAGGGCTGGGCATTCGCGTGGCGCTCGCTGATGGCGGCCGAGATTTATGTGACGATCCTGACCGGCTTCGGGCTCGGCCATTTGTTGCATTACGGGCGCGAACTCAGCGCCATGGATCAGGTGATCGGCATCATGATCGTCATTGTCGTCATCGGTCTCGTTGCCGACAAGCTGCTGTTCTCACCGTGGGAACGCTTCCTGCATCGCCGCTGGGGTACCGGGTTGAAACAGTGAAGAACGAGAGCCCAGCTCCGATACGATACGGAGCGGGTTACTTGCCCCTCGCTGCCTCAGCCGACTTTCTGATCGCAGCAATATTCCCGGCGTACTTGCCGCCGGTGAAAACGGCTGAACCGGCGACAAACGCGTTCGCCCCGGCGGCGGCGGCGGCCTTTACGGTTTCGGGTGTTGCGCCACCGTCGATCTCCAGATGGATATCGCGCGTGCCGATCATCGATCGCACGCGTTTGATTTTTTCCACCATCGCCGGAATGAAGCTCTGCCCGCCGAAGCCAGGATTCACGGTCATCACCAGGATCAGATCGACCCGGTCGAGCACATAGGCGATGTCGCTCTCCGGCGTCGAAGGGTTGAGTGCCACGCCCGCCTTCTTGCCGAGCAAGCGGATAAGTTGCAGCGTCCGATCGAGGTGCGGGCCCGCCTCCGCATGCACAGTGATAATATCTGATCCAGCCTTGGCGAACGCCTCGATGTAGGCATCGACGGGCGAGATCATCAAATGGACATCGAAGATCTTGCTTGTGTGCGGGCGCAATGCAGCGACGACGTTGGGGCCGATCGTTATGTTGGGTACGAAGTGCCCGTCCATGACGTCGACATGGACCCAATCGCCGCCGGCCGCATCGATGGCGCGGACTTCGTCCCCGAGCCTCGCGAAATCAGCCGACAGAATCGACGGGGCAATGATGATGTCGCGAGCCATGAGTAGCCTCTCTGGTCCAGATTGCCAGATCATGTATCCTGCCGCCACGAACGCGGCAATGCCGCAAGATGGCCGACCCTGCTTTCAACCCAGTGCCGTGAGGACAACTGATGCGCCCGCTCGAGGGAATTTTCGTTCTGGATTTCTCGACGCTGTTGCCGGGGCCGATGGCATCGCTGTTCTTGACCGAAGCTGGAGCCGAAGTCGTCAAGATCGAGCGACCGGGGACTGGCGAAGACATGCGCAGCTATCCGCCAGCCTGGGGCCGGGATAGCGTCAACTTCGCGATGCTCAATCGGGGGAAGAAGAGCCTCGCCTTGGATCTCAAGAAGAAATCGGACATCGACCAACTGATGCCGCTGATCGCGCGCGCCGATGTGATCCTCGAACAGTTCCGCCCCGGCGTGATGGCGCGTCTTGGCATCGACTACGCGGCGGTCGCTGCCGTTAATCCGCGTATCATCTACTGCTCGATCACCGGTTATGGGCAGACCGGGCCGAAGCGCGACGTGGCCGGACACGATCTCAACTACATCGGCGATACCGGTCTGTTGGGGTTGTCGATGGGAACTCCCGAGGTGCCTGTTATTCCACCGGCACTGATCGCCGATATCGCTGGTGGCACCTATCCAGCCGTGCTCAACATTTTGCTTGCGCTGCAAGAGCGTGTGCGATCCGGCAAGGGGCGTCACCTCGACATCGCGATGACAGACAATCTGTTCACGTTCATGTATTGGGCGATGGGCGAAGGACAGGTCGCGAACGATTGGCCGGGCAATGCGACAGGTTTGGTTGCCGGCGGCACGCCACGCTATCGGCTTTACCCCGCGCGTGACCGGCGGATGGTGGCGGTCGCCGCGATCGAGCAGAAATTCTGGGATACATTTTGCGAGCTGATCGAACTCGAGGCGGCCTTATGCATCGACCAGAATGATCCGGTCGCGACCACCGTGCGCGTCGCAACAATCATCGCTGGTGAAACGAGCGACTACTGGCGCGGCCGGTTTGCGGGTAAGGACTGTTGCTGCTCAATCGTTGGCACGCTGCAAGAGGCGATGAGGGATCCCCACTTCCAGGCACGCGGGCTTTTCAAACACAAGCTTGTCAACGATGACGGCGCGACGATAACGGCTTTACCCGTGCCAATCGATCAAGCGTTCCGTTCGACTAATCCCATTGCGCTTGCGGCACCGGTTCTTGGTGCTCACAACGCCGAATACCTTCAACCAAAGGGCAACTGATCATGAGTGCAATCTTGGTACTTTGGAATGATTGCGAGCCCGAGGGGCGCGACCACTACGAGCGCTGGTATATTCGCGAACACATCCTCGAACGTGTCGATATCCCAGGATTCCGTTTTGGCCGCCGCTACGAAGCGATCGACGGTGCACCGCAATTCTTTACGTACTATGAGGTCGACGACGCAGACGTTCTGGCATCGGCTGCTTACATGGAGCGCCAACAAAATCCGACGCCGGCCACCACCAAGTCGATGACCTATTTCCGCAATATGAACCGCACGGTTTGCGAAATCGTCGCGAGCGCGGGTCTGCTGAGCGGCTCGCATGTCGTCACGTTGCGCTTCGCCGAGCCATTAGCCGATCGCGCGTCCGCCACAACCTTTGCCACCGAATTAGCAAACCAAGACGGCGTCTGCAGAGTTCACGTCTGGGCATCAAGCAATCTACAAACGCCGGCCAACACCAATGAAATGAAGCTCCGTGGCCGCCCGGACGCGTCGGTCCCTGGCGTGCTCTTCATCGAATGCGTTCGTCGCGCAGATGCCGAGCAAATCGCCGCCCAATTCAAAAATCAGTCGCCGCCGGCACTTGGGCGCTCAGGCCTTGGGCCCATCGGCATCTACAGTTTCATCTGTGCCTACGAACGGAGTGCGATATGACCAAACTACTGTTGATCCAAGGCGCAAACATGGAATGGCTCGGCCAGCGTCAGCCCGAACTTTACGGCACAACGACTGCCGCTCAACTCGATGAGATGCTGCTGGCCGAAGCAAAGCGGCGGGCGATCACGTTGGACATTCGCTACACCAATATCGAGGGCGAGGCGATCAGTTGGATCTATGAGGCGGTGCGCGCGGGCCTTGATGGGCTGCTATATAATCCGGCTGGATTTCACTACGCCGGCCATTCGTTGTGCGATTGTCTGCGCGGCATCAAAGCGCCCGCCATCGAGATCCATATTACCAATATAGACACCCGTGGCATGCACTCGGTCACGGCCAAGGCGGCGGTTGGCATGATCTCGGGCTTCGGTCTTGACTCCTATTTCCTGGCGATCGACGCGATGATGCGGCACCTGGCCAAGACGAAAGCAAAGACTTGAGATGACGCACAACAAGCGCGCGCTCGTGGTCGGCGCCACCGGGGTCGTCGGCCGCAACATGATGCGCCACCTTTTGAGGCTGGGCGATTGGGAGGTGACGGCGGTGTCGCGCCGCACGCCTGATTTACCAGGCACTTACGCTCATGTTCCGGTCGATCTTTTGGATGCATCCGATGCGCGCGCGAAGCTCGGAAAACCGCTGGGTATCACGCATGTGTTTTACTCGGCCTACGTCGAGCGCGCGACATGGGCCGACGGCACCGCACCCAACAATGCGATGTTGACCAATGTTATGGACGCGATCGAGCCGGTGTCGCCCGCTCTGCAGCACGTCAACTTGATGCACGGCACGAAATGGTACGGCAGTCATATCGGGCCATTCAAAACGCCCGCCAAGGAAGACGATCCTCGCGGGCCGGGCCCGAACTTTTATCACGATCAGCAGGATTTTATCGCCCAGCGACAGCGCGGCAAATCGTGGTACTGGACGACAGTTCGTCCGCACGCGATCTGCGGGTTTGCCACCGGCAATCCGATGAACCTGGTCAACGTCATCGCCGTCTATGCATCGATCTCGAAAGCCCTTGGCCAACCATTGAGTTTTTCGGGTACAGAGGCGAATTACAACGCGCTCTATCAGTGTGTCGACGCCGGACATCTGGCTAAAGCCGTGACCTGGATGGCGACCGAGCCTCGATGCGGCAATCAGGCGTTCAACATCACCAACGGCGATATCTTCCGTTGGAAGGATTTGTGGCCACGGATCGCGCGTCACTTCGCCATGGAAGTGGGCCCGCAAAAGCATATCTCGCTCGTCGAAACCATGCGCGACAAGGCGACTTTGTGGAGTCAGCTTGTGCAACAGCACGGGTTACAACCAATCCCGTATGAAAACCTTGTTGCATGGAAGTTCGGCGATAGTGTCTTCGGCTCCGGCTACGACATGATAAACAGCATGACCAAAGCCCGCCAATTCGGCTTCCACGACGTCGTCGATACCGAAGAGATGTTCATGCGCATCTTCGACGAACTGCGTGCCGGGCGCGTCATACCGTAAAAACCGCTTATTTTGGGGAGCCAGCGCCGTCACCCGCGTGCCGGTCACAAAACAGCTCCTAACAAGGTTGCGGCCCCCGCCGCGGCCTGTTAAGAGCCAACGGCACCCACGGCAATATGTGCGGCGCACCCGGCATGGGGAATCGTCTAACGGTAGGACTGCAGACTCTGACTCTGCCTGTCTAGGTTCGAATCCTAGTTCCCCAGCCAATAAAATCAACAACTTAGCTCGTCTCAAAATTCTCGAACGTCTCGCAGTGCCTCAGCAGTGCCTCGACATCAGGTTGTTACTGCGCCCTTCACCCCGCAGATCGTTACACAAAGGATCTGGCTCAAGTTCTATAAGGCTCTGGTTTGCCCAGCTGCACTGTGTCCGCTCCCGTAAGTTGAACCGACGTAGGCTTCCGCGTGGTGGAATGCTCAATTTTGTCGAGTCGCCCAGGGGACTTTCACCCCCAGGCGCTCCTAGAACCGTGCGTGAACCTCTCGATTCACACGGCTCCCGATGTTCGGCCGTTGCCATGGCATAGTGGCCAATGCGCAAAGAGGCTCGGGTGCGTTCGGC
>JANLPY010000280.1:0-3003 GCA_031367505.1 Hyphomicrobiaceae bacterium | reverse complement strand
CTTCCCCAACCCCATCACCAGCTCCCAGCTGTTCTCCCTGCTCGCCTGCACCGACAAACCGACCTGCGCCGCCGCCATGGTCCAAGCCCCACAAAACACCTGGGCAGCCAACTCCCGATCCATCCTCTGGAACGGGTACCTTTGGTAAAGGGGACGGCTGGTAAAGGGTCACGGCGACACTAGTCGGCATGTGTCCGATATCCGCGGCCCGTTGGGCCGGGAGGAAATCCGAACGGATCGGGCTTTAGGACGTCAAGTGCCATTTACCCCGTCAAGGACCCTCGAGAGGGCGAGCCCAGCAGCCACGTCCGAAAGACTTGCATCGGCGAACCTTGTTGCCGCTGAAGCGAGCGCGGCGCGGCGCTGCCCATTCTCCCAAAGGTCGAGAATGGCTTCGTGCAACTTGTCGTGGTCGCCTTTATCGATCAGCAATCCGGTCTCGCCGTCAGCACTGCAATCGATCTTGTCGGCGCTCCGGGGGTGCGACTATCGGACGCCCAAGCCGCATGGCCTCGACCACAATAAATTGCCCCGATGCGGTTTCGACAGCCGCAAAAGGAACCACACAGAAGCGTGCCCTCATCGAGACAAGAGCTTTTGCGCGCCAGCGCACGCCGCCAGCTGGGGAAACACCGTTACGATCCCGTCCACGTCGCCGGATTGGCCGGCATTGGCCTAGGCGAGGTATTCCCAACCACTTCGTTGCAGGGGTCGCCCCGCTGCGCCGCGCGTGCCACGCGTGCCGATCGGCATCGGCGGCTGCGACCTTGACGAACTTGTGGTGGCCGTCGACGACAAAGTCATCGATCCATCGCCATTCAGCCCGGCTTACATCGGAGGTGAAGAAGGGGGCCGCCACGGCCCAAAATTGGTCGATAATCGACTACCGCTCGTCATAGGAGCTCGACCCGGAATTGGCTCGGTGCGGCGATCCCGTGGCACGTTCTGTGGGGGAGCAGGCGTCAGGCAAACGGGTGCCAGCGCATGCTTGAACCCCACGCAGCAAGACTGGAGCCATCACCTCGCCCGCTCCCCGACGGACACCACCCCGGTTGCCGGATTACGGCGAGACGACCGCCTATCCCCTTCCAAGGCCGACGATTGCCCCAAAATTGCAATCAGGAAAACAATCATGAACGTGGTCTTTCCGCTTTGCGAGGTAAAAGCAAGCATCACGAGAACACTCACCAGCATGGCGAACGCGACGGCCCCCAGCGGTTGATCGGAAGCTTTCGATTTGGTCCGCGCGCCGAGCGCCCCCCCCAATGGAACGAGCATCACCAGCAAGTAGAACGCGAGTCCGACGCCTCCGCCGATCAACGCGACGTAGAGATAGGTGTTGACGAAATCGATGATTTGCTCGCCCTGCCGCAGGTCCTCGAGCGCGCGAAATACCGCGGCCGAGGATTCCCCAAGAACCGGATGCTTCCAGAACTCTTCCAGGCCCCGACGAAGCAAGTCGGAACGATAATCGGTCTTGACGGCCAGCCTGTCATAGGATTCGAAGAGGGTAGCTACCGCACCGCTCGCGAAACTTGCGACCACCGCGCCTGCGGACAGCACTGCTGCCGCCCCGACCTGCTTCACCAATCCGCCCCAGTCCCGACGATACCAGGTGAGCGCCAGAAGGCCGACGACAGCTCCCAGCCATGCACCTCGCGACTGGGGAGCGAGAAGCCCCAAGGCCGGCAGCCCCAGCCCGACAAGCCAACCCGTGCGCGACGCAAAAAAAAGCCGTCCGCCGCACGTTGAGAGGAAGCCCAGCGCAAGAAACAGCCCGAACGAGGTCGCTTCGGCGAACGGACCGGGTGCGCGCAGGAAGCCGGCGCGCATTTTTGCGCCATCTCCGATTCCCCTGGATATCCCGAAATGCTGGTAGGCCGCGCCATAGATCGGCCACGTCCGCAGCGCCTCGAAAATCGCGAGGCTGGACAAGGCGAGGGTGGCCGCGATCAGCGCGAAGAAGGCAAGGCGCAGGCCGCGTGCGGTCCGTACCGTGCGGCTGACGATCAGGTACGGAAGCACGAGCACCAGAGCCTGGTCGGCAGCTACGCGCAAGTAGTTGGTCAGACTGGTCTCCCGGGCGACCGTAATGACCGAAAGCAGCCACAGAACGGCGATCAGGGTGTCGAACCGCAACGCGTTTCGCGTTCCGGCGGACCTGAAGATCGCCATGCCGATCACCGCGCCGATCCCTAGCGAGGTGCCGAGTCCGGAAGTGATTATGTAGACGCCACCCATGTGTAGCTCGCCCTCCAGACCTGGCAAGGTGAGCAAGAGGAACAGGTAAACGGGTGCGACAAGGCTCCGCTCTCTGGCAAAGAGTGGGACGGCGGCCGCCGCCAGAACGTGAAACAGCCAAAGCGTGGGAGCGAGAAAGGCTAGCGATTGGGTAACAACGATTGCAGGCACAAACCGGCGAAATACGAGCGTTCGATAGGAAGGCGTGCAAAGCGCCGCGAGAAGCACCAATCCGGCGGTAAGCGCCGTCAGAGCATAGACAGCCGTCTTGAGGTCCTGAATCATCGCTTTGGACCGCGCCATTCCTGGCATCGGCCTTGCGTACGCGTTGCCTTAGAAAGCAAGTTGACTAGACCCTTGATCGTGGCCGTAAGACCCGTCCTGACCCGCATCAGTTCACCGCCCGTCCCACTTCAACGCTCATGCTCGCAAGGCTGCTCATCTGAGCCAAAACCACCCCAGCGGCAAAGGACGCAATGACGGCACCCAAAATCATCGCTTCATACCTGACACGAAGCAGCCTCTTTGCGCGAAGCCGCCACCAGCCAAAAATCTGCGCACTGACTTCAACAAGCGAAAACGCCCATATGACGCCCAGAGCGCCATATACATAGTAACCCACGACACTTGCGCCGACCAGAAACGTCGCTCTAACGATGTTCACTTCAAGTGTGAACCTGCTATCGCTAAGAGCAATCATCAGATGATTAATTCTGGAGTTATTGATTGAAAATATGATACCGACCATTGCAATTTGCAGAT
>JANLPY010000279.1:0-2588 GCA_031367505.1 Hyphomicrobiaceae bacterium | reverse complement strand
TGGTTGGTCCAGAAGCCGTTGACCTCGGGCAGCACCGTCTTCGACTTTCTACGGCGCCCGCCCAGTTCCTCGATCCGCGTATGGCCGATCTGCCAGCTTGAGAGCGCTTCGGGGAGCGCATCGAGGTTGAACTGGGGATTGGTCCGTGATCGCGGAATGCTGCGGATATCCACGACCAGTTCGATCCTACCCTGTTGAAGCAGCTCGACGAACTCGACAATGGTCCGCGTCGAGTGGCCGATCGTATACACAGGTTGAAGTTCGGCCGACGTCATGCGAGCGCATCTCGAACCGCTTCGCGCAGTGCGGGAAGCACTTCCGCATCGAACCACGGATTCCTCGCGGCCCAATGCTGTGAGCGCCACGAGGGATGCGGCAGCGGAAAGATGGCGGGGAGATGATCGCGAAAGGCCATCACCCGCTCGGTCATTTTGCCCCGCCCCAACGCGTCGGTCTGGGCGTGTGCACCGACTAGCAAGGTCAGCCGCAGGCCGGGCATATGCGACAGCAGGCGGTCACGCCACAGCGGCGCGCATTCGGCACGCGGGGCCGCGTCGCCACCGCCTGGCAGGCGACCGGGATAGCACAGCCCCATCGGCAGAATCGCGATACTGCGCTCATCGTAAAATGTGTCGTCCGGCACACTCATCCATTCACGCAAGCGATCCCCCGAGGCGTCGGCAAAGGGAATGCCGCTGTCGTGCACCTTCGTTCCTGGCGCTTGGCTGGCGATCAGGATGCGCGCTGTCGCCGATATCTGGACGATCGGTCGCGGACCCAACGGCAGTATACCGGCGCAGGCGCGGCAGGCGCGAACCTCTCTCAGTAAAGAATCGAGCGTCTTCATATCTGATAGATGGGGTCTTACACTCCGATTGAGAATAGGCTAGCGAGAGTCGTCAGGAAAGGTGAGGATGTCTGAGCGATTCAGGGTGGGAGATAGGGTCGGGTGGAATTCAGAAGCCGGTCACGTCAGCGGCACGATCATCCGGGTTCATACCGACGACTTCGACTACAAGGGCCACACGCATCGCGCGAGCGCCGAGTCGCCACAATATGAGATCAAGAGCAGCAAGACCGACCATATCGCCGCCCACAAGGGCTCTGCGCTTACCAAGCTGAGCGCCTGACAGACCCAACTGTCCCGGCCAGACAGCGAGCAGCCGATGACCGAGAAACCCGCGCACCTGATGCCCCCGAACCGTTGGAAGACGCGCTCGCCGGTGCGGATGATCGTCTTCTTCTCAATCATTGGATGCCGCTATAGGCGGGAATCGTGCCGCTGATGCGCATCGGCGAGCGCTGAGTCAGCATACTACGGGTGTGAACGGCTGCCCATACTGGGCATCCAATGAAAAAAGATCCAATAGGCCAAAAGTTGGATTCAACAAAATTGTTCTAAATGAGGAATTCTTGGGAACTTATTGTTCATCCGTGCATTTGATCCTTGGTGATCAAAATTAACTGACCAGATGGGGAACGACATAGCTGACGGCGCGGGTTAAGCTTTTGTGCCGCGACCGCAACACTCAAGCACAAAAGATGCCGAGCGTATTCGCTCACCGAGTAAACGCGCTGTGCGTACTTTTGTTCCGCTTTTGCGCTTTTAAATTCAGAAGCGGACTGTCACGAATCTATCGCGAGGCACGAACAGCGTAACCGCAATTTGGCGGACCGTTCAGACCTAAATTCGCGTCGGCATCAAATCCAGCCACGACGGAGAGGGAACTGAACCCCCACATCTTTGGCGCTTATCCTTGGTCCGGCCAATAGCCTGACGCCATCAACCCGTAAAGGGTCGGACTCCGCAAAGCGTGCCGCCGCTTCGGCTTCGCCACCACCCTGACGGTCGCTATCGCATGTAGTGAAGTGCCGCTGTTAGACTTGGGGTTGGGTGGTATCAATGTTTCTGGAGTTATTGCCTTTGCCTGCGATGGCACTTTCGGGGTTGCGTAGAAAGCGCATCAAAAATCTTGCAGACCTGGAAGTCTTCCGCCCAAAAAAATTCACTGGGATCGCATTTATGATCAGTGGCATGAACTGGCGAAGTCGCGTGATGTCGATGGGTTGCTGGCATTCTTTGCGAATGACGAAATTTTCGAGAGTCCCCCTCGTTTCCGCGATTTTGGTTAATGTATCCGACTGCGTGGTTAATGGCTAGGCGGCGATTCGCCGATTTCCAAAAAAGCGGAACATTGCGCCATGAGATTGATCCGGATCAATGCTCATGGAATGAGCCTCCGCCTTGTCCGACAATTGCTGTAAGTTGCGGAACATGGAAGCTAGTTAATGTTATTGGAACCAACGCATGACCGCTGCGTTAGAGTCGCTACCGAGATTCGTGGTTCCATAACGGCATCGAGCGTTCTTCCTTAATTAAGGTTGGCTTCGCTGCTCCACGTTCACATCGTTCGTGTTTGTCGTCGGGTTGTCCGCTCGTGAGACATTTCTGACAAGCCAATCCGTTAGGAGGACAAAATGAGCAACGAGGAGCCAAAGCTGAGTGGCCCCGACCTCGCGCAAGGGATTGAGCTCTCGACAATTTCTGATGGCGATATGCTACTCGGGCATGCACAGGGTGAAGTGGT
>JANLPY010000618.1:0-19725 GCA_031367505.1 Hyphomicrobiaceae bacterium | reverse complement strand
GACGATCAAGCAGCGCCAATTTTGCAAGCGAATGTGCTGTTTCGAGCCGTCGAAGTTCCAGCCGGCCGTCATCGCGTGACTTTAACCTTTACCCCGCTCGCCGGTGCAATCAGACAATTGCGCGACCGATAGTTTATCCGTTCATTGACCGTTCAGCGAAAATCCTGTTCCTGAAACCGCGAGTACACGTGTGCTGGCGGACTTATCCACGGCCCGCGCGGTTGATTTATACCGAGCATCGTTTCGTCGAGTTTTCATCTGGACCCGGTTGACGCCATATGACCACACCTCAACCGGCCGCTCCGGATGCCCCAACGCTCACGCTCGACCGGCGCGTGATCCTGGCTTTCGCGAAGCTATCGGGCGGCTTCTGGCGCGGTGAGCATTGCCGCCGGGCATGGATGATCACGCTGGCGCTACTGACGTGCCTTAGCCTGAGTATCGCTGCCACCTACGCCCTCAATGTGTGGAACAAGTGGTTTTTCGATGCGCTTGGCGCCAAGGACGCAGCAAGCCTGGGCCAAGCCGTTCTGGTACTTGGCGTGATCATCGCTGCAATGGCCGCAGTCGGCGTCGGGATCGTCCGTTCACGCGAGACGCTGCAAGTGCGCTGGCGCGAATGGGTGACACGCCAGCTGATCGACCGCTGGATCGACCGTCAACGGTTTTATCATATGGGGCTTTTGCGCACCGAGCCTGCCAACCCTGAGTACCGCATTTCCGACGATACCCGCTGGGCGACCGAGTTGCTGGTCGATTGCGGCATTGGCCTTTTCCTGGCGATTATCGGCGCGGCCACATTCATCAGTATTCTGTGGTCCGTCGGTGGGTCGCTGAGCGTCAAGACCGGTGGCAGCACGATCATTATCCCGGCTTACATGGTGTTGGCCGCCTTGCTCTACGGCATCGTTGCTTCCTGCCTGATGCTGCGGGTCGGCCGGCCGCTGGTTGGATCGGTGGTGACCAAGAACGAAGCCGAAGGCCATTTCCGTTTCGCCCTGATGCGCGTCCGTGACAACGCCGAGAGCATTGCGCTGTCGCGCGGCGCAGCGGACGAAAAACGCTTCGCCAACGCCCTCTACGATACCAACGTCAGCCGCTGGCTCGCCATCGTGCGCCAGCATGGCAATCTGACTTGGATCACCAATGCCAGTGGCCCGCTGGTGCCGATTTTCCCCTTGCTCATCGCCACGCCGAAATACCTGTCCGGCGACCTCACCCTCGGCGACGTTACGCAATTGGCCGGTGCCTTCGTGCAGGTGCAGGTGGCGATCTCGTGGATCGTCGACAACTACAACAAGATCGCCGACTGGTATGCCTCGGCGCGCCGCATCATCGAATTGACCGATGCCTCCGACAATATCGATGCCCGTCTGGGCGTGGCCGGCATACATGCGCCACGCCTTGCCCTGCAAACCGCAACGTCAGCGGGCTTGTGGTTGAACGCGGTCTCGATAAGCGATCCGGCCGGCAATGACCTCGTCAGCAATGTCACCTTCGCAGCACTGCCCGGCGAACACGTGATCGTCAGCGGCATGTCGGGGACCGGCAAAACCTCACTCGTGCGGGCGATCGCTGGACTTTGGCCGTGGGGACGAGGAACGATCTCACGTGCTAGCGCGGCCACGCTTTTCGTGGTCCCACAACGCCCTTATGTGCCGACGACGACGCTGCGCAATGCGTTGCGCTATCCGAACGGCACGGGGTTGATTGCCGACGCGGACTATACCGCGGCTTTGCGCCGGGCTGGATTGGCCAATCTGCAGCACCGCCTCGACGAAACCGTTCGCTGGGATCACGCCTTGTCCAACGGTGAAATGCAGCGGCTGGCGATTGCGCGCATTCTCGTTCAGCGGCCTGACATCGTGTTGCTCGATGAGGCACTCGGCGCGCTCGACGATGCGGGACGGCGCGACTTGTTGCAGAGCCTGCGTCAGGAGTTGCCGCAAACCGCCGTCATCTCGTTTACGCAAGTGCCATCGCCCGGCGACGAGTTTACGACACGGATTTCGCTCGGGCCGGTGGCACCACGATGTCAGGCGCCCGGGGCTGCCGCGACTGCGATTTCACCCGAACCAGTGCCCGCCTAATAGCAATCAATCGATCACGCCAGGCAAAGCACTCAACAACGACGAAAGGGAAATTCAATGCTGCACTTCTGGGATCAGAGCTGGGATCTGCGCCTCGCGGAATGCCCCTGCGATATGCATTTCCTCGAGTGGCTCGAGGAGAAGAAAATCAAGGATCAGTCGATCTTTCACTTCGGTACCGGCAGTCACCACATCGTCGGTTTGAAAACCGCCGAGGATGGTTCGAACAATGCGGTGCTCGGCATTACCGCGTCACCGGCGGAATACGACGCGTACGTAAAAATGCTGATCGAGAAACCGCGCTTGGGCTTCACCTACAAAGCCTACTTCGGCGACATCTATCAGCTCGACCGCCGATTGTTGCCGATGTTCGACATCGTAACTCTGTTTCACGTTGGCGAATTCCGCTCGGAAAAGAACGATGCGTATGGCGCCTTGACGGATCTTGAAATGACCCGCGTTTTGGCCGATCGCTTGAAGCCCGGCGGACAGATGTTGTTTTACTCCGGCTCCTACGCATTTGACGTCGCCGAGCGTGTGTTCGGCGAGTTGGTAAAAGCGAAGGTGCTTAGCCCGGCTGGTGTGTATAAGACGTTGCCCATCTTCACCAAGCTTTGAGACCGACGCAGGATCGCTGCCACCCATGGAATTGATACGCATCTACATCCGCGCCATCGGAATGCTGGGCTCGGAGAAATCGACCGCACTATGGTTGGCGGCGGCAAACTGCGCGCTGGCCATCGTCGGCCTGGCCGAACCCTTGCTATTTGGGCGCGTCGTCGATGCACTGTCAAAAGATACGCCATCTTTCGACACCATCGTCATGTGGGCGGGCATCGGGCTTTTCGGCATCGCATCGAGCGTCATCGTCGCTGTGTTTGCGGACCGCATGGCCCACCGGCGGCGGCTGGCGGCGATGAGCGGCGCGTTCGACCGGGCCATCACGCTGCCGATCAGCTATCACGCCGAGAAGGGTTCAGGCGCGGTCGTTCGCAATATTCTGACCGGCACTGACATGCTGTTCCACACTTGGCTGACATTCCTGCGCGAACAACTATCGGCGGCCGTCAGCATACTTTTCCTGGTGCCCACGGCCATCTACATGGATTGGCGGATGGCGGCATTGCTTGCGGTACTGGCGGTGATCTATGCAGCGATCAACGTGGTGACGGTCAATCGCACCTATGATGGCCAGGCAGCGGTGGAAAGCTATCACATCGAGGTGTTGGGACGCGTTGGCGACGTGCTCGGCAACGTCACCGTCGTGCAGAGCTACGCGCGACTTCAAGCCGAAGCCGCGGCTCTGCGCGGGTTGATGGGCAAGTTGCTGACGGCGCAGTATCCGGTGTTGACGTGGTGGGGCTTATCGACGGTTCTTTCGCGGGCCGCCTCGACAGTCACGATGGTCTGCGTGTTTGCACTCGGTGCAATTTTGAAGTCGCGCGGCGAGATGACGGTCGGCGAAATTGTCGCCTTTGTCGGTTTCGCCGGCCTCCTGATCGGCAAACTGGACCAGCTGTCGGGCTTCGTCGCCCGCATATTCATGCAGGCCCCCACCTTGCGTTCGTATTTCAACCTGATGGATGCAAGCGTCGCGATTACCGAGAAACCGGACGCTGCCGAACTGACCAACCCGCGCGGCGCGGTCTCCTACGAGAACGTCAGTTTCCGTTATGGCACCAGCAAGCAAGGCGTATTCGATCTCAACTTCAGCGCCGAGCCGGGCCAAACGATTGCACTCGTTGGCCCCACGGGGTCGGGCAAATCGACGACACTCGCGTTACTGCAGCGCCTCCGCGATCCCGACCAGGGCCGGATCATCGTCGACGGCCGCGACATCCGCAATGTGACCCTCAATTCGCTGCGGCATTCGACTGCCGTCGTGTTCCAGGAGGCTGGGTTATTCAACCGCTCGATCGCTGAAAACATCCGCATCGGGCGCCCGGGAGCAACCGACGAGGAAGTCCGAGACGCGGCACGTCTGGCCGAGGCCCACGAGTTTATCGAGCGCAAGGAAGGCGGTTACGACTTCGTTGCTGGCGAACGCGGTGCCGGTCTTTCCGGCGGCGAGCGTCAACGGATCGCCCTCGCAAGGGCAATTCTGAAAAGCGCGCCGATCCTGATCCTCGACGAGGCGACGAGCGCGCTCGACACCGAGACCGAAGGCAAGATCAAACGTGCACTCGACACGCTCCGGCAGGGACGCACCACTTTCATCATCGCCCACCGTCTATCGACGGTTGCCAACGCTGACCTGATCCTCGTGCTCGACGAAGGACATATTATCGAGCGCGGCACATTCAGATCGCTGGTGGCGCAAGGGGGATTGTTCTCGCGCCTCGTCAAGGAGGGCGGGTTCACCGAGCCGACCGAGGAGGAAGTCCTACCGCACCCAACGCCGGACGAAGTGCCGGCCTGAGCGGCACGTCGAAAAAACCACTATTCGCCTCGGCCATCACGCGCTGCATTGTGCGGTTAGTCATCACTTGGGAGCAACCGCCATGCCTCGTCTTTCACGCCGCAACGTATTGGCCGCCGGTGCCGCCATTCCAGCCATTTCGATGTTGCAGGGCTTAGCGGGATCGCCGGCCGAGCGCATGCCGGTGCAGGGCTTCCATTATCCGTTCCCGAGCCTCGCCCACGTCGAGCGGGCGGGCAATGGCTATCGGGAAATTGCGATGCAGTGGCAGACGGCGCTTTGACCGCCGCCGCGTTCAATTCTTGAACAGCTTGTCCGATAGCGCTTGGCTGACGCTCGCGGAGCTAGTGGTCGTCGAAGTCGATGTGGCAACGCGAGCACGATGCTTCACCGCAACCGGCGTTGGCTTCGCGACCGGCTTCTCGGCTACGGTGGGCAAGCGCTCGCCGGTCGCCGTGACGGTGTGGCCGTCGCGCAGTTCAAGCTCGCCATTCCACGTCAGCAAATAATAGTCAGTACCCCCGGTCTTGGGGGCAAAGCGGCGGCCTTTTGGATCGCGGGTCTCGGCCAATTCCTCAACCGACTTGTTGCCATTGCGCAGGCGCCACTCAGCGATGATGCGCGCGCCGTCCTTGTAGATCGTCAGGCGTCCGGGCGCTGCGGGAGGGGCTGTCAACCAGACCCCCACCAGCGCGCGATGATCGCTGGCAGCTTCCGCGATTGCTGTTTGCTCTTCGTCGAGCCGCAGACCGATGATGGCGATCTTCAGCGCAGGATTGTAGGTCGCGGTTGCCCAGGCGCCGTGGCCGATCTTCATTCCAGGCAGGTAGAAATTGATGACGGTACGTTCGAACGGCGCTTTCTCGTTGGATCGAACGATGTCGGCAATGCGCCCGATTTCTGCTTCGGCCAAGCGCTTGGTGAGGGTCACGGCGACAAAGCGGCGGCTCGTCTCAGTTGAAAATTCTTCCGAGACAACGCGATAGGGTGATTTATCGTCCGGATTGGCGGCGGCGGCGCTTGTCGTGCTGGCGGTCCGGCTCTTCCCGGCGGCCTTCGCGGCCGGTGGCTCGATGATGGAGCCGGCAAGCAGCGACATCAATGCCAGGATAACAATTGCAACGGTCTGCATTAGTCGCGTCCTTCAAGACATGCGAAAGGCTTCGGCAGCGCGCGACAAGATCAGCCGAGCCAACGTGATACGTGCGCATGGTTAACGAGTTATTAACGGCCTTGATAATCGCGCGCGCGATGGGCATCGTGGACTTTTTGCCCCGTGAGGAAAGTGAACAATATGCCTGAGCCGAGCAAGCTGCCCGCCCCGCTTCTGCCCAAGAGCGTGGAAGGCCACATCATCCCCGATGATCGGTTGGAGTTGATTGCCGGCCACATGCAAGGATTGGCCGCAGCGGCCCTCGTCATGTCGGATCAACTGCCATTGCAGGCCGACGCCGGTGATTTCGCAGCCACACTCGAAGCCGAGGAGGACTGAACATGGACCTGCGCTCCGCCTCGATCACGGCAATTGCTGCCGCAATCGCCAACCGGCAAACCACCAGTCTCGAAGTCACGACACAAGCATTAAAGCGCGCACGTAGCGTTCATGAGGCGACCAACGCCGTCATCAGCTTCGAGGATGAGACAGCCCTCGCCGCGGCGAAAGCGGCCGATGCGGTGGTCACGGCAAACCGGGCGTTAGGCCCCTTGCACGGCGTACCGCTCGCCCACAAGGACATGTTCGATCGGCGCGGCCGCATTCCGAGCTGGGGCGCCAAGATCCGAAAAGCGGAGCCATGTAGCACGGACGCGACGGTCATCGCGCGCCTCGAAGCGGCCGGCAGCCACCAGATCGCAGCATTGCACCTGACCGAATTCGCGTTTGGCCCGACCGGCCACAACTATGTTTTAGGCCATGCCAAGAACCCGTGGAACCTCGCCCATATTACAGGCGGCTCGTCATCGGGATCGGCCATTTCTGTGGCGACCGGCGTGGTGCCGGCAGCACTGGGATCAGACACCGCCGGTTCGCTACGATTGCCGGCCGCAGCTTGCGGCGTCGCGTCCCTCAAGCCCACCTACACGCGGGTCTCACGCGCCGGCGCCATGCCGTTATCGGCATCGCTCGATTGCGTGGGCCCGATCGCGCGCGACGTCGGCGATCTAGCTTTGCTGCTCGGATTGATTGCCGGCGCCGATGGCCGTGACGGCGTGGCGTCGAACCGCGCCGTGCCTGATTATTCCCGGCACATCAACGAGCCAATTACCGGCTTGCGGATCGGGATCGACGAGAGCCTGATCGCGACGGCTGATGCGTCAGTACAAAAGCGGCTCGATACCGCACTGCGCGTGCTTGAAGCGGCGGGTGCAAAACGGGTCGCGGTTAAATTCCCGGATTGGGCGTTGCTCGACCGGCTAACGCAACTCCTGCAACTGCCTGAAGTTGCGTCGGCGCACGGCCGCCATCTGCGGCAGCGCGGCGCCGACTTTGGGCCGCAGGTGCGCGCGCGGACCGAGTTCGGACACTTCGTCAGCGGTGCCGATCACCAAACGGCCTTGCGCGCGCGCGGCACCATGCTGCAGCGCACCCTCAGCGAGACCTATGCCCATGCCGACATAACCATCCTGCCGACGTTCGCCGATCCAATACCGACGATCGCCGCACTCGACGTTGCAGGCGGTCCGCAGTTGCAGGCGGCGATGGGCCGGGTTGTCCTCTACTGCCGTCCAGTGAACTATCTTGGATTGCCGGCGTTGACCCTCCCGTATCCGCGCGACGGTGGCCTACCGAATGGATTTCAGTTGGTTGGCCGGCCATTCGCGGAGGCGAAACTGTTACGAATCGGCGCCACTTACCAGCGGACGATCAAGCCTGAACTCGCCCAAATTTAACTCAGTCTGGCGCACCCAGTAATTTTTGCGAGGCGGGGTAGCGGTCATCCATCTGGCCTGCTATGCGTCGAGCAAAGCGCTGGTATGCGCTATTCTACAACAAGCCGGAGGATCCATAATGAAGTTCAATCGCCGCCAATTCTCGACCGCGCTCGCGGCATCCGCCGGAGCCGCAGCACTACCTCACGTCGCATCTGCGCAAGCGCCGATCATCATCAAATTCAGCCACGTCGTCGCCAACGACACGCCTAAGGGTAAAGGCTCGCTCAAGTTCAAGGAACTTGCCGAGAAGTATACCAACGGTAAGGTCAAGATCGAAGTCTATCCAAACTCATCGCTCTACAAGGATAAGGAAGAGATCGAGGCGCTGCAGCTCGGCGCCGTACAGATGCTCGCACCGTCGACTTCGAAATTCGCGCCCCTGGGCGCCAAGGAATTCGAAGGTTTGGACCTTCCGTTCGCGTTCGCAAACGATGCTACCTACGACAAAGTCATCAAGGGGGAGGTCGGCAAATTTCTGATGCAGAAATTGGAGCCGAAAGGAATTACCGGGCTGGCGTTCTGGGATAACGGTTTCCACATGGTATCGGCCAACAAGCCGCTGATCACGCCAGCCGATCTGCAGGGTCTGAAGATCCGCATTTCCGGTTCTAAAATCGCCGACCAGTATTTCCGTAAACTCGGCGCTATTCCGCAGATCATGGCGTTCTCCGAAGTCTACCAGGCACTGCAAACCGGCGTTGTTGACGGTTGCGAAAACACTCCGTCGAACTACCTCACGCAGAAGTTCCACGAAGTCCAAAAACACATCACGGTTGGCGAACATGCTCACCTCCAGTATGCCGTGATCGTCAACTCCAAATTCTGGGGTGGCCTTGCACCCGAGATCCGTACCGCTCTCGAAAAAGCGATGACTGAGGCGACGGATTACTGCAACTCAATCGCGATCCAAGAAAACATCGATGCGTTGGCCGAAATCAAGAAATCCGGCAAAAGCGAAATCCACGTGCTGACCGCAGATCAACGCAAACTGTGGCGCGACGCCATGGCCCCGACGTGGGGCTGGGCTGAGAGCCGCGTCGGTAAGGAAATTGTCGACATGCTGAAGAAGTCAATCGCCAGCTGACCTTAGGATAACTAAAGTGCGCAGTAGGCCGGGCAAGCGTTATGTCCGGCCTACTGTGCGAACGTGAGCGTTGGAAACTGAGATGGGCTGCAGATGATTGATCAAACAGTGATTGAGACGCTGCTGTTTCTGGTGGGCATTATCGCCTTCATCGGCGTGGCGAAGTTCATCGGTATTCTCGATCGCCTTGAGGAATGGCTGATTGGCTCGCTGATCGCGATCGCAACGCTGCTGATCTTTTTCGCGGTGATCCATCGCTACGGTACCGGCGTTTCGATCAACGTATCGAAGTGGGCGACGGCGCACGGCTACGACACACTCGCGGCCGGCACCATGTCGATCTTCAAGTTCTTCAGCGGCATAGATATGTCCTGGTCGCAGGAACTCTGCATCATTATGTTCGTCTGGATGGCCAAGTTCGGCGCCGCATATGGCGTACGCACCGGCGCCCACGTCGGCGTCGACGTGGCACTCAACAACCTGACGTCGCCTTCGAAGTATCGCGTCATCGTTTTCGGCATGATGGCGGGCGCGCTGTTCACAGCTATCATCGCGGCCTTCGGCGCGCGCTTCGTAATCCACACCTTCCACTACGGCACGATGACCAACGACCTAGAGGCGCCGATGTGGATCGTGTTCCTCGCCATTCCGCTAGGGAGCGCCCTTATGAGCTACCGCTTCCTGCAGGTCGCACGGCACTTCTCGCGAACCGGAGAATTGCCACATGCCGATGAGGGACACGTAGAAGGCCTCGAAAAGGTCGTGCCCGGCGGCGTACTCCCTGGCAGTGCCACTACAGCCCACGGAGTACGGTCATGAGCGCGATCGCAGCCAAGACCTTCCCGGACGGCCCCGCCTCGTTTCGCGGTCCGATCAGCATCGGCGGCCTAATCATCATCCTTTCACCGCTGTTCCTGACCGCACTGTGCTTCGCCAATATGGCGGGCTTGATCACCTTGCCGCCTGGACCGCGCGTCGGCCTGATATTCGTGCTGCTTGTCGCGTTGATGACGACCGGAATGCCGATCTCGATCGCGCTCGGCCTCACCGTGTTGATCTTCACCTTCACGATGACACCGGTCCCGGTCGACGCGATCGCCCTGAAATTGTTCACCGGCATCGAGAAGTTCGAGATCATGGCGATCCCGTTCTTCATCCTGGCCGGCAACTTCCTGACCAGTGGCGGTGTCGCCAAACGAATGATCGACTTCGCGACCTCACTGATCGGCCATTGGCACGGCGGCCTTGCGCTCGCCGGCGTCATTGCCTGCGCCATGTTCGCGCTGGTGTGTGGATCGAGCGTTGCAACGGTGATCGCCATTGGCTCGATCCTGCTGCCGGAAATGGTAAAGGCCGGCTACCCGATGCGCTTCGGCGCGGCGGTGATCACGGTCGCGGGATCGCTCGGCATTCTCATGCTGCCGTCGATCCCGAAGGTCATCTACGCGGTTTCGACCGGCACCTCGATCGGCGCTCTGTTCGTTGCAGGCGTTTTACCGGGCATCCTGCTGACCGTCATGCTGTGCACCACGACGTGGTACATCGCCAAGAAAAACGACTATCCGCGCCTACCCAAGGCAACCTGGGCGCAATCGTGGATCGCATTCCGCAAGAGCGCATGGGGCCTGATGCTGGTCGTCATCATCATTGGCGGCATCTACTCGGGCATCTTCACCGCCACCGAAGCCGCAGCGATGAGCGCGGTGTATGCCTATTTCATCGCCGTCTACGTTTACAAGGACATCGGCAACAAAGACGTGCCGCGTGTCCTCCTGCGCTCGGCCAACATGAGCGCAATGCTCCTGTACATCATCACCAACGCGGTCTTGTTCTCGTTCGTGCTGGCCAACGAAAACATTCCGAACGCACTGGCGGAATGGCTGCTCGCACTCAACATGGGCCCGTGGGGCTTCCTACTGCTGGTCAACTTGATGTTGCTGATCGCTGGCAACTTCATGGAACCGTCGTCGATCATCCTGATCATGGCGCCGATCCTATTCCCAACCGCAATGAAGCTCGGCATCGACCCGGTACACTTTGGCATTCTGATCGACGTCAATATGGAGGTGGGACTGTGCCATCCCCCCGTCGGTCTGAACCTTTATGTGGCATCGGGCATTTCGGGCATCGGTATAACGGAGCTGACCAAGGCGGTCATGCCGTGGCTGCTGACCCTACTGGTGTTTCTCGTGATCGTGACCTACTGGCCGTGGCTGACCCTCGTCTTGCCGCGTGCCTTGGGCATGCTGTAGCTGAGCCAAATAAATGCTAAGCCGGTGTCGAAAATCTCGACACCGGCTTTTTTGTGAGGACATCCCATGAGCGATCTGATTGGAATTCCGTGCATCTTCATGCGGGGCGGCACCTCGCGCGGGCCGTTCTTCAACGCCAAGGACTTGCCGGCCGACGTCGCCACTCGCGACCGCGTGCTTCTGGCGGCCATGGGCTCGCCCGACGTGCGCCAAATCGACGGCTTGGGCGGCGCCGATACACTAACGAGCAAGGTCGCCATCGTATCGAAGTCGACGCGCCCCGGCGTTGATCTCGATTATCTGTTCGCCCAAGTCGACATCAAGAAACCGCTCGTCGATACCGCGCCGTCGTGCGGCAACATGCTGTCGGGCGTCGCTCCGTTCGGCATCGAAACCGGCATCATCCCGGCCAAGGATGGCGAGACCCGGGTGATGATTTTCAACGTCAATACCGAGGCGCGCATCGAGGCCGTAGTTCAGACACCAGGTGGAAAAGTTCAATACACCGGTGACGCCCGCATCGACGGCGTACCTGGCACCGCTTCGCCGATTATTCTCAACTTCATGGACGTGGTCGGCTCGGTCGCAGGCAAACTGCTGCCAACCGGCAACGTCCGCGACGTGATCGACGGCGTCGAAGTCACCTGCATCGATGTCGCCATGCCGATGATCCTGATGCGCGCCATCGACTTCGGCATTGAGGGCACGGAAGACCGCAAGCACTTCGACGCCAACAAGGAGCTGTTCGCGCGCGTCGAGAAAATCCGCATGGAAGCAGGCCGCCGGATGGGGTTCGGTGATGTGTCGGACAAGGTGATCCCGAAGGTCGGATTGCTATCGCGGGCGCGCACCGGGAAAGGCACCATCACCTCGCGGTACCTGACGCCGCACGCCCTGCACATGGCGCATGCGGTGACCGGAGCCGTATGCGTTGCCAGTGCCTGTGCCGTCGAAGGCTCGATCGCGCATGAGCTCGCGAAGCCTGATGCCGGGAACCCACGCACGATCTGGATCGAGCATCCCTCGGGTGAAGTCGACGTGCTGCTGCAAACCACCGGCTCGGGTGCCGACATGGATGTCGTCGCCGGTGCACTGCGCACCGCTCGCCCCATCATGCGCGGCGAAGTGCTAGTGCCGGCAAGCCTATGGTCGCGTTCATAACGTCAAAACGCGAAAAGAGAGCCCATCGGCTCTCTTTTTCTTTTGGAGTTTGGATAAAAAAAGGACCGCATCGCTGCGGTCCTTTTCGTTGTTTCTCAGCCTTTAGGCTGCCTGAACAATTGGGAGGTTGGTCTTCTTGTCCTCCTCCTGTTCGGCCCCTGAGCGGAGTGCAATACCAATGTAGCGAACTCGTCCTGCAATCTTAGCTTTCTGTACGCCTAGCTCACCGAACTCACGACCAAACGTTGGCAGTGCAAGTGGTTCCTTCTCTTGTTCTTCGCACCATGCGCAGTAGTCTTCGTACAAACCGGTAGCGGTAAGGCTCGAACCATCCTGTGCATCGATACGTTCCTTGTAAAAGCGCTCCACATCAGTTTCTGGAGCAATCATCTTCGGTGCAGTCTTATTGTCGTTGGCACTAGCGACCCGCGGTTTTGACACCACGGCGATCGGAGTTGCCGGGATATGAGCAACGATGGGTTGCTGAACAGACATGACCGTTGCCATGACGGGCGCAGCAGGAGCATCGTGATCATAAAGACGCCATTGACTGAAAGCGATGTACATGCCGAAGCCGGAGCCGACTTCGAGTAGCAGGGCGACGAAGATCGACATCGCTGTTTGGATGTCTTCCATCGAGGCCGACGGCATGAACTTCTTCAACAACGCCAGCAACACGACTGCCTGTGGATCAGCTTCGGTCGATTTACCGCCGCCATTCTCAGCAATTTTCCGTGTGAGATCGCTGGCCTTGGCGCCCAGCTTTGAGGCCTCTTGCCCGGAAGCAAGTTCAGCATTCAAAGTATGGAGGTTCTGACAGAAGTCGCGCTGCGCCTTGCCATTCATCAGGGTGCAACCGTTGGTCCAACCCCATTCACGGCGGTTCTTGGCACCGTCAATCTCAGCCTGCACGGTCATGGCCGGCCTATGCTGAGGGATCCAAGCCAGCTGATCGTTGGTACGCTTCAGCTCCGTTTGGAGATCCTTGTAGCTTTGGGCACCAACCGCGCGCTGACCGGACGAATCCGACCGATTGAGAGCGGCATGTCCCAACGCCGACGTCATCGCATAAGCGGTAACGACGACCCAAACAACTGCAGATGCGCCCGCTTGGGACCACATCTTGTTCTTAATCGCGGCAAAGAAGAAAAATGGCACAAGCGCCTTCATACAGTCAGCCGCCGCACTGGCTGATCCGTAGATTACTCCGTCAAGCTCGGTTTTCCCGAGACTGTAGCCAAATCGATAGTTCATCGCAGCCGACACGGCGAGTAGTACGCCAGCTGCAAGAACCCCTAGCACGCCCAGAGCGTGTCTCATTGCCCTCTCCATTTCAGGGGGCTCGTCCACGCACAAACAAAGGCCGACGAGCGCAAAAACAACATCTTCGAGGGTGCGTCTATTTCAGGCCGCAACGGCACTTTGGCCGTTCGACGATTGCGCAAACGTTCTAATCCGATGTGAGCTCCGGCCCTGTTTAGACCTGTTGCTATTCCCCAACAGCAACAGCAGGTCCGGCATCGAGCCGACGTGCATCAATCACACCTGAACGCATCAATCCGGACCATCTTGCACAGACGACGATCGCCGCTGGATTTCACCTGTGCATAACACTACCCGGCACGAGCCTTACGAAAAACGCAGAACAAGCAACTGGCTCCCTCTGCGGCCGAAATTAAGCGATTCGAAAGAATTTGGTAATGGTTTCAGTTGTGTAGGCGACTTATTAGCGAGTTGGCTGTGATCGGCTACTGACAACACGGCGACTTTTGCCCCGAAGTTGTCCCCAGTCACAATGCTTCTTTTGCACCGGTTATCCCCAGGCACACCCAATTACCCACAGGATGCTGGGGAACAAAAGCGCGTAGACCCAACATCTAGTATTGCATTTACATGTTCAGCGAAGCTCGCGCACCACAAAGCCAAATCAACGATGTGGTATTTAGGCACTCATCCAAGCTCGTTCGTGACAGTGCGCGTCGACGTCCGCTGAATGACTAAAATCAAATACAGGTCATAGAACCGCCGCCAAGATATCGTTAACTCCTGGCTCATACGACGATCGCCCGAAGCAATCGGCGGTTCAGTGCTTATGCTCTGCCGAGGGGTAATTGCACCAACGGTTCGCAATGGACTGCGGGTCGTTCACCAACAATCAATTCCACTTTGGAACATCACTTGCACACTTGCTTTAGCACATGGACTTGGTCGCGTTAGTGGGAGTAGAACTCCCTCAGTACGGGGATCGATGTTGCGTTAAGTAGTGGAGTTGGACGTCATGCGCTTAGCAACAGGATTCGCATTCGCGCTTGCGAGCGCCGGCTCCGTGATTTACTTCATGCCGTCGGATAGCTCCACCAAGTCGGCTGAGCATGTATCGGCGGTGACGCAGATCGCCTCTGGTGCGACACCCAAGCGCGCGCCTCAGCCAACACAGAGCATTGCAGCGGCTCCAGCGACGATAACTGCGGTCGCCCAGCCGCGCGTATTCTCACCCGACAAGCCCCTTGCGAGCACTTCCTCGCCCAGCTCGATTGCTCCTATGACGGCCCCCCCGGTAGCATCGTTCATTGCACCGGTTTCGCCCAAACTCGCTGACCCCGGTGTCCGCAAGCTTTCGTCATCGCGCCCAGCCGATGAAGATGCCCGCCGTGAGTTGGTTCGCGATCTACAGCGCGAACTCAAGCGGGTTGGATGTTTCGAAGGCGAGATAACGGGAGCCTGGGGTTCATCGTCAAAAAGGGCTATGACGGCTTTCACCGAGCGTGTGAACGCAACCCTCCCGCTAGAAGAGCCAGACTACATTCTCCTTACACTCGTGCAAGGACACCCGGCCCAGGCGTGCGGCAAGTCTTGCCCGAGCGGCCAAGTCATGAACGATGACAACAAGTGTCTCCCAAGCGCGATTGTCGCTCAAAAAGTGAAGCGCTCGTCGGAGAAGGTTGCAAATGCTCCGGCAGATACAGTTCGGTTGCGCACGACACCGTCGAATACCGCGCCGGTTGCAGCCAAGCCGCCAGCCAACACACGCGTCTCCAGCTCGTGGTCGACGGTCGTCACGGAGACACCAGCAGCAGTGACGCCACCACAACGCACATTGCCAGCGCTGCCTGGTCGCATGGCGATGGGCGCACCAATCGAAACGCCGCTGCCCACAGTAGAGACGGAGCGCTCGAAGGCCGAACTCGCCGCGCGTAAGGCAGAGATGGCACAAGCGGAGCGTAATTCCGCAGCCGAGCTCGACCGGCGCAAGCGCGCTGCCGATGCGCAGATGCGCCTAGCCAAGGACGCCGCCGCTGCCAAGCTCAAATCGCAACAATCACTGGCCGAGGCTGCATCGAAGAAAACCGCAGCAGCGGAATTTGCACGAGAGACAACGACGCCGAATACTAACCCGCCGGCGGTTGAACCAGTCACCAGTGATGCATCGGCCCGTATGGCTGTGGCCATTGCCGCCAAGCCGCAACTTTCAGAGAAGCGGATCAAGCAGGGCCAGATTCAACGAAGCACAGTGCCGCCGGCTGTGGTCATAGCGCAATCGGCCAACGCATATCGGGTTCCGTCACCGCGTTTTATCCCGCCTTCGTATGCTATCGGGCGAATTGCGGTGTCGGCGCCCCGGCCCTCATACGCCCCCGAGCCACGACGTTGGACGCGCACCATTTTCAGCGACATTACGCGCATGCGTTGAAGCAAACCTGCTGACCGCGCGTCGCCGTGTGGTTGGCAGCCTTAGCTCGTGGAACACGCCTCGTCAGTCGGGATCCACGAAGTGTTGTTCTGCTGCAGATCACACTCGGTAACGACAGTACCGCGATACGTATTCATGCAGACCCGCGCACCCAACCTGTATGCAGTACCGCGGTACAAGCACCGGCAAGGAATGACGTTTCCGTCACCGTCGATAACGCCATGAAAAGGGGACGACTTCCATTCGGCCTCGGCATGGGGCGGGCCACCCGGGGCGCTATCGGTTGCACTCTGAGCGCCCACACGTTGAGCTAACGCCGAGGCGGCAAGCCCTATCCCTGCAAACACAAGTATCGTCAGCAGAATTTTCGATGGCAGCGACCGATGACGATCGGCTCTGCGGCGTGTCCACTCCAGCATGTGCGTGCCTCGCTTCTACGACCAGTAAGCAATGCTAATCCAAATTTGCGGTATTGTCATGAGGCGTAGGTCGCCATTACGTTTTTTGGCTAAAGCAACTAAGCAGGCAGCTTTTGAGTGCATACTCATAGCAGCGATCTCAGCGCGGAGCCTTTTCATGATCGACAAGCGATTGCTCATCTGCGGCATCACGATTGCCGCGCTATCGCTTGGGGCCCCGTTCGCCAGCGCTCAGACCAGATCAATCGTGATCGCATCGACGACGTCGACCCAGGATTCCGGGCTGTTCAATTATCTTCTCCCCTTGTTCAAGGCCCGCACCGGCATCGATGTGAAAGTGCTGGCGTTGGGAACAGGGCAAGCACTCGACACCGGCCGGCGGGGTGATGCGGACGTGGTTTTCGTGCATGATAAACCGCAAGAGGAAAAGTTCGTGGCCGAAGGGTTTGCCGCACGTCGAAACGACGTCATGTACAACGACTTCGTGCTGCTTGGGCCGAAGTCCGATCCTGCAAAAATCAAGGGCGGCAAAAGTATCGTCGACGCGCTTAAAGCTATCCAAGGCAGCGGCAGTGCCTTCGTATCGCGCGGCGATAAGAGTGGCACGCACGCGGCCGAACTCGCACTCTGGAAAGCCGCCGTCATCGATCCCGGCGCGACCAAACCCACATGGTATCGCGAGATCGGTCAAGGCATGGGTGCGGCTCTCAACACCGCGAGCGCAATGGGTGCTTATGTACTCTGCGATCGAGGAACATGGATCGCATTCAAAAACAAAGCTGAACTCGAGATTGCGGTCGAAGGCGATCAGAAGCTGTTCAACCAATACGGCATAATGCTCGTCAATCCGGCCAAGCATTCGGGTGTCAAAGCCGAAGCAGGACAAGCTTTCATCGATTGGATGTTGTCTGCGGATGGCCAACAACTAATTGCTGCATTCAAGCTGGACAATCAGCAGCTCTTCTTTCCCAATGCAGGCCCACCTCAGAAGTAGAATTATGCATCGTTAGCCAGGCGGGGTTGGTTCCGGAACAGCCTGCTCGATCTCGAGGCGGCGAACCAATTCAGGCTCCAACCATGTTTCCCCGGCCAATAACTGACGGGTCAGCGCGATTAATTCTGCACCCTGAATGCCCTTGACGATGTAGCCATTGGCGCCGGCTGCCAGACACGCGCGCACGATCGCCAAGTCTTGCCGGAACGAAAAAATGGCAAGCGCTATGGTCGGCGACCCTTCCCGTATGCGAGCGGCGGCGTTAACGCCCCCTCCCGGCATGTTGACATCGAGAAATATGAGGTCGGGTTTGTGATCACGGGCAATCGCGACCGCCTCATCGGCTGACACTCCTTGGGCCACGATTTCGAAATCGGGCTCGTCGTCCAGCGTCTCGGCAATTCCACGGCGCACGAGCGGATGATCATCCACGATCGCTAATCGAAATATTTTCGACATATCGAGCATCCTGTTACGCTCACGCTTGACTACGTAGATATGCGGAGACGGTGGTTCCGCGACCAACTGCACTTAGAACTTCGAACCGTCCACCGAGTGCTTGGACACGCGACCGCATGCCGGTAAGACCCAAGCTCTTTTGCGGCACTGCCGCCGTGTCGAACCCGCAACCTTCGTCACGCACGCTGATTTCGATTTCGGCACCGCCGCGAGCGATGACGCTGGGAGAGACATTCTGCGCATGCCGGAAGGTATTGGCCAATCCTTCCTGCACGACCCGATATGCGCAGGTCTTTTGCCCGAGCGTTGCAATCACTGGCAGATTTTCGCAGGTGACCGATACCTTGGTGCCGGTAAACTCTCGATGGCGCCGCACAGCCAAATGGATCGCATCGGAAATGGAAGAGGAATCCAATTCCGGTAGCGAAAGTCCGGTAGAAATTTCTCGCACCTCGCGCAGCGTCTGGCCCAGAGCCTCGGTCAATCCTTTGAGATCGTCGAGCCCTTTTTTTTCGCCCGACCGTTCGACGATTGGCGCCAGGCGATTGAGCTTCAGCAGCGTGAAGGTGAGCAGCTGTGCTGGTCCATCATGCAGATCGGCGCCAATCTTTTCCAGCACCCGTTCGTGAACCTCGGCCGTGCTCTCGCTGAATTGCTGGAGAGCGGCACTCAGTTTCTCGTTTTGGTCCAGCAGTCTCTGGGTTTCGCCGAGCTGACTTGTAAGATCGGCCTTGGCTGCTTGTGCCGCGTTGGCAAATGGCCGTGCGACCCAAAGATAAATCAAGGGGCTAGCCAGCAAGGTAAGGCAACTCGAGTCTAGTATTCCCTCGGCGACCGCTTGCGGATTATCGTCCCACCTGAAGAGCACCATCATGATGATCGCTTCGATGGTAAAAATGATGCAGGCGATCTTCGCGACCATCATGACTATGTCGCGCGAGAACCTGGGTTGTTTTTGCCGATCATCTATCGGTAACGCTACAGCCATCAAGCCAACCTCGTGTGTTCAGCCTTGATAAGAATCCTGCAAACTCAATATCGCCCGAAATATTGATCGTTGTGAAGCACGACTTCTGATCGACCTTAAAGCCGCCGGTCCGAACAAGAAAAGGCAGGAACCAACAGGTTCCTGCCTTTTAGAATAGATGACGGGTATTGGCCGTCGGGTTTAGGCAGCCACTGTTCCTTCGTGACCTGGATCGCGCAAAACATATCCGCGCCCCCAGACCGTTTCAATGTAGTGCTTGCCGCCAGTCGCCGTCTGCAGCTTTTTGCGCAGCTTACAAATGAACACGTCGATGATCTTAAGCTCGGGCTCGTCCATGCCACCGTATAGGTGGTTGAGGAACATTTCCTTGGTCAAGGTCGTGCCCTTACGCAAGGAAAGTAGCTCGAGCATTTGGTATTCTTTGCCCGTCAAATGAACTCGCGAACCATTCACTTCAACGGTTTTTGTATCCAGATTGACGCGAAGTTCGCCGGTATCGATGACAGACTGGGCGTGCCCCTTGGAACGACGGACGATTGCCTGAATGCGGGCAACCAATTCGTCCTTATGGAACGGCTTCGTCATATAATCGTCGGCTCCGAAACCGAGGCCGCGTACCTTATCGTCAATGCCGGCGAGACCTGACAAGATAAGTATCGGCGTCGCAACTTTGCTCACGCGCAAAGTCTTCAGAACTTCATATCCACTCATATCGGGCAGATTGATGTCCAATAAGATGATGTCGTAATCATATAGCTTGCCGAGGTCGACACCTTCCTCGCCAAGATCTGTAGTGTAAACATTGAAACCTTCGGACTGCAGCATCAATTCGATGCTTTGCGCCGTCGCACTATCATCCTCAATCAGAAGGACTCTCATCGTCTGCCTCTCGTCCCAGCCTAGTGAAAGGCCGCTGCCCCGGTGTTTAAAGAGCACGCACTGATACTGTCGCTAAGTCGTTGTTAGGAATTTAGGGGGCAGAGGTTAACAAATCCTGATCTAGAACTAAAAAAAGTCTGAACTCAGGAATTTTTTACAGGCCCCGCCGGCCCAATTGACGCAAGAACGTGAGACTTTGACTTCCGCTCACCTGGCAGATCGACGTGAACAGCCGAAACGCATACCTATCCCCTTATCTCCGGCTGACGATCAGGACAGAGGCCTGAGCCGGCGGTACGGCACGGTGTTGTCGACGATCTGACGCATCGTTCTCGGCACCGACGCCACCAGTTGCTCG
>JANLPY010000271.1:0-5851 GCA_031367505.1 Hyphomicrobiaceae bacterium | reverse complement strand
GCTCACTCCCACACCCCACATGATCGCTGTGTACGCTTCGCCGTGGTCGTCGCCTTCCACGCCGCAACACTCGCTACCGGGCGGGCGCTACCCCTTACCCGGACCGGACTTTCACCAGCTGGAACTCGCCAGCTTCGCCTGGCGCACCTCATCCTGATTGACGCTGGCTCTCATCTTGATCGCCGCGCGGCACGCTTGGCGTAGACGTGCCACTTGGTGTCGTAAAGCGGCTCCAGCCACGCGTTGAATGCCGCCTTGTCGGCAAGTGGAGCGTGATCGCCGAAGAACTGCAATCGACCAGCGGCGTGCGCCCCCTTCAGCATCGCCAGCATCTTGCCGCTGAACATCCGCGACAATACGGGGACCGGCAGGAGGTAATCCTCGGCGCTGCTGAGCCACTTGGATCCGTCAGCCGAGATGCCGCCGCCGGGCACGATCATGTGCACATGCGGATGATGCGTCATGGCTGAGCCCCACGTGTGCAGCACCGACGTGAAGCCGATCTTCACACCCAACCGCTTCGGATCGGCGGCGATCGTCAGCAGCGTCTCGGCGCTCGCCTTGAACAGCAGATCGTAGATGACAGCCTTGTTCTGGAATGCGATGGCCCCGATGCGTGGCGGCAGCGTGAACACGACGTGGAAATACGGCACCTCCAGCAGCTCGGCCTTGCGCGCCTCCAGCCATTCACGCGCCTGCGACCCTTGGCACTTGGGGCAATGTCTATTGCCGCAGGAGTTGTACGCGATGGCCGTGTACCCGCACACGGCGTTCTCGCAGCGCGCGACATGGCCACCGAGGGCCGCCGTGCGGCAGCCCTCGATCGCGCTCATCACCTTCACCTGCGCATGACTGAGGTGGCCCTGGTTGGCGCGACGCCAAGCGGGACCGTGGCCACGGAAGATGTCCGCGACCTCCAGCATTGGTCGTGACATGGCCGCGCTCTAGTCGGCCGGCTCCGCCTCTTTCTTCGGACTGGGGGGCGGTAGCGTCAGCCGGTCTAACGGACTCTCGATGCTGCGCAGCAGGTTGGTGGCGTCGTGCGTATAGCGTGCGGTCGTGTCCAACCGGGCATGTCCAAGAAGCACCTGGATGATTCTGACATCGACACCGGCCTCCATCAGATGCGTGCCGAAGGAATGGCGCAGCGTGTGCGGCGTGACCCAGGAACCGAGGCCGGCGGCATCGGCGGCAGCGTGGCACGCGCGGTGCAATTGCCGGTCCGTGATCGGCAACAGCGGATCGGAACTGGGAAACAGCCAGCCTTTCGACCGGCACTGCAGCCACCACGCCCGCAGGATCTCGAGCAGTTGCGGCGACAGCATTCCGTGTCGGTCCTTGCGCCCTTTGCCCTGTTCAACACGGATCAGCATGCGCTTGCTGTCGATGTCGCTGACACGCAAGGCCACGACCTCGCTGCGACGCAACCCGGCGCCGTAGGCGACGCTCAATGCCGCCTTGTACTTGAGGCCCGGCCCCGGCGCCGCCTCAAACAGGCGGGCTACATCGTCGGGCGACAGCACGCGTGGGAGCTTGCGAGGATAATCGACACGAGCCAAACGATGGGCAAGATCGAGCCGCCCGAGCGTTGTCTTGAGGAAGAACCGCAGGGCGGAGACTTGCGAGTTCATCTTCGGCGGCTTCGCGCCGTGTTGCATCTCGTGCACCTGGAAGGCGCGCAAGTCCTCGGCCGTAACGGTGTCGGGCGAGCGGCCGAGAAACCGCGCCAAGGCTTCGATGTAGCGGATATAATCGTGCTGCGTCTTCTCACTGAAGCGGCGGACAGCCATATCTTCCAGCATGTGTCATCGGGCGAAGATCGCTGATCGGTGTATCGGTCATGGGAATGCTCCTCGTCTGAGGTTGGGGTGACTTAACCCCGCAATCCTCAAGACCAAGCACTTCCCATTCCGTTACCGCCCGCGCCCCTGGCCAACGTCCCGCACCACCATCGCCGCCCGCCCGCCACAGGCTGGCGCGCGAGCGCCTTCGTTCTCTGGCCCGAGGCCGTCGAAACGCCCTCGTCGTAACTCCGGACGGTATTTCGGAGGACCAGCTGCCAGACCAGCTGCCAGACTTGTCAAGATCGCGCCGGACTGGCAGCTTTAGCATGAGCGCGGACGCGAACGAGATGCGGCGTTACCGGACGGCCTGGACCCAAAGCAGGCTTCACGCCGATCGCAATGCGTGTTGCACGGCGCTCCGGTAGCGGGGGCGAGCAAGCTGTTGACGACGTGTGTCGTCGGGATCACGCAAGTCTGCCACCGCGACCTCCCAAGCAAAAAGTATGCTCTCAGAACTGTCTCCATTGCTTGCAGCCCTCATGATCGTGACTGTTTCAAACAACACGGGCACCTGGGCGGTTGCCCTGGACAACGCCTATGATTGATAGTATTCTAATTAAATGAATTCTAAGCATACAGCTTCGATTGCCGCATCGCCATTTGCCTCTGGCGAGGATTGTGACACGCTTCGTACGACCCCTCCTCCGATTCTAGTCTCTCACAGAGTTCCAGCCCATCTTGCGCGTCGCTTTCACCAAATTTGCACCGGCGTCATCTCCGAAATTGTCGAACCGGTAGGATTGCGCCCAATTGAGTGGGCCGTTCTCTCCGTAGTGACCGATCATCGCGGACTAGACCAGGTGAGCATCGCTTCGGCGATTGGCATCGACACGGCCAGCTTGAGCCAAATGCTGGACCGGTTGGTGGAGGATGGACTCGTTGAACGGCGTGCCGACCCGACAGACCGGCGTGCTTGGATTCTGGAACCGACCAAAGCGGGTCTTGAACTTCGTACGCGGTTGCGACCGGTCCTACGGGCCGCGCAACGAACAATTCTCAAAGCGCTCTCGACCGAGGAGCAAGCCACGCTCATCGACCTGCTGGTTCGCATTCTCGAAAGCAATCAAGCCTTTGCGCGCCCGGGAAATGGGCGGCGAAAGCCTCGTCGCAAGCAAAAAAGCGTTCCGTCGACCAAAGCGCGTTGATCTTTACGGTGTTGGTCTGAGATTGCTGAGGAGGAAGAGCAAATGACGTTGGCACCCCTTGCAACCTCACCGACGGTTGACATTACCCGATTGATCGCAGCTGCGCCTCTTGGGCCCATTCACCTGCGCGTTGGAGTGCTGTGTGCGTTGGTGATGCTGCTGGACGGCCTCGACGGTCAGATCATCGCATATCTTGGGCCATCTCTGTCTCGCGAATGGAAACTTTCGAGTCCGGCTCTCGGGCAGATCTTTTCCGCTGGCTTGGTTGGAATGCTGCTCGGTCTGGTAGTGATAGGACCGCTGGCGGATCGGTTTGGGAGGCGACGCACCATCGCCGTATCCGCTGCGCTGATGGGCCTTTGCACGCTGTTGACGGCAACCGCTGGGAGCGCCGGCGAACTGCTGTTTTATCGAGTGGTCGTTGGGATTGGCTTGGGTGGCACGATGCCCAATGCAGCGGCTCTTGTCGGTGATTACTGCCCAGATCGCTGGCGGGGTACTCTGGTTGCAGCAATTTTCACGGGGTTCTCGATCGGCTCGATCTTGGGTGGCTGGCTCACGGCAGCGCTTGTTGCAGAGTACGGCTGGCGGTCGGTTCTAGTTACTGCGGGAGTTGTGACGCTCCCCATTGCCCCGTTCTTGTGGCTGCTGCTGCCAGACTCGCCACATCTCATGCTTAGGGGTGGACAGAGAGAAGGCTTGATCAAACTGCTTGGCCAGATTAGCCCGAATACGTCGGTGGCGGCTCAGACCAAACTCGTACTGTCCGGCAATACGGGCAGCCGGTCTCCGCCCCGCCAAATATTCCAGGGCGGCCGGGCAACCGGGACATTGCTCATCTGGATCGCCTGCTTCATGGGTCTTGTCGAACTCTATTTTCTCAACAACTGGCTACCCACACTGTTGACCCAGAATGGCCTCGGCTTGCGCGCGTCCGTGATAGTAACAACGGCATTCTCCGCTGGCGGGATCGTTGGTTGCTTGTCCATCGGGCGCATGATGGACAGGATTGGCTTTGCTCCCGTGTTGGCCGTCGCATTTCTCTGTGGGGCTGCGATCGTGCCGTCGATCGGTTTAGCGCCCGGCTCATTGATCGCCGTATTCGGAACCATCTTCTTGGCCGGGTTTTTCGTCGCCGGAGCTCAGATCGGGCTCACGGCGCTGGCGGTTTCTTTCTATCCGGCGGCGATGCGCTCAACTGGCGTGTCTTGGGCTCTTGGCGCAGGCCGGATCGGTGCCATCTGTGGACCTTTGTTGGCCGGCTGGCTGCTTGGACTTGGCTGGTCCACTACGAAGGTCCTGTTTGCTGCGTCTATCCCCATGCTCGGCGCAGCATCCGCGATGATCGCGATGGTCCTCTGGTCGGCACACCGGAACCGGCAAATGACTGCGCAACAGCTTCCCCAGTGAGCCTTGAATCGACGGATCGCCGTTTGCAGACACAATTGGCCAAAGGAGAAAGTCGATGGAAGACCCAGGATTAGCACTTCGGCGGATAACTATGGCGATGCGAACCTCTCGCGCACTCTACGCGGCGGCTGAGCTTGGTATTGCCGATCACCTTGCCGCCGGCTCCAAGACCCCCGCTGAGCTCGCTATCCTTGTGGGGGCGAACCCGGATGCCCTCCGCAGACTGCTTCGGGCGCTCTCGGCGGCAGGAGTTTTCAAAGAGAGCGGACCGGATGCGTTCGCCCTGACCGACATGGGCGATCGCCTGCGCCGGGATCACCCACAGTCGTTTCGAGCCGGAGTGCTGTTTCTAACTGGGCCAGAACGGTGGGAGATGTGGTCCGATTTCCTCGATTGTGTGCGCACCGGTCAACCTTCCGGAAAACGGGCGGCCGGTCAAACCATCTTCGAGGCTTATGCTCTTAATCCCGCTCAGGCGGCCGTCGCCAACGATGCCATGAAGGCATTCACCATCCTGCAGTCCCGAGCCGTGCTCGCTGCGTTCGACTTCTCTCGTTTCCGCGTTTTGATGGATGTCGGCGGTGGTACCGGAGAAATGATCGGCAGCGTATTGGCCGCGACGCCCGCGCTGCGCGGCATTTTGTTCGATCTTACCCACGTCGTCGCGAGTGCGCCGCCTGTGCTTCAACACTACGGTGTCGCAGATCGCTGCTCATGCATGCCGGGCAGCTTCTTCGAATCTGTTCCGGAAGGTGCCGATGCGATGATGCTCAAACAAGTCGTGCATGACTGGAATGACGCGAAGGCGCGCGCTTTGTTGGTCCGCTGCAGGGTCGCCTTGCCAAGAGATGGGGTCCTTCTAATTATTGATCGGGTCATGCCGGAGCGGATTGTGCCCGGGGTCCCAATAGAGCCGTTCTTGCTCGATCTTGAAATGCTCGTCGGGCCGGGCGGCCGCGAGCGAACCCACGCCGAGTTTGCGGAGCTCCTCTCTGCTTCTGGTTTCCAACTCGCGAAGGTGCATGAGACGGCGGCACCAGTATCGATTCTGGAAGCGGTTCGCGACGATCACGTTGGTAGCGGATCCGATTGAGTCTTGAATGTAACTGCGTTTTGGGTCTCGACTATCCTGGGCGCCCAAGAGACGTCCGGGCTTCGGGCGCGCCTTTGGCTACGCGACGTGTCGACCTTGTTCCGCAATTGGCCGTGCGCCCTGTAGGCGCGAACTATCAGTGAGGGAGGATCTCACCCAGATAATTGTCGATTGATCTGGAAGCTAACGGGCGGCTCGGTTGGGTAACTGGCCGGGTTGAAGCCCCGTGATAAAGGCCGCCTTGGGCGGTTGAGCGATCCGGCGGGCCGTAATGTGTATGAAGCCCGAGCAGGCCTCGAAAGTGACAATGCGGATGCCGACCCTCCGGCCATTTGGGGAAGGCAGCATGTGTGGGGAAG
>JANLPY010000267.1:0-48165 GCA_031367505.1 Hyphomicrobiaceae bacterium | reverse complement strand
CGGTGATGTGGAGGCCGGGCAAATGCTGATCCCTCAATTGCTGAGGCGAATCAGAACTTTGCCGCAGACCTGCCCGGCCGCCAGACGGGTTTTCAAAAAGCGCCGCCGTGTGTGGGCAGCCGTCAGTCGGGCTCCGCCCTCCCTCCGTCAGCCCACACACGGCGCAGTCTCATCCTGATTGACGCTGAGTCTCACCCTGATTGTCGCGCGGCACGAAAGCACGTTTTGACGTGCGAATGCGGGTCGTCGTGGAACCTCTAGTGCGCGGTGTGCGCTAAGGACTGATGTCAGAGCAGTGATTCGCACTCCATGCATTTGCTGAATTGAAGGAACTTATGTAAGCATCGGTCTCGGCCGGTGCATCTTCCTCCCATACTCCGGTAACCTTTGAATCCCCGTCATCCTGGCGGGGTTTTTTTTGTGAAAGAGCACAACCCGATCATCACCCTCCATCGTGAGCCAAAATTGAGGTTGCACGGGCCTTGGCGGATCCCCGACGCTGGACTGTGGACGCGGCCACGGGCTATGCCGCATTTCCTAAGGGAATCCGCCGCCCGCCGCGATCCGTCGCGGAAGCCGGCCCCGTCGAAGAAGTGGAAATGACCTCGCCTTGTCGGCGAGGGCACGAGGCAGGGGACTAGCGATTGATCCTGTCGGGCCAAACCGTTCCGCAGGACGCCGCCGTCGTCAAACTTGTGGAGGTCAGCGTTAGATGCAGTGTCGGCGCGGATTTTTTATGGAAAAGCGGCCGGTAAGTTTAGCTGCTCAGTACTTGATCACCGTGTGCAGCGTCAGAACCGTCGCGTCCTGGATCGCGCCGCCGGTCGGGTCGTTCGGATTGGCCACGTTGCCGCCCGGATGGAGAATGCGCTGCACGTCGAAATCGACCTGCATGCCCGGGATGACCTGCGCCTGGTAGTTGAACTCGAACAGCGCCTCGTGATTCCGCAGTAAGCGCGGGCCGCCGAATTTGAACAGGTCGAGATCAAGGTCGCGCGCCCGGTCCGAAATGCGCGCATAGGCAGCGCCGACGGCGACAATATCGTCCGGCCGATGCGGGATCATGCCGGCGAAGGCTATGCCGCCGTCGAAATAGAGATCGATCAGGTTGCGGTCCGATGGGCTTCCCGAGGTGCGGAAGAACACGCCGACGCCCTTGTCAGGCTCACCGCTGGCGGGCCGCCATATCTGCTGATCTATGACGCCGTAGAACCCGTGGTCGCCACGGCGCTGGGCGGCATTGCCCGTGCTTGCCGGGTCGGCGAGTGAGAGCCCGGCCGTATCGAAGCGCTGATCATCGAACCTGCCGAAATGGCCCCAGGCACCTGCCTTGATCGAACCACCCAGCCCGCGAGCGCCCTTCTCTTGGTTATACCGATACTGCGCCTCGCCGATCACGAACGCAGGATCGTGGAAGCGGAAGTTGAGGCCGTGCGGATTGCGCTCCTGCGGGTCGTCGAGACCCGGTCCCGCCGGGTCGCCGTTGAAAACGCCGAGAAGGAACGAAAGCTTCTTGTTCGGATCGAACTTCAGGCGCACGCCGGGCGTGGCCAGCGGATAGGACGGCCCGCCGCTCGGGATGTTCGTGCCCATGATCGCAGGCCAGCCGAACGTGGCGTTGATGAACTGGCTTGCGTAGCTCGACGTGTTGAACTCGGTATCGGCGGCCAGTTGCCCGAAGCGGAACGCGACCTTGTCGCTGAACAACTTCTGTTCGACCCAGAGCTCCGACAAGCGCGTCGCCGGCAATGCCTCGATGAAGCTCGCCGTCATCAGGTTGCCGCCGAGATTTTCGCGGCTCAGGCCCTTGCCGTGGATCTGGTAGGCGTTGGAATGAAGCGTCAGCCCCTGCCAGCCGAACTTGGCGAGATCAATGTCAGCGTATGCTTCCAGCCGGCCGATGTATATGCTGCCGCGCTGCGAGCCGCCGGACGTGTTGCCCTGCCACTCGCCGACGTAGTTGAGGCCGTAGGTAGTGCCGCGCTCGGCCAACGCCTTGCGGTGCCCGCCGGGATCACCATTGTGAGGTAAGCTGGTCGCGATCGACTGCTCGGGTATACCATTGACATTAGGGCCGCTCGCGTCCTGGGCGGCGGCGGGCGTGGCTGAAATTGCCGCAACGGCAATCCATGCCGACAAAGCGAAGCTTATGCTGCTAGAAGCCATCCCGTAGACCTGCCTCCGACGCTGCGTTTAAAAAAAACGCGCCTTGCTCAGCGTTATGATCGTTTGCAGGCCTTGCGAAGGCATCTTGGTCGCGTTTCGAGCGTTTTAGGCGACGCTTACGGCATGGATGCAACAGGGCAACAGACGGCCGGGTCGGTCGGATCCGCGACTTCACCCAACAACGCATGTCTCGTTCGCTTCAAGAGCAAGCCCGATAGCAAGAGTAATTAAAGGCCGATCGCCTGACTGCGATCATGGCTCCTGTCATCCACCAACGGACGCTTCGCCAATAAACCGGGCGCGCGCTACCATCCCCCGACACTCTTCGACTTCCGACTGTCAAGGGTGAGTGTACCCTCACGTTACATGCCTCCTCCTCATGATTCCACGTCACAACAGGGTTGCTTTTGGACCAATGTTACACATATTGTAACTGCCACACTCTTTTGTGACACAGAAGGACGGGTATCATGGGACGACGCATCGGCTACGCGCGGGTGAGCACGGATGATCAGAACCTATCCATCCAGAAGGCCGCCCTCGATAAAGACGGCTGTGCGATTATCTTCGAAGAGAAGCGCAGCGGCACCAAACGCAACGGCAGAGATCAGCTCGACCTCGCGCTTAAAGTCCTGAGCAAGGGCGACACCCTGGTCGTGACGCGTCTGGATCGCCTGGGTCGCTCATTGCGCGATTTGGCCAATATCGCTCACGAGATCGAGGTCTCCGGTGCCCATCTTCGTGTTGTCGAACAGAGCGTCGACACGGCGACGTCGGCCGGTCGCGCCTTTTTCGGCATGCTCGCCGTGTTCGCTCAGTTTGAAACCGATGTGCGCCGAGACCGGCAAGGCGAGGGCATCGCCCGCGCCAAGAAGGCCGGCGTCTATACTGGCGGCAAGCTGCGCATCGATCGCGATGCCATCTTCGCGGAGCTCGGATCGGGCAATGGCCCGGCTGCGGTCGCACGCGCGCTAGGAGTCTCGCGAATGTCGGTCTACCGGATCATTGCGGAGGCTGATAAAGTTGAGAATGGTTCGGCAAAGGCTTCCGGGAACAGGAGGGGATGATCATGCTGACGGACCCGATGGTACTCAGAGCGCGGGTTCTCCTCGCCTGGGTGGCGGTCATATGTGCAATTGCATTTTCATTTCCTGCTGCTGCGCAGTCGGTCAGTCAGCCAGGACGTGGTTCGCCGCTTCGTGCCGAATTGCTGGATGCAGCTCGTTCGACATTCGAGGCGGAGACCAATGGGCCTGTCGAGTTTGTCGTGCGCAGACTCAACGTGTCCGGTGACTAGGCATTTGGCGCTGTGCGATTGCAGCGTCCTGGTGGCAGCCCGATAAATTGGAATAAGACCAAATACGGTGCGGATTTCGCGGCTGGAATGTTTGATCCTGTTGGATCGCTCCTCTTGCTTCGCCGCTCGGCCGGGACGTGTGCGGTCGTCGAGTTTGTGACGCTCCCTACAGATATTGCTTGGGATGGCTGGCGGGAGGACCACAAGCTGCCGGAAGCGCTGTTTGAGCGGAAATTGCCGTAGGTTGGCAGCCGGCCTTGATCGAGGAGCATCGGCCGCATTGAAACCTATTCGGCTTCCGTTGGCGTTAATTCGTCGCCCAAGATTTTCTCGAAATCATTTGGGAGGTAGCGGTAGTAAGTGGTGCCGCAGTCGCGGAGCGTGGCTCGAATGGCTGATAAAGTCGTCACATCACCAAGCTCACGTTTGCACGCAGGATACCGGTGGATGTCTTACTGGCAGCGTCGTGAGTATAAGTCATAAAAAGAGCGAGAGCGTGAGGGCCGGGGGGGATTGGCGCTGACGCTCTCGCTGCGGCTACCGTTTGCACGGTCCTCGCAAACCAGCGACGACGGGGAAGGCGTCACTGGTTTCTGCGGTGTAAACGCAACCATCTACAAGGGGTTCCACTCAGATCTTCGATTACTTCCGCAGCTTGCCGCGCCTGTTGACGGAAGCGTCGCATCCTTTCGAAATCGCCGTTTGGAGCTTGTGAATGCCCCTCACCCTCCTGCTCGGAAGCGTCCAATGGAGGAACCCGGCACGAACGTGCCGCAATGGTTTCAACACCGGAAGTGGACCGTCGCTGAGACAAAATCAGTCAGGGCCAATAGCGTCGGTTCGCGATCGTGCATTCCGCAGCTAGCGGTTTGGCTGCTGATAGATAGGATAGCGGATAGTCGGCGACGGCGGGGATGGTCGAGGAATCATGATTCTGTCGAAGAGTAATCAGAGCGGCTACGGCTGGATCGCGGCGCGCGTCGGTTCCTTGGTGCCGACCGTGCTCTGGGCCGGCCTTACTGCAGCGGCGCTCGCGACATCCGTGCATGCGGGCGATATCTCAAGAATTGATACCGTCGTCGTCATCTACGCCGAGAACCGCAGCTTCGATCACCTCTACGGATTGTTCCCGCGCGCCAATGGGCTTGCCAACGTCAAGCCCGAGCAGTTTTTGCAACGCGACCATGATGGGTCGATCTTGACTGGCCTCAGCGTTTGGGACAGCCACGGCAAAGCCGATGATCGCTTTCAGCGCATGCCCAATGCGCCTTTCCGCATCGACGGCGACCCGCTGAACAAACCGCAGGATCAAGTGCTGCCAAGCCCGATCCACGCCTATTATCACAACATTGAGCAGATCAACGGCGGCAAGAACGACATGTTCGCCGCCATCTCGAATGTCGGCGGCTATTCGATGGGCCACTTCGATGCCAGCAAACTCAAGCTCTGGAAGTGGGCGAAGGAGTACACGCTTGCGGACAACTTCTTTATGGGGGCATTTGGCGGGTCTTACCTCAACCACCAGTATCTCGTCTGCGCCTGCACACCCGTCTTCAAGGACGCACCCGAAGCCATGCGCGTCAAACTCGATGCCAACGGCAAGCTGCTGAAAAAGCCCGGCTCGCCATCTGCCAACGACGGCGCGGTGCAGACGTTTACCGCTGGTATTGGCGGGCAGGTGTCGCCGGATGGGTTCTCTGTCAACACGACGCAACCGCCCTATCAGCCGAGCGGCGTACCGCCAGCCTCGGATGGCTCGCTCGATATGGCGGATCCCAAAGGTACTGAACGTATCGGCCAACCCTTGCCCCCACAAACGGCGCAAACCATTGCCGATACGCTGTCAGCCAAGGGCATCAGCTGGGCATGGTACGCAGGCGGGTGGAATGCGGCAGTCACCGATGGGCGGCGTCCACCAGCTGAAAAGCGTGGCGTGATCTACACACGCGAAAATGGCGCACTGAATTTCCAGCCCCACCACCAACCGTTCAATTACTTCACCCGCTTTGCGCCGGGCACTGTCGACCGTGCCAAGCACATCAAGGATGGTGACGACCTGCTCACCGACATCGAGAAGGGCACCTTGCCAGCGGTGACGTTCTACAAGCCGACCGGTAAGGTCAATCAGCATCCGGGCTATACCGACCTCGTATCAGGTGACGCCCATATCGCCGACATTTTGGAGCGCCTGCGGAAAAGCCCGCAGTGGGGCAAAATGCTGATCGTTCTCACCTATGACGAAAACGGCGGCTTCTGGGATCATATGGCGCCGCCGACCGGCGCGGGGTGGGGCGATCGGTGGGGGCCGGGCACCCGAGTGCCGGCCATGATCATCTCGCCTTTTTCCAAGCGTGACCACATCGAGAGCACGTCCTACGACACCACCTCGATCCTCAAGTTTATTACCAGGCGCTTTGGTCTTGAGCCGCTCCCTGGTGTTCGTGAAAAGGCAGGCGATCTCAGCGAAGCCCTGCAGTAACAACCCGCGTATTTTTGCTTGCAAAACCAGCGCCTATTCACGCTTCGGTTGCGTCATGGTGTGGCGCCGTGAGCCGTCCATCTGCCGTGGCGGCCTATGGGTTGCCGACTGGCGCACGTGGCCCAGTCCCTCTTCGTTCTCTTCATCCGCTTCGAACGGCAGCGTAAGTGGGCTGTCAAGTCTTCGCAAGAAGGTTCGACGGCAGTGATGGGTCAATTACGACGGAAAACTGCGGTGTCATCAACCGTCGGTTTGCACCTGAAAGCTGCCAGTGAAGGGGCGGTTGTCGCCGGTTTTTGCTACACCCTTGGAGCCTCGAACAGCCGAAAGCGCGCCGAGATGCCAACTGCCCAGGCTTGCTGAAGCTGCTCATCTTCCGCTTCCAAACGCTGGTAGGTCTTCCAGTGCATGCCCTTAGGTTTCTCGGGGAACGGATCGTCCAGGCCGCCTTTTTCCCCTAACCGGTCGCGGATCTTGAGGGCACGCGTGGCAGCGCGCGCGAATGCGGGCTCGTACTGTGTTTCGTATTTAAGGCGATGGCAGCACCGGCAACGAAAGTAGCTTCCGCCATATAGAATTCTACATTTATTGCCGCATGAGAGGCATTGGAACCACTGGCGTCGTCCACCGAATGCAGCACTGGTTCCGACAAACGGCACGAACTCGCGCACGGCTTGCCAATCATTGCCGTTGCGGCGGTGGCGATATACGAGCGTCACGCCTTCGGTCAGGCATTCCACACGTATCGAACCCGTCTCGTGCCCAGCGCGCGACCAGGTAAGGGTTGACCATCGGCCGACACTCAAAAGCTTTTTGCGGCGCAGCCAAGCCAAGTCGACTGAATGATATTCATGACATTTATCGACGGCGAAGCCGTAACTCGCCGTTCGACCAGAGCCGAGCCCGCCCATAAATTTTGTCCCCGGATTTTCCCGAAATCAATTGGGAAGTTGACCTTGCCCCATCGATGAACCCAACAAAGAAACGCTTTTTGCGAAACGAACCCAACGCTCAGGCGGCCTGATCGACCGACTCAACATCGTCATGGGGCGACAGAGCGACCGGCTCGATGGTCTTCAACCGCCACTCCTGAGCTTCCCTCAGCGCCTTCAGTAGTTTGAACAGCTGGTTGTCGAGCGTGGTCTGGTAGCGGGAGAGCAGTTCCAGTGTATCCGACGACAAGACGAGCCGCTTGGCGCGAACCTGGTCGGCCAACATAAGGATACCCGGGCGTGCCTCAGCTTCACGCAGCCGCTCGCGGCACCAAAGAAGTAGTTCGGCCACGTAGCCGGTCAGACCGCCCTTGTGGCTGGCGACAAATTCGTCGACCACTTCTTCATCTTCCTCAGCATCGGAGGTCAGCTGTTCAAACACTTTCGGCGCCCGTTCCTTCAATGTCCGCAGGTCGATTTCCTCCAAGGCGTCGATTTCTGCGATGACTTTTTCACTCCATTCCGCATGATCAGCATCCAGTGGCGTCAGTTCGTCCGCTTTGAGTTCCGACCCATAACTGCGTCCCAGTTCAAATGATGTGCCGCTGGCGATCTTCCGCGGCTGACGGGCAAGCGAGAGATTGGCCGTTTCCGCATGCACCAGCCTCCGCTGGCGCCACAGCGTAACCGCGATGCGTTCGACGAGTGAGGCTTCCAGGGCACCCACCGGATTGAGCGAACGCCATAGATCTCCGAACATGGCCTGGAATTCGTTCGGGTCTTCGTCTTCGAGAAAGAGCTTAGCGCTCAGCAGCCCATGCCGGGTAGCATTGCGACTGGCGTTCACTTTGCCCTCAGGGCTTATCGGTCCGGTACTGTTGAGCGCGTTGGCGCGATTGGCTGCCAGTCGCTGCTCGGTCGTGCTCATGGTGCATCTCCGCGTCGACAAATCACATCCACAGTTTAGTGGTGGGAGCCGAATTGGTCAGCTGTGCGGGGATGGGCAGGTCGCTAAGGGTAAGCTAACGTTCAGACCGATTAAGCAATTCCGAGCCGGGGCACAGGTTTTTGAACAAGTCATCACTGACCGAACGCGACATCTGCACAAAGTTCATTCTGCCCGCTTTGACGCAGGCCGGATGGGATGACCTCTCGCAGATCCGCGAGGAGGTTTACTTCACCGCCGGACGGATCATCGTGCGCGGGAAGCTGGTGACGCGCGGCAAGGGGAAGAAGGCGGACTTCGTTCTCTACTACAAGCCCAACATCCCGATCGCAATCATCGAAGCCAAGGACAACAATCACAGCGTCGGCGAGGGAATGCAGCAAGGCCTCGAATACGCGGCGACGCTCGACATTCCATTCGTGTTCTCCTCCAACGGCGACGGGTTCGTGTTCCACGACCGCACCGGAAATTGCGCAACCCAAGAAGCAAATCTAGGCCTTGATGCCTTCCCGTCGCCAGCCGATCTGTGGGCGCGCTACCGGGCATCGAAGGGCTTCTCGCCGGAAGCCGAAAAGATCGTCCTTCAAGACTACTACGACGACGGCAGCAAGAAGTCGCCGCGCTACTACCAAGTCAACGCGATCAACGCGACGATCGAAGCCATCGCCAAGGGACGCGACCGCGTGTTGCTGGTCATGGCGACCGGCACCGGCAAGACCTACACCGCCTTCCAGATCATCTGGCGGCTATGGAAATCAGGCCGCAAGAAGCGCATCTTGTTCCTTGCCGATCGCAACGTGCTGATCGATCAGACGATGGTGAACGATTTCCGCCCCTTCCGTGCGGCAATGGCGAAGCTATCGACCAATTCAAAGACGATCGAGCGCAGCGACGGCACCAAGGTTGACCTCACGCTGGCGCTCGACAAAAAACGCCGCATCGACACGGCCTTCGAAATCTATCTCGGCCTCTATCAGGCAATCACCGGCCCGGAAGAACGTCAGAAGCTCTACAAGGAATTCTCGCCCGGCTTCTTCGACCTGATCGTGATCGATGAGTGCCATCGAGGCAGCGCGGCGGACGATTCCGCCTGGCGGGAAATCCTCAACCACTTTTCGAGCGCGACCCAGATCGGCCTCACCGCCACGCCGAAGGAAACCGAATACGCCTCCAACATCGATTACTTCGGCCCGCCCGCGTTCACCTACTCGTTGCGCCAAGGCATCAGCGACGGCTTTCTTGCACCCTATAAGGTCATTAAGGTCCACATTGACATCGACGTGCAAGGCTACCGGCCCGAGAAAGGGCAACTTGACCGCGACGGCAACGAAGTCGAAGACCGCATCTATAACGTCAAGGACTTCGACCGGAACATCGTGATCGATGACCGCACGAAGGTTGTGGCCCGCAAGATTACTGAGTTCCTGAAAGAGAGCGGCGACCGCTACCAGAAGACGATCGTGTTTTGCGTCGACACCGAACACGCCGCGTCGATGCGACAAGCGCTCATCAACGAGAACGCCGATTTGGTCGCGATCAACCACCGTTACGTCATGCGCATCACCGGCAACGACAAGGACGGCCAAGACCAACTCGGCAACTTCATCGACCCGGAATCGGCCTATCCCGTCATCGTTACGACCTCACGGCTGCTTTCGACGGGCGTTGATGCCCAAACGTGCCGCCTGATCGTGCTCGATCGCGAAATCGGCTCGATGACAGAATTTAAGCAGATCGTCGGGCGTGGCACCCGCGTTCACACCGACACAAAGAAGTTCTATTTCACACTGATGGATTTTCGCGGCGCGACAAACCACTTCGCCGACCCCGACTTCGACGGCGACCCCGTGCAAATCTATGAACCCGGCGAAGCCGACCCGATCACGCCGCCGGATGACGCACCTCAACCGGACACGACCGGGGGCGAACCACCTATCCCGCCAACGCCCGGCGAGGATGAAACCATCGTCGACGGTGAACCGCCCGATATCTCGATCCCGCCGGGGGGCGAGCGGCGCAAGAAGATCTACGTCGATGGCGTCAAGGCATCCGTCATCGGCATTCGCGTCGAATACCTCGATGAGAACGGAAATCTCGTCACGGAGTCCTTGCGTGACTTCACCAAGGCCGCCCTTAAGCGCCGCTTTGCCAATTTGGAGGAGTTTCTTCAACGCTGGAAAGTCACCGAGCGCAAGCAAGCCATCATTGAGGAAATCGAGGACAGCGGGCTTCCCCTTGATGCCATCCGCTACGAAGTCGGCAAAGACCTCGACCCATTCGACTTGATCCTTCACATCGCTTTCGACCGCAAGCCGTTGACACGCCGAGAACGTGCCGAGAACGTCAAGAAGCGCGACGTATTCGCCAAGTATGGCGATCAGGCCCGCGCGGTTCTCGATGCGCTGTTGGTAAAGTACGCTGACGAGGGTGTATTGAACCTCGATGACACCGGGATGCTTCGAATCGCGCCATTCAACACGATGGGAACGCCCGTTGAACTCGTCCGTGCATTCGGTGGAAGGCCTGCCTTCGAGCAAGCCGTTCATGAAATGCAAGACGCTCTCTATCAGGAAGCTATTTGAGCCCCATGTCAGTTCGCACGCTCGTTAAATCGATCCAAGACATCATGCGCCAAGACAGTGGCGTCGACGGCGACGCCCAGCGCATCAGCCAATTGTGCTGGATGTTTTTCCTCAAGATCATTGACGATCAGGATCAGGAATTCGAGATCACGCAACCCGGCTACCGCTCGCCAATCCCGCCTAAACTGCAATGGCGCGCGTGGGCGGCAAATCCGGAAGGCATCACCGGCGACGCCTTGCTCGACTTCATCAACGGCACACTGTTTCCAGACCTCAAGGAACTGACGACCACTGGCAAATCGGGCGACCGGCGCAAGGTTGTGCGAGACGTCTTCGAGGACGCTTACAACTACATGAAGTCCGGCCAGCTCATGCGGCAAGTGGTCAACAAGATCAACGCCGTCGACTTCAACAATCTGGTGGAGCGCCAGCACTTCGGCGACATCGACGAGCAAATTCTCACCGATCTGCAATCGGCGGGCAATGCGGGCGAATACTACACGCCGCGCGCCGTCACGGCGTTCATGGTCGACCGGATCGACCCGCGCCCCGGCGAACGGCTGTTCGACCCGGCGTGCGGCACCGGCGGCTTCCTTACTTGCTCGATCCGCCACATGCGCGACCGCTACGTGAAAAAGCCCGAGCACGAACAGACGATGCAAAGCGCCTTGAGCGCGGTCGAAAAAAAGCAGCTTCCGCATATGCTGTGCGTCACCAACATGCTGTTGCACGGCATCGAAGATCCGAGCTTCGTGCGTCACGACAACACCCTCGCCCGCCCCCTCATCAGTTGGGGATTGGACGAGCGCGTCGACGTTGTGCTGACCAACCCGCCCTTTGGCGGACGCGAAGAAGACGGCATTGAGAACAACTATCCGACCTTCCGCACCAAAGAGACGGCGGACCTGTTTCTTGCCCTCATCGTCCGCCTGCTAAAGAAGGACGGGCGCGCCGCCGTGGTTCTGCCCGATGGCACGCTATTCGGCGAAGGCATCAAGACACGGCTGAAAGAGCACCTGATGGAGGAGTGCAACCTGCACACCATCGTCCGCCTGCCCAATTCCGTGTTCAAGCCCTATGCCTCGATCGGAACCAACCTGTTGTTCTTCGAAAAAGGCACGCCGACTAAAGACATCTGGTTCTATGAGCATCGCGTGCCGGACGACCGAAAGGCCTACTCGATGACCAAGCCGATCCGGCTTGAGCATTTTCAAGGTTGCATCGACTGGTGGGGTGGCAAGACGCGCAAGGGACGCACGGAAACGCCGCAAGCCTGGAAGGTCTCCGCTGAGGACATCAAGGCGCGCGGCTATAACCTCGACATCAAGAACCCGCACACCATTGCCGACGACCACGGCGACCCGGAAACGCTGCTCGAAGACTTGAGCACCGCCGAAGCCGAGACGGCGAACTTGCGCGACCAGTTGAAGGCGATCCTGGCCGAGGCGTTGGCCCGATGAACGCGGAACGCTTGCTTGCCCACTATGACCGGATCGCCGACGCACCCGACGCTATTGCGCGGTTGCGGCGGCTTATCCTCGATCTAGCCGTACGCGGGAAACTGATACAGCAAGACGCAGCCGACGAACCCGTCGCGAAGCTTTATCAAAATGAACTCAGAGCATTGGATCAGCCTTCAAACTGGCGTGTCTTGAATTTCGGGAAATTCTGCGACATCGAGGGCGGCAATCAACCGCCGAAGAGTCAATTTATTAGCGAGCCGCGAGAGGGTTACGTTCAACTCTTTCAGATCCGCGATTTGGGTGAACGCGGTGTACCGACATACATACCGATCGGATCGGCTCGCAGCCTCAGCAAAGAAGGCGATATTTTGATCGGGCGTTACGGTGCTTCGGTTGGAAAGGTATTTTGGGCTCAAACGGGTGCCTACAATGTTGCAATGGCCAAGTTCATCTGGCCACACGACGCGTTGGTCCCTAGCTTTGCTTTCCTGTTGTTAAAGTCGGACTTCCTGCAAGGTCCGTTGGCCCAAGCCACCAGATCGGCTCAGGCAGGCTTCAACAAAGGCGACCTCGCTGCAATAAACTTTCCCCTCCCACCGATCGCCGAACAACGCCGCATCGTCGCTAAGGTCGATGAATTGATGGCGCTGTGCGACCAGCTGGAAGCGGCGAGGACGGCGCGGGAGACAACGCGCGACCGGCTCGCGGCATCTAGCCTCGCTCGCCTCAACACACCCGATCCCGAGACGTTTCAGACCGACGCCCGCTTCGCCCTCAACGCACTGCCCGTACTCACCACGCGCGCCGACCAGATAAAGCAACTCCGCCAAACCATCCTCAACCTCGCCGTTCGCGGCAAACTCGTCCCGCAAGACCCGAACGACGAACCCGCCCTCGATTTCGATCGCGCGTTGCCGAATGGCATTGAACGACCGTTCGAAATTCCGTCAAGTTGGCAATGGTCGCGGCTTCATGCTCTGGGAAATCTCAGGGGAGGCGGAACTCCGTCTAAGGCACGCGACGACTTTTGGAATGGAAACATTCCTTGGGTGTCACCAAAGGACATGAAGCGCGACTATCTCGACAGTGCGCAAATGAACATCACGGAAGCCGCCATTGGAGGCTCCGCCGCAAATTTGATTGACGCGGGAAGCGTTCTTTTCGTCGTTCGCGGCATGATCCTTGCTCACAGCTTTCCGGTTGGCGTTACGAGAGTTTCCCTCGCAATAAATCAGGACATGAAGGCTCTGACGCTCAAAAAATCAGAGATGGCAGAGTTCGTTCTCCGTGCGCTGAAGGGCATGAAGCCGCAGATGCTGAATCGCGTTCAACGTTCGAGCCACGGAACGTGCAGACTAGAAGGATCCGACTACAGCGACTTCCTTGTCCCGATCCCTCCCCTCGCCGAACAATTCCGCATCATAGCTAAGGTTGATGCGCTGATGGCGCTGTGCGATCGGCTTGAGGCCAGCCTCAACAACACCGCCACCACCCGCCGCCGCCTGCTCGATGCGCTGTTGGCAGAAGCGTTGGAGCCAGTCGGCGCTCTCACCAAAGCAGCCGCCGAGTAGCGCGTCATGGGCCATCTTCGTCTCGGCCGATTGGCTGCAACCCGACGTTGGAATAAAGTCGTCGAGCTGCTGCGTACCAGCGGCGACGTTGGCGAATTGGCTGCAGCCACCGCGAGCGCAGCCGAGAACGAATTGCAGAGCGCCAAAGGTGACCCCGCGCTTGCCTATACTGTTTGGCTGCTGACACAGCTTCCGCTTGCCGCGCGGTCACCACAGTTCGTGGAAAAGTTGGGCGGACTTGGCTTCGATCCCGGCTCCGAGCAGTCGGTGCTCTCCCTCATCGCAGGCTTCTCGAAAGCCGTCGACCGACAGGTGGCTGGCCGTAGTGACCGCACCGACCTTGGCGAACTGGCGAGACAAGCAGCTGCCGAAAGCCTGTCTTCGATAATCGGTGCCAGGACACAATCGCTGTTCGGGACGTCGGCCGATGATGTTCGCCGCGAACTCGGCCAACTTGCCACCAAGAATGGGTTCGCCGGTCTCGCGCGGGACTTCTTCGCCCGCCTCACCCAGAAGACGCTCGAATACTATATCAGCAGAGAGCTGCCGAACCACGTCGGCCCCGGCAAGGCAATCCCCGGTCTGGGTCAGCAAATTGCCTTTCGCGCTGCGCTCCAACTCCACTGCCGCGAAGCCTCCGAGATCGTCGAGGTGTTCGCCGGTGGCTGGTATTCCAAGGCTCATTTCCAAGGAAAGCTGACGCCCGAAGCTGCCCAAGGTTTCGCCGACTACGCCCTTACAAAGATGCGCGACGAGCTTCGCGCGAGGCAGTCGGCCGATGGCTGAACACCTCTTCTTGTGCGGGCTTAGCACAGCCCAGCGCGTCAATTATAACGGCGGCCGCGAGCTGTACCTTCATGGTCCGCAGAGAAACGTCCGTCTTCGGCTCGACGATGTTCGTTCACAACTCGTGAAGGTTGAATCCGAGGAGTTGCTTACCGATCTGGCCGAGATCGCAGTCTACGTGTTCGCGGCAGACTGCGCCGTGCCTCGCGGTGGCATGACGTTCAAAAAGGTGGGAGCTGATTGGAGGAGAACATTCCGGCTCGTAATCGGCGTGCGTCATCCCGGTATGTGGCGTGAGCCCGAACGTTTCGATGCGCTCCGCGAGGTGGTGCAATTTCTCTCAGACGAAACTTGGCACTTTGAGTTCGTGGATTTGGCGAACGCGCCCATGATCCAAGCCTATCTGGGTCTAGCCAACACTGATGCGGACCGATCCGGCGGCACGACGGTCATGCTGTTTTCCGGGGGCCTAGATTCCTTCGCCGGCGCAATCCATGAGCTGAACACCAGCAATCGTCACATCGTTCTCGTGAGCCGGCGGCTAGGCGGATTAACAGACGAATGTCAGCGCAAACTCGCGACCGATTTGAAAAAGCTTTATGGCGGGCGAGTCACTCATGTGGGCGTCACCGCGGGGCTCACAAAAGAAACGGAGGCGGATGAGCATACCCAAAGGACGCGGAGCTTCCTGTTTGCCGCGATCGCGATCGTTGCCGCAGCAATCGAAGAGTCCGATCGGCTACGATTTTACGAGAATGGCATCATGAGCGTGAACTTGCCGATAGCGACGGAAGTTGTCGGCGCTCGCGCGTCTCGCTCGACGCACCCACGTTCACTGCTGCTCCTGGGCCAGTTGGCTCGGCTCGTATGGGGCGGTGGGATCAAAATCGACAATCCGTTCATCTGGAAGACCAAAGTCGAGGTCATTCGAGAGCTGATGGCGCGGCCCGAGAGGGATTCAATCCGGCTCACGCTGAGCTGCTCGCATACGCGAGGCATCGACAAGTACAAGACCCACTGCGGTAAGTGTGCCCAATGCATCCAGCGGCGAATCTCGACGCTAGGCGCCGGAGCAGCTGATCAGGATCCCGAGGAGGCTTACGCCATCGACCTTCTGCGGGGTGCGCGTCAGGACGGGGAGGCGCGCCAGATGGCCATCGGTATGATCAGCGCCGCTGTCGACTTCCGCCGGCTCTCGGAGGTCGGCTTCGCCACGACCTTTGCCAGCGAGTTCGGCTGGTTGACAGACAGCTTTCCCGGCCATTCGCCCGATGAGGTCGCACGCAATTTCATCGCGATGTTCAAGCGCCATGGAGATGCGGTCCGCGAGATATTCGTAAACGCGACGAAGGAGCATGCGGCCGCATTGTTTGACAAGACCTTGCCGGAAAGCAGCCTGCTGCGGACTTGGTACGAGTCGGCAGGGCCGGAAATGGATGAGACTTATCGGGCAAAGTTAGAGCGGCCAGCCGTCGAAGCACCGAACGGCAACGTGATCGACGAAATCGAAACATTTGTTGTCTTGTTGGCGCTGGATGAAAAAAGGCAACGGGTGCTTATCGACGGTATCGCACCTATCGATGGGCCGACCAACTATCGTGTCATTTCAGTTCTAGCCAAACGACATCGCGAAGATCGCGAAGCAGAGCGATTGCCTGAGAACTATCGGACGATTAGAGCGGCTGAACTTGCACATGAGGCAAGTGTCACCTGTGACACAGCGGGCCGTCAGGCGGTCTCCCGCTTGCGCGGGAGGCTGACACGCGAATTTGCAGCGCTTTATCCACCCGGCCTGCCGCAGGATGCTGTGATCGAGAACGTCCACGGCAAAGGCTATCGGCTCAATCCGAATGTACGCATCGTAGACCAGAACGAGCTTGCTCGCCGGTAGGCCTTTGTCACCTTCGCACTGGCGAAAGCGTCACAACCTCGGGTCAGTTTCCTTGAATTTGCTCAGAAGTTTCAATCGAAATTGTCACAATCGGCTTTGCTCGCTCTGCATGGAGCGAGCGGGGCCAATGCCCGAGACTGCTCATCGTCACACAGCCCGTGCGGCAAGACGATGAGGTCCCCATGATCAGTGACGTTAAAGATCCGCCATTTGACGACGACGACGAACACGCGGCACCAAATCCCTTCGATCCCAAGAAGCTGCGCATTGGCCAGCGCTGCGGTGAAGGCCAAGACGTCCAGCGCGTCTTGGTGTCGGTGCCGGTGCGCAAGCCGAGCCGGCAGGAGTTTATCCGCACCCATCCCGCGCCCGACATGTCACTCGAAGCCGCTATCTTGGAATTCAAGCAGGACCGGCAGAACTTCATCGTTGCCCCCGAACTGGCGCCTTACTTGCCCGGCGAAGCAGTCGCCAAGTTGCTGGTCCCGACGCTGAGCAATCACGGCGCCTTGTTTCTCTGGCCGATCCGCCTTCCCGACGAACAAGGGCGTCTCGACGAGTGGAACTCGGTTGCGCTCGAAGCCTGCGCGCGCGCCAAGACGAAGTGGATCCGCGTCATGGCAAACATGGGTGCCGGGACCTACGACGTCCTGGAGGCGAAGGCGTTGTTTCCCGACCCCGATTGGCCCAATCACACGTTACAGCAGTTGCTGGAGATCGCTTTCAAGGGCCGCGTCATTGACACAATGGATCACCCAGTCTTGCGCCGGCTGCGGGGCGAGATCTGATGGCAACGCCGAACCGCCACTTCACATCTGTTTGGATCGTTGTTGTCACAGCTGTTGCGCAACCGGGTGAACAACTGGAACCGCGCCTGCTGGCCGCGTCAGATATCGAGGCGAAACAGGTGGTCGAAATCGGTCTGCCGATCCCTCGCCGGGTCAACGGTCCGCCCTATCCAACGAGTGCCGAATGTCTACTGATCACGATTGATGCAACGGCTCTGGCTGGCTGTCATCTCGCGCTTGGTTGGCCAACGCCGGCACGCATCATCGACCTGATGCTCGAATTTCGAAACGCGACGAACGGTCGACCAGGACTTGCCGTCGGCGGTCTGGCCGGTGCCCTTCTTTGGTTCGGTATTTCAACGGCTGGCGCCATTGGCGCCATAACCTCGCCGGAGCAATTGCGCCGCCGCCTCAACGCGGTAACGGCCCTATATCATGCCATGCGACCAGCCATTGATTTGGGCCGCGCGCTGTTGAGGGGGCGTTATCTCATTGCCGCGGCGAGGATCGAGGCAGCCGGTGTGCCGATTGATCAGGAGACGGTGAGGCAACTGACAACGAACTGGCCGGTCATTCGGGATCGCGTTGTTGGTCGAGTCGATCGAGAGTTCGGCTTCTATTCTGGCCGGAGGTTCGACCCTGGTGCCTTCGCTACATGGCTTGCTCAGCGAGCCATCGCTTGGCCACGCGTCGAAACGGGGCAACTCGATCTGAGTGACGATACGTTCAGCGAGATGGCGCGGATTGTTCCGGAATTGCGGCCGATCAAGGAGTTGCGCACGACACTGCACCGCTTCGATCCCATTGTACTGACGGTCGGGTGTGACGGGAGGAATCGAACACCGCTTCGGCCGTTTGCCTCGTGTACGGGGCGCAATCAACCGAGTGCCAAGGCGTCCGTGCTGGGAACGGCTGCGTGGGTCCGCCATCTGATCAAGCCGCAATCCGGCACTGGGCTGGCGCTGATCGACTGGCAGCAGCAAGAATTCGGCATTGCCGCCGCCTTATCTGGCGACCCGGAGATGCAGCACGCCTATTGCTCGGGCGATCCTTTTCTGGCGTTGGCTGTAGTCGCTGGCGCGGCGCCAGCCGGTGCGACGGTGGCGACCCACTCGCACATCAGGGAGCGATTCAAGGTTTGCGCGCTGGGCCTACAATACGGCATCGGTGTAGCCAGACTCGCACGCCAACTTGGGCTGCACGAAGCCGATGCGCGTGAACTTCAGCGACGGCATCGAGCGGCGTTTCCGAAATTCTGGGCTTGGTCGGACGGCGTGGAGACCTACGCCTTGCTCCACCGAGAGTTGCAATCGGTGTTTGGCTGGCGCTTAGCGGCCGGCCAGGATGCCAATCCACTGGCCCTGCGCAATTTCCCGATGCAATCTAACGGCGCCGAGATGCTCCGTCTGGCGTGCTGCCTCACGACAGAAGCCGGCGTCAGGGTGTGCGCACCCATCCATGATGCGCTGTTGATCGAGGCGCCGACCAGGGACCTTGACGACAGCGTCGCGACGACCCAGCGCCTGATGGCTGAGGCGAGCGCAGTCGTCCTCGACGGATTCGCACTCAGGACGTCAGTCCGCATAGTGCCTGCGCCGGATCGCTGGACCGACCAGCGGGGGCAGTCAGTATGGTCGGCAGTTGAGGGTGCGCTTCGGGTGGAGGGTCCACCTGCGCACGAGCACCACGCAACCTGTTCCCCGGTGCCCCCCCGTACAGTATCATTATATGCATCTAAGGAGGATGGCTCCAATGCCTCCGATTAATCTCGACCGCCTACGCCTCAAGAACTCTCCAACCAATAGACCAATATCGTCACGGCAAGTACTACCGCGCGCCTCGATAGGCGAAAGATTTCTGCGCGGTCCTATCCCGCTTGATTGGCTTACCGTCGCTGCACAGCTGCCCGGCAAGTCGCTGCACGTGGGCGTCGCACTTTGGTTCGAAGCGGGACTGCGCAAGGCAGCCGTTGTGCCGCTGTCGAACGTCACCGGTCGACTCTTCGGACTCGATCGCAATAGCAAATATCGAGGCCTCGATTGGCTCGCGGGTGCAGGCCTTATCACCGTCGAGCGCAAGCTTGGTCGAGCCCCGGTGGTGACGATCAACGCTGCGCCTTCTGATCGGGAGGCTTAGGTATCGTCAGCCATGTTGCATTCGACGCACAATCCCGGAGCGTGGCCGCGACTGATGCGGGCAGCAACGGCTGCCGCCTACGTCGACGAGCGATCAGTTGATGCATTCCGGCGGGCAGTAGGTACACTATGGCCGGTACCCATCAGATTGGTCGGAAAGGGTGAGCGATGGCTGAAGGAGGATCTCGACTCGGCAATCGATCGGGCGTCGCAGCGACCGTCGAACGTCCGCGACGCCGCCGACGTCTTGTGAAGCCGGCAGGCTGGCCCCGCTACATGATCGCCAAGCGGTTGGGAAATGGTCAGGCCGCCTATTACTGGAATGCTCGAAACGGCGATATCGCAAAGGGCTTCTCATTGCATCGGGAGGCGCTGGGTGTCGACTACGGTGCCGCGATTGCGCGAGCCAACCATCTCAATGCCCATCTCGACGCCTGGCGCGAAGGACGCCAAGCCGACCGCTCTCCGGAGGCGTCACGGCGGTTCGGCACAGTGGACTGGTGGTTGGAAACATATTGCCGATCTCCCGCATTCGAAAAGCTCAAGGAACGCACCAAGCCAAGCTATCGCTACCAGTTGAATCTATTGGCCAATATTGAGACCAGAACCGGCGATCGACTTGGAGCTTTGCCTGCCAAATCAATCACCCCGTCCGCCGTCGACAAAATCTACGAGACACTTCGCGGTGGTAAAGGTGGAACCAAGCTTCGCCGCGCAAATCATACAATCGATATTTCCAAGAAGGCCTGGACGGTAGTGCAGCGAACGCATCCGCATCAATTCACGCCAACCAATCCGTTCGTCGGTTTGACACGGTTTCGCAGCACATCAACGATCCAGCATGCTACGCGCGTCGAAGCGTTCGCTCTTAGTGAAGCGATCAGGGCTTATGGTCACCCTCATCTCGCTGTTGTCCCGTTGGTTTGTTTTGAGTGGCTGCAACGACCGGAAAACATTCTGGCCGGCCACTTATGCTGGACAGACTACAGGCCAATTGAGCGGCCCGGCTACGTGAAAATCGTGCACCACAAGACCGGCGAGATCGTTTGGCACCCGTTGGAATCCAGCGGCGAACGTTTTTATCCAGAGCTTGAGCAGTGCCTGTCGGATCTTGAAAGGCTCGCAGTCCCCGTTGTCGTCATTCCTGGGCTGAGAGGAACACCGCATCCTTATTCATTTTCGTATGCCAAGCGGATCGTACGTGAAGCACGGCGCACCGCGGGCATTCCCGAGCATGTGACGATGACTGCGTGTCGGCACGGTGGAATGACCGAGCTTGGCGACGCCGAATTAACCGAACAGGGCGTCATGAGCCTCTCAGGTCATCGCAGTCCTGAAGCCGCACGAGGCTACGTCAAGAAGACGGACACCCAGCGCTTGGCTGCAGCACGAAAACGCCGGGCCTGGGTTCTAAATTTAGAACACGCGGAGAACGAGAGTCAGAATGGATACCAGAGCGCAGAGTCAGAATGGCGCAGATGAGAACATTTGTTCTCATTCCAAACGACTGATTTCACGAAGAAATTCATGGCGCGCCCGAAAGGATTCGAACCTCTGACCCCCAGATTCGTAGTCTGGTGCTCTATCCAGCTGAGCTACGGGCGCATCTACTGACAATCACCATCGCCGGCCGCTGGAAGCAACCGCAGATCGTCAGAGGCCCTCTCCTAATGCGTGCCACGAGAGAGTGCAAGGACTTCTATGCACTTTCCTTAGCGATCGGCAGTAATTGCCCGCTAAATACCGATCGAACTAGCAGCAACAAGCGTGCGAGTGAACCACAATTCCCGTGGCACACCGCCCGAGCCAACTTATTCTCCGGACCGATCCGGAATGCTAAACGCGAAAATTGCACCTGGATGACCTACACGATGCGTCAGTTGCCCGCCGTGTGCCGCAACTAATTCAGCGGCGATCGCCAGCCCCAGCCCGGTGCCGCCTTTGCGGACGCCACCGCTAAACGCTTGGAATAGGCTGCCTAGGGCTTTGTCCGGCACTCCCGGTCCATTGTCGGCGATTTCGATCTTCACGCCGGATCCATTGTTATGGGCGGTCAATGTTATGCGGCCATTGCGGGTGGCAGCACCCTCGATTGCCTCCACGGCGTTGCGCATCAGATTGTTGAGGATACGATACAGATGGTCGGGGTCCGCATCGATGCGGACACCGCGATCAACCTCGATGTGCCAGTCCACCGACTCGCGCGGGAGTGCGAGCCCCTCGCCAACATCTTCGACCAGAGGCCGCAATGACAATAGTCTTCGACGTGGCGTTGCTTCCTCCGCTTGGCCGAATTTAAGCGTGTCGTTACAGAACGCAATTGCGCGATCGAGCGACGCGATGAGCTTCGGCGAGAACCGTTGTACGGCTGGATCCGGCAAGGCCGCCAAACGATCCGACATGAGCTGCGCTGTCGCCAGCATATTGCGCAAATCATGATTGATCTTCGCGACCGCGAGCCCGAGTTGCGCTAACCGATTCTTCTGCTGCAAAAGATGAACAAGTTCCGTCTGCATCCGGGCCAGCTCGCGCTCGGTAACGCCGATCTCGTCATTTCGTTTGGAAGGCACGATGATGCGAGAGGCATCCTCCGGCATCGCACCAAAGTGCATCATGTTGCGTGCCAATCGCATCATCGGACTAACCAGCAGACCCCGCAGCGCCCAATAGACCAACGCTGCCGCGATCATCGAGATGATGATCGACAGCCCAAGGATATTGAGCCCGAAGCCAACCATCGCCGCTCGCAACGGTGTTTCCGGTAAAATGATCTCGACGAAATCGTCCACCCCATAGGGGAACGCAGTCGTCTCGCCCGGCCGGGGCGTCGCCGGTTGACCAAGAACACGGATCGTCCGCCCGCTCGGCATGAAGAATACAGCCAATGCATCGCCGATCAATTGGAACCGGCGTCCGACTTGCCCGATAAATCCGAGCGCCTTCGGCCGCACGTCGTAGGTGCCGCTAATCGACAACTCCTCTTCGGACGGCAGCACCATGCGGCGCTGTCCCATACGCTTGACGGCAACCCCTTTGACTTGCGCGGTACTGAGCAATTCGGCTTTGATCATCGCCGGGACCACGCCGCCTGGCACCGCGTCACTCGCGAGCGCCGCCAGATGCGCGGCGTTGATACGATCGGACAGCCAGTTGACGCGAAAATTCGCGATCGAAGGCACGAAGATCAATACTTCGGCCAACATAATGAAGAGACCAGTGAGTGCCAGCAATTTGCCGGACAGTCCGAACGCACGAAGCCTCGCACCGGCGACGGGCACAGCATCGCCCGTCTCCGCCGCGGTTCCCGCCAGCCCAGCTGCGGTTTCATCGTGCGTCTGCGCCACGCGTCTCTTCTCTGCCTGCAGGCGTACCTAGCCCAACTTCTTCAACAACCCGATGACTTTGCGCACCATAGGGCTGCCGGCGAATGCGGCAAAGTAGCGATACGCCGCGCGCTTGTTGATCTCGCCCAACGTCGGATAGGGCGATATCCAATCTGTCATCGCCTTGATTTTCATTTTTTGTGAAACGGCGAGCGACCAAATTTGGATCAACTCGCCGGCATGTTCACCGACGATACCAGCGCCAAGAATGACGCCCCTGTTGTCAGTGATGACCTTTACGTGGCCATGCGTCGTCCGCTCCGCTTGTGCGCGATCGTTCTCGTGGTAGGGCCAGCGCAGCACCTTATAAGCGATCTTGCGCTCTTTGGCCTGTGTTTCGGTGACACCGACGCTGGCCAACTCCGGTTCGGTGTAAGTGACCCAAGGCACGATGTCGTTGTTGGCCTTGGCCGGCAAGCGGAACAAGGCCCGTTTGATCACGATCCCAGCGTGATAATTGGCGACGTGGGTAAACTGTAGCCCGCCGATGCTATCGCCGATTGCAAAAACCTTTCGGTTGCTCGTGAGCAGGCCACGATCGACGGTGACGCCACGCTTATCGTACTTGATGCCGGCGGCTTCGAGCCCCAGATCGGAGATGTTTGGTTTGCGCCCCGCAGCCACAAGCAGATGGGTACCTTCGATTACCTCGGCCTTGCCACCGATTTCAACTGAAACACGAACCTTGCCGCCGGCGCTATCGACGCGCATCACCTTGGCGCCTTCGCGAATTTCGAGACCCTCATCGCGCAGTGATCGCAGCACGAGAACACTCAGTTCCGGATCGTCCTTGGCAAGCGCGGTCAGTGCCTCAATCACCGTGACTTTTGAGCCGAGCCGCAAATTGGCTTGCGCCAACTCCATGCCGATCGGTCCGCCGCCGATGATCAGAAGATGCGGCATGAGACCTTGGTTGTCGAAAATCGTTTCGTTGGTGAAATAGGAAACATCGGCCAATCCAGGGATCGGCGGGACTGCCGGTGACGAGCCGGTCGCGATCACAAAGCGGCGCGCTTTGATCCGCGTCTCGCCAGCCATCACCGTCGAGTTGTCGATGAACTTGCCAGCCGCTTGAATGACACGCACGCCCAGGCCGGTGAAGCGCTCAACGGAATCGTTCGGTGCGATTGCCGCGATGACACTTTTTACGTGGCCGTGCACGGCGGCGCGATCGACGGTTGGCTCGACATTGGCGATGCCGAAAGGCGATGCTGTTCGCATGGCATGCGCGCGTCTGCCGGCCGCGATCAGCGCCTTTGATGGAACGCAGCCGTAGTTGAGGCAATCGCCGCCCATCTTGTGCTTCTCAATCAGCACAACAGACTGACCAAAGCCTGCAGCCGCTGCGGCAACCGACAACCCACCCGAGCCCGCGCCGATAATGCACAGGTCGCATGTGATGTCTTCAATCGGTTTGCCGATCGATAGAGCTTGATCTGTATTAGGCCGCTGCATGGCGACTGCTCCACTTCTTGATTATGACGGGTATCAGTGCGACGACACCCAACGCAATGAACGCGACGACGAGTTCCTTGGTCACGAGTTGGCTCGTGTCGATCTGATACTCGCAGGTTCCGGCACTACCGGGTACGACCTTGGCCAAGCACGCCTTGTAAATTTTGTTTTGCGCTTTGACGATGCTGGCAAGCCCTTCGCCGGCAATCGAGTACGCAGTCGTGCCGGGAATGATACCGAGAAAGGTACCGAGAACGTAGGTCGGCAAACGAACACCTAAAAGGGCCGGAGCAAGATTGACGACAACAAATGGGAAGGCAGGCACGAGGCGAAGAAACAGAAGATAGCTCAACGCATTCTCCTGAAAACCTTGGCGCAATTTTGCGATCCACGGCCCCGCGCGGGCAGCCAAATTCTCACCCAAAGACGAGCGCGCGATCAAAAACACGATCGTCGCTCCGATCGTCGCGCCGGCTACAGTTACGGGTGCACCGATCTGCCATCCAAATAGCAACCCACCGGCCAAGGTCATAACCAGTCCACCCGGTAGCGAAAGTGCCACCACTGCGATGTAGACGAGCATGTAGCCAAGAAGCGCGAGGGCAAGATGCTGGTCGATGTAGGTCTTGAGCCACTCGTAGTTGAGACCCACCGTTTTCAACGACAACAGCTTGTGCCAACCCATCGCAAAGGCGAACGCCATAATCAACACCAGAACCACTAGCGGCGCATATCGCCAGAGCGCGCTTCGTTCTGGACTTGGGGGTACCATGGTCGTCTCCTAATCGGCATCCCGAGGTACGTTACGCTCGCTTGCCGGCACCACTACTTCGCGTCGGCCAGTGCCCAATCATAGGTGTGGCTCGCAACCTTTCCAATCTTGTCGAATTTCGCGGCAAGTTCCGGCGTCGCATACTTACGCCAATGATCAAACACCGACTTCTCGCTGCCGCCGAAATCCGCCTTGAACCAATCGTAGATCGACGAAGCGGTGATCTTCTCACCTTCGATGAGTATTCCGCGCGGACTATTGATGAAAGCTTTTGCACCCGCCTCCAACATCGCCTCGAGCTTGGCACCGGTGTACGCATCCACACTCAAGTTGGGGCAGCCGACAGACGCGCAGTTGACGGTATAGTGGACCCGCGGATCATTATAGATGGGCCGCAGAATTGTATTCTCGATGTCGTCCAAACTGAGCTCGACACCTGCGACCTTCATCACTTTGGCCTGCCAAGGCCCACCCGTCACGAACGTCTTGAGACCGCCCCCGAGGTTCACGTCTTTGATCGATTTTACCGGATATTTGTCCAGCACAACGTCGATCGTCTTCGCGTTGTATAGATTGACCCAGAACGCAAACTGCTCGGGCTGATCGAGGCTCGCCGGATCGACTTTTTGAAGTGCCGCCACGTAAGATTTCAGAGCCCCGTGCTCTGTCTTCAATTTGGCATAGGCGACGCGATTGAGCCCATCAGTTCCAGGCACAACGTAGGATTTCAGAAGCTTGTCCCACGCAGTGTGATTGACGGTTACCGAAGATCCAGCGGTCGCGCGTTTGAAGGTCGGATTTGCCGTTTCCGCCCGGCTCACCGCCGGGAGCAAACCAATTGCGAATACGGCGGTCAACATCGCCAAACCAGCCGTTTTCCATTTAAAAATCATTGCTAATCTCCGCCTTTTTCCAACAGCATTGGGGCCAACGCAGCGCGATATTCAGGCATCCATCTGCCAACAGCATGGTTGATCGGCACCTGAAAGGATATCGGGTTTCAAGCAACTGTGATGCTTCTTGGGCAGAGTTGATCGCGTGACCGGCGCCACTCCCGATGTGCAAAACACCGCAAACGGATGATCAATCGCGGATCTGATTCTCGTGTTCAACGGCAAGGCAGTCAGATCCAGACGATCTTGTTTTCTGTTAACAACTTTAAGTTGTATTTTGACTTTAAACGCAGCTTTCGGCTGTATGCACTTGCAGCCAGTCAGTGTGTGCGTGGGCGGCAAGTAGTGCCTCATCTAGTAGCGTAACCAGTCATACCGCGCTTACCTGCGGATGCCGACATTTCGCTCAGTGATCTGAGGCCAGACCGACACATCGGAAAGGCATCGAAATGAATTTCTCACTTCATACAACGCCTCTGCACGCCCAAAATTCTACTTTCGCTTCTTCACACGAAAGGTCGCGGCGCAAAACCGGTTTCGCTGCGACCCTCGCCGCCGCACTCATGCTCACGAGCGCGCCGTTCCCACGAACTGCAGCCTACGCACAAACAGTCGTTGGCAGCGGAGCAACTGGAACCAATTCGACCGACACGGCCATTGGCAGTAACGCCAGCGCGCTCAATTTCGGAGCGACATCCCTAGGCTTCACAGCGAATGCTTCAGCCGCCCAATCAACGGCGATCGGTACCGAGGCAATCGCCAACAACACGAGTTCGGTAGCCGTCGGCTATTTATCTCAGGCAACCGGTCTCAATGCTGTGGCCGTTGGCGGCGGCGACTTGAATGTTGCCAATGGCGCGATCGCGGCTGGTCCCAATTCGGTTGCGGTCGGTCATCAGGTGAACGCAACGGGTGCCCAATCCACTGCACTGGGTTACTCTACCAGTGCCACCACACTCTCCACGGCCGTTGGTTCGGGCGCAACTCCACAAGGCGTGTCCTCGCTTGCCGTCGGCAATTCGACCTCTGCCTCCGGAAGCGCCAGCACGGCGCTTGGCGTTTCAACCACTGCTTCGGGGACCAACTCGTTCGCCGCGGGTAACACAGCAAACGCTGCCGCAGCATCATCGATCGCGATCGGCGACTCGGTTTCGACGGCAGCGGCGGCCGGCACCGGTTCGGTTGCGATCGGCCAGAACTCGACCGTCAATTCAGGCACCGGCGCGGTGGCGATCGGGCAGAGCCAGACGGCTTCGGGTAACGGCGCCGTGGCCATCGGCGATCCCAACACGGCGATTGGCCAAGGCGCGGTGACGATCGGCGCAAACAACGCGGCGACCGGTCAAGGAGCGGTGGCGCTCGGCAATTCCAACAGCGCCAACAGCACGGGAGCTGTTGCCATCGGCAACACCTCCAACGCATTCAATAGTTCAGGCGTGGCTCTGGGCAACAGCGCGATTGCCGGCATCTCCGGTGGCGCCCTTATCAACGATACCGCGATCGGCAATGCGGCGCGCGCCACTGGAGGCTCATCGCAGGCCATCGGTGACAGCGCGGTCGCGTCTGGATCGGGCAGCGTCGCCATCGGACTTAGTGCGCGAGCGAGTAGCAGCGGCGCATTTGCAATCGGCGATTCCGCGGTAAGTGCTGCCAACAACGGCGTCGCTTTGGGCGGTAACGCCACTGTGACGGGTCTCAACGGCGTGGCGATCGGTCTTGGCTCATACGCACCGATTGCGAACTCGGTCGCCATCGGAATGGGCAGTTCCACCACGTCGCCACACATCGGCTCGACCGCGGCATTTGGCGGAACCGCTGCCGGCAATACTTTCTCTGTCGTATCGATCGGCTCCGGCGGTTTTGAACGTCAGATCAACTATGTTGCTCCGGGCGTCATTTCCTCGACCTCGACCGATGCGATTAATGGCTCGCAGTTATTCTCGGTCGTCGGTGGCATCAATACCGCCGCGACAGGTGCAGCCAACGGACTAGGTGGTGGCTCGACTTGGAACCCCACCACCGGCACCTGGACCGGCCCGGCCTATACCGTCGCCGGCAACACCTATAACAATGTTGGCGCCGCCTTGGGTCAGATCAACAGTATTACCATCAACAACGGCACATGCACCGCAGCAAGGCTTGGCGGTGGCTCGGCCTACAATCCGGCCACTGGTGCCATCTCGGCGCCAACGTACAACGTCGCCGGCGGCACGCAGACAAACGTCGGGGCAGGTCTGGCCGCGATCGACAACCGGGTCGCAAGTCTCGGTAGCGGCCTCGCAGCAGCATTGGGCGGTGGCACGACAGTCACCACGAATGGCACAGTGACGGGCCCATCATACAGTGTCGGTGGCAACACCTACAATAACGTGGGCACAACGGTCGCAGCACTCCAGTCTGGCGCGCCCGTGCAATACTCGACGTCGGCGGCACCCACCGCACCGAATGGCTTCATCCCATCGCAAGACGTAACTTTGGTCGGCGAGGCGACCGGCCCCGTAGGCTTGCGAAACGTGAGTGTCGGCTCGCTAGGGGCCACCTCGACCGACGCCGTCAACGGTGCTCAGATCAACAAGCTCGGCAGCGCGATTGCCACTCAACTCGGTGGCGGTGCCACCTTCAATGTTACGACGGGAACGGTAACTCAGCCGTCCTATTCAGTGGGTGGAAATTCCTACAACAACGTTGGCAGCGCCATCTCCGCTCTCGATGCACAAAATGGCAATCCTTCATCGACGCTCAACAACTTGCAGAATGGACTGAATGAGGCTTTCAAGAAAATTGATAGCAACACCCAGGGTATCGCGATCGCCATGGCGATGGGCGGCATGAGCCTGCCATCGACAAAGAACTACGCATTGGGCGCCAGCCTCGGTTTCTATGACGGCAAACAAGCTGTCGCATTTCAAGGAGCTGTTCGCCTGAACAATGTCTGGTCCGTCAATGGCGCGATCGGCAGCGGCCTCGAGGGCGGGCCGACTGGAGGACGGGTCGGTGTGATGGCTGCCTGGTGAAGCAGACGTTCATTGAGCAATTGCCGGCATTGAGCAATTGCCGGCATTGAACGAGTGCCGGCATTGAACGAGTGCCGGGCGAGTGAAGGCACTTGCCCGGCTGCCTATCAGAATTAGCAAATGCGGAGCAACAACGTGCGTCTCAATTATAAGTCAATGGCGGCTACCCTTGCAGTCTTGACCCTAGCGAATCCAGGTTCCTCCATAGCCCAGACCGCCACTCCAGTTGTTGTTCAACAGGGCGCAAAAGTCGCGATCCCGCAGCCTGAAACGCTCGTGATTCTCATTCGAACGACACTGATCGCACTCAATCAGGCAAATCAAACTGGAAATTACGCAGTTTTCCATGCGCTCGCGGCCCCAGGCTTCCAAGCGGCGGCGACCGCGGATCAACTAATCCAATCGTTCGCGCCGTTGCGTGCGGCCAACCTCGACCTCTCGCCGGTCGCCGTCGTCACACCGGAATTAAACCAGGCGCCTGTCTTCACCAAAGAAGGTCTCCTGCGGCTGACCGGTCGATTTCCAACCAAACCCGTCCAAATCAACTTCGATTTGGCGTTCCAACCAAATGCAGGGCGATGGTTGATGACAGGTCTTGCGGTGGAACCAGTCCAGCTTGTCGCCGAAAAGGCAGCGGAACCGCCCAAATCGCCGGTCAAGACGACGCCCGTCGCCCCATCCGACAAGAAGAAGACGCCATGACAGTGCGCTCGACGTTATACCGGATACAAATCCATAAATCGTTGACTGCTTGAAGCCGCGCGGAGGATAATAGCGTAACAGCCAATGCTGCTGAGTCCATTGAACACAAAGTCAGGTCACTCATGTCCTTCCGCTGCCAAACTTGGCGGGCTATCGGTCGCTTACGCAGTACATGGACGCAGGCGTCGGTCAGCTTTTGCCTGGCGATGACGCTCGGTGTCGTCAGCATTCAAGCGCAGAACGCCGAATTTGTACCACGCGCACGCCAAGCCTACTTGATGGACGCCGATAGCGGTGCCGTGCTCTATCAGCATGCCGGTGAGGAGCTGATGTTCCCGGCCAGCATGAGCAAGCTGATGACGCTCGCGGTCGTATTTCGCGCACTAAAGGCTGGAACGCTCAAGCCGACAGACGAATTTGTGGTGAGCGAAGGAGCGTGGCGTCGCGGTGGCGGACCATCAGGCACATCGGCTATGATGATTCCGCTGAATTCCAAGGTGCGGCTGGATGAGTTGCTCCAGGGCATCATCATCCAATCAGGCAACGATGCTTGCATTGTTATTGGCGAAGGGATGGCCGGTACAGAGGATGCATTCGCCAAACTAATGACCGACGAAGGCATCAAGATCGGCCTCAAGAAGTCGACATTCAGAAACTCCACCGGATTGCATAATCCCGACCATCAGACGACGGCGCGGGATCTCGCCCACGTTGCCCGTTACATCATTCGTGAACATGCCGATCAGCTGCCGCTGTTCAGCCAGAAGGAATATTTGTACCGCAAACACCGCTTCATCAATCGCAATCCTCTGCTGTTCCTGAACATCGGCGCCGACGGCATGAAGACCGGCTTCACCAAGGAAGCGGGCTACGGCATGGTCGCCACCGCCAAACAAGGCGAACGGCGTTTGATCGCAGTCGTCAACGGACTGTCGACCGGCGAAGAACGAAAGGATGAGGCCCGCAAACTGCTCGATTGGGGATTCCGCAGCTTCGCCGAAGTCAAACTGTTCGATGCCGGCGAAAAAGTTGGTGATGCACGCGTGTGGGGTGGCAACAAAATGTACGTGCCCGTTACCGGCAATGGCGACGTCAATGTCACCTTGCCGCGTTTCGTCCAAAACCAGAAACTCAAGGCGGACCTCGTCTACGACTATCCACTGAAGCCGCCGATCAAGAAAGGCGATCCAGTCGCCAAGTTGCGCGTGACGTCTTCGACGAACACGACAAATGAGGTGCAGCTCTACGCCGCTGAAGATGTCGAGCCGAGCGGTACGTGGCGCCGGGGCCTAGATTCCCTCGCCCTACGGGCATTCAGTTGGATCCCCTGATGGCCACACCTTCCGAGCAGCCAACCTCAGTGCCCAACGGACGTTTCATAACCTTCGAAGGCGGCGAGGGCTCGGGTAAGTCGACACAGGCGCGTCTGCTGGCCGAACGGCTCAAACATGCCGGCATTGATGCGGTGCTGACCCGGGAACCGGGTGGCTCGGCATTCGCCGAGCAGGTCCGCGAATTCATCCTCAGCGGTAAACAAGCGTCACATCCACCGCTCGCCGAGGCACTGTTGTTTTATGCCGCCCGCGCCGATCACTTGACCGCAACGATCCGGCCCGCGCTTGCCGCCGGCAAATGGGTCATCGCCGATCGTTTCTCCGACTCGACCCGCGCCTATCAAGGTGCCGCGGGCGGCGTCTCCAAGGCCGATATCGACGCCATTGATCGCATCGTTGTTGGCAAAACCTTGCCGGCCCTCACGCTGATACTCGATCTGCCGCCGGAGGATGGTCTGCGTCGCGCCGCCGAACGTCGCCCAGAAGGCGCGCGCACAGACCCGTTTGAATCGCGCGACATCGAATTTCATCGCCGTCTGCGCGAAGGCTTCCGGGAGATTGCCGCCGCAGAACCCGCGCGCTGCGTCGTTTTAGACGCATCGGGACCCGCAGCACCGATCGCGGCAGCGGTCTGGCGCACGATCGAAAGCCGGCTCCTGGCCCGGCCCCAATCGTAGCCACGCAGCCCAACGATGGCACGCGCACCCGCAACAGCCGAAATTGAAGCGGCACCCGAAGCTGATCGCCTGGGTGTCTATCCGCACCCGCGCCATACCCATCGACTGCACGGGCACGCGGTATCCGAGCAAACTCTCGCCGAGGCCTTTGCATCAGGTCGAATGCACCATGCTTGGCTGTTACGCGGCGCGGAAGGCATCGGCAAGGCGACGCTCGCCTATCGATTTGCGCGTTTTGCGTTAGCCGATCCCCTGGAGCGCGATCGCATCGGTGGCAGCTTGGAGATTGCCGGCGATACCCGCGCCGCACGTCAGGTTGCTGCATTGTCGCATCCGAACCTGCTGGTAATCCGCCGCCCCTGGAACCAGAAAGACAAGCGATTTGCGGCATCGATCCCGGTTGACGAGGTCCGCCGATTGCGCTCATTCCTTTCGCTCGCCGCCGAAGAAACGGCCTGGCGCGTGGTCATTGTCGATAGCGCCGACGAACTAGCCGGCCCTGCCGCGAACGCGTTGTTGAAATCACTCGAAGAGCCACCAGCCCGGCTGATCTTCTTGCTGGTTTCATCCGAAGCCGGCCGCTTGCTGCCAACCATTCGTTCGCGTTGCCGGACGATCGATCTGGCAAAGCTTGGCCCCGATGATCTGCGCCGTGCCGTTGGCGATGCACTCGGCGCCGCCGGCAAGGATCCGATCGACGAGGATCAATGGCCACGGCTAGCGTCAATCGCCGACGGTAGCGTCCGGCGCGCGCTTTCCATCAGCCAAAGTGACGGCCTTAAGATCTATGATCGTATAGAGGAGTTGCTGGGGCTGCTGCCAAAGGTCGATTGGACGTCGGCGCACGCACTCTCAGATGAGTTGGCGACTGCCGCTGCCGAGCAAAAATATGAAGCATTTCTCGACATGCTGCTGGATGTTCTGGCCCGTGTGATCCGCGGCTCAGCTACCGGCAAGCCCGATCCCCAATTGAAATTCAGCGCCCGCCTGATCCCGCCCGGAAGGCTTGCCACCTTTGCCGACGTATGGGAAACCACGGTTCGTGATCGCGCCGAGGTCAACGCGCTCAACCTCGACAAGAAAACGTTGATCATAGAGACGATTACGCGGCTCGCCGCCGCCTCTCGCGCATAAGGCGGCGCGGCTGGAGCCTGAATATATCCATCGCTTGACCAGCAACAAGCGCATCTGCTCGCACGACAAACGAGGTCTCGTATGGCCACTGGCCAGAAGTTCTACATCACGACTGCGATCTCCTATCCCAACGGAGTGCCGCATATCGGCCATGCCTACGAGGCGATGGCGACGGATGCGATCGCGCGTTTCGAGCGCCTCGACGGCAAGGATGTCTTCTTCTTGACCGGGACCGATGAGCACGGTCTCAAGATGAAACAGACGGCCGACAAAGAGGGTGTTCCCGTTCAAGAGTTGGCGGATCGCAACGCCGCGCGCTTCCGTGAGATGGCGAAGCTACTTGGCCTGTCGAACGACGACTTCATCCGCACCACTGAGGAACGCCATCATCGCGCTTGCGAAGAGCTATGGCGCCGGATGGAGGCTGCCGGCGACATCTATCTCGGTGGCTATGCTGGCTGGTATTCCGTGCGCGACGAAGCGTTCTATGGCGAGGACGAAACCACCGTTCGCGAGGACGGCGTGCGCATTGGCCCACAAGGCACGCCGGTCGATTGGACCGAGGAGAAGACGTATTTTTTTCGCCTCGCCAAGTATCAGGAGAAGTTGCTCGCGCACTACGATGCCAACCAGCATTTCATCTGGCCCGCCGAGCGCCGCAATGAAGTGACGAGCTTTGTGCGTGGCGGCCTCACGGACTTGTCGATCTCGCGCACCACTTTCGATTGGGGCATCAAGGTGCCAGGGTCGCCCGAGCATGTGATGTATGTTTGGGTCGACGCGCTCAACAATTATGTGACCGCGACCGGAATTCTCAACGGCGACGGAAAGGGCGATCGCGCGCATTATTGGCCAGCCGACGTTCACGTTATCGGCAAGGATATCGTGCGCTTCCACGCGGTCTATTGGCCAGCGTTCCTGATGAGCGCGGGATTGCCGCTGCCAAAACGCGTGTTCGGTCACGGCTTTGTGCTGAGCCGTGGCGAGAAGATGTCGAAGTCGGTCGGCAACGTCGTTGATCCCTTCGATCTCGTCAAAGCATACGGCCTCGACGCCGTGCGCTATTTCTTTCTGCGCGAAGTCGCCTTCGGTCATGACGGCAACTACACGCACGAATTAATCGTCAACCGGATCAATGCCGACCTCGCCAACGATCTGGGCAATCTGGCGCAGCGCTCGCTCTCAATGATTGCCAAGAACCTCGGCGGCGTCTTGCCGTCACCAGGTCCGCTGACCGATGCCGACAACACCATCTTGGCATCGGCCGACGCACTTTATGCGATCTCGCGTGAGGCGATGGACCTGCAAGGCATCAAGCCCTATCTCGATGCGGTATGGGCCGTCGTTGCCGATTGCAATCGCTACTTCGCCAACGAGAAGCCGTTTGATAAGGCGCACTCGCCCGAACGCAAGGGCACGATCCTGTACGTGACGGCCGAGGTCGTCCGCCAGGTGGCTATTTTGGCGCAACCCATCATGCCGGCTTCGGCGGCCACGATGTTGGATCTGCTGGCGGTGCATGCGGACAAGCGATCGTTCGCGTCGCTGGGCCCGGTTGGGCGATTGATAGCCGGCACGACACTGCCGGCTCCGACCGGCGTATTCCCGCGCTATGTCGATCCCGACGCCGAGGCAGCGCCAGCCGTGCCGAAGCCCGCGAAGCAGCCAAAGGGCACCAAGCCTGGCAAGGACAAAACCGCCTGATGCTGGTCGACCATCACTGCCACCTCGACTTCCCGCAGTTTGCGCCCGAGCGCGATGCTGTGGTCGCGCGCGCGTTGGCGGCGGGCGTCGGCGTTATCGTGACGATCTCGACGCGTATCCGCCGCTTGCCCGAGTTACTCGCGATCGCCGGCGCCTATCCGAATGTCTTTTGCTCGGTCGGCACCCACCCGCACAACGCCCACGAAGAGCTGGACATCCCGCTTGATGAAATTGTGCGGCTAACGGGGCACCCGAAGGTCGTGGCGATCGGTGAGGCCGGGCTCGACTACTACTATCAGAAGAGCCCAAAGGAAGCTCAAGCTGAAGGTTTTCGGCGACATATCGCGGCCGCCCGCATCACCGGTTTGCCACTCGAAATCCACACGCGTGATGCCGACGACGATACCATCCGCATCCTTGAGGATGAACACGCCAAGGGTGCCTTCCCGGCGCTCTTGCACTGCTACACGGGAGGCGAAGCCCTTGCCCGCCGCGCGGTTGAACTTGGATTGTATGTGTCGTTCACCGGGGTGATTACTTTCAAGAAGTCGGAGGCACTGCGCGCCATCGCCGCTCAAGTGCCCCTCGATCGCCTGTTGGTCGAGACCGATGCACCCTACTTGGCGCCGGATCCTTTTCGCGGCAAGACCAATGAACCGGCCTATGTCGTTCATACCGCCGCCACTCTTGCTCGCGTCAAAAATGTACGCCCCGAGCAATTAGCGGCCGCCACCACAGAAAACTTCTTTCGCCTGTTTCGGAAAGTCCCGCGCGCGCTGGCGGAAAGTGGAAACGCTAAATGAGTTACAAACTCACAATTCTCGGCTGCGGATCATCCGGCGGTAATCCCCGGGTTGGCAACGATTGGGGTAAATGCGATCCAGCCAACCCGAAGAACCGTCGCCGGCGGGCGGCAGCGCTCATCGAGCGTCGCAATGACAAAGGCTCGACGACGGTTCTGATCGACACCGGTCCGGACGTGCGCGAGCAACTATTGTCGGTGCGACTTCGGAACCTCGATGGCGTCCTGTATACGCACGATCATGCCGACCATACGCATGGCATCGATGACCTGCGCGCCTTGTCCTATATTATGAAGCGTCGCATTCCGGTGTGGTTCGACGCACCGACCCGCGACAGTCTCCTGGGCCGGTTCGGTTATTGCTTCGAGGGCAAGGGCAGCGGCTATCCACCAATTCTCAAAGCCAATTTGATCGAAGGGCCCGCACCAATCGAGATCCACGGCACTGCGGGGATCATCACGGCGCAGCCAATCGTGCAACAGCACGGCGACATCGAATCGATTGGTTTTCGCTTTGGTAACGTCGCTTATTCGCCGGACGTCAGTGGCATTCCGGATTCATCGGTTCCCCTCCTCGAAGGTCTGGATGTGTGGATCGTCGACGCGTTGCGTCATGTTCCCCACCCCAGTCATTTCAGTTTGAAGGAAGCGCTCGCCTGGATCGAGCGCCTGAAGCCGAAGCGGGCGATCCTCACCCACCTGTTGGGCGATCTCGACTATGACACGCTGCTGCGCGATCTGCCGCCGGGTGTGGAACCCGCCTACGACGGTATGACGGTTGAGTTCCCATAAAAAAACCGGGCGAGGACCTGCATCCTCACCCGGCTGTCGTCACCCTCAAACTCTCACATCTTTTCCATGTGCGGCGTCGGGTCGATCGGCTTCTGGCCCTGACGCAATTCAAAATGCACCTGCGGTTGATCGACCGTTCCGGTCTTGCCGGCCTTCGCGATCGATTGCCCGCGTTTGACCTTGTCGCCGCGCTTGACGAGAATTTCCTCGTTGTGCGCATAGGCGGTCACCCACCCGCTATCGTGACGCAGTAAAATCAGATTGCCATACCCTTTGAGCTCGGAGCCGGCGTAGGCGACGACGCCCTGTTCAGCGGCCAACACTTCCGTACCCATCGGAACGGCGATGTTGATGCCATCATTGTGGGTACTGTCAGTGCGCGGACCGTAGGAGGCAATCACGCGCCCCTTCACCGGCCAACGGAATTTCTGGCCGCCAGCCGGCGCGACACCGTCAGCCGACTTCGATTTGGGTTCAGCCTTAGGCTCGGCCGGTGTTTCAACCGGATCGATCGCTGCGACTTGTTGGGGCGGCGCTGGCTGAGCCTGGTTGATAATGACAGGCCTGGTCGGCGATTGCACAAAGCGTGGCGTCTCGGCTGCAGCCGTCGCACCGGCGACCTGCGAGGTAACGGCCGCGGGTGGCGAATTCGACAGCGAAGCCGTGGTCGATGATCCTGGTACTTTCAATACCGTACCCGGCTTCACCTTGGTTGGCTCGGTGATACCATTGACTTGCTGCAGCTGCGCCAGCGAAGTCTTGTTGGCGCGAGCGATCGCATACAGGCTGTCACCCGGCTTGACCGTGTGCTGTCCGGCCCAATCGGTCGGGGCAGCAGCTGGCATCGGTGCAGGCGCAGCGACCCCGCCATTCGGTTGTAGCCCCGCCATGCGCCCAGCAACCGCCGCGCGCTGTATCGGTTTTTGCGGCGTTGGTGCGCGCGCAATCGAGCGGCTGGCCGGCAGCACGAGCTTCTGGCCCGGCTTGAGGTTCGGCGTGGTCAGCTGATTGACCGTCATTAGCTCGTTGACCGGCACCGCGTGTTTCTTGGCAAGGCCAAACAGCGTATCGCCGTGCACGACCTCGATCGTTGCGCCAGGCGCAATCGGCTTGGGCTGAACCGAACCCGAAACGATCGGACGTGGCGCGATCGAAGCCGAGCGCGGCATCGGCGCAGTGGACGGCGGCGGCGAGACCGGCTCTGGCAGCGACGACATACGGACGCTTGCCGGGCCATTCCCCTGATTGTTCGATTGCGGAGGATAATACGTGCCACCCGAGGCCGGCGCATCGCTTGGTGCTGTATCACCGAGCCGCGATGCCTCACCCTTACGCATGCCTTGTGCGGGTATGCTCGCGCTGGACTTGTCGGTCAGCCCATAGCCCTGACCGTCGAAGCGCGAAATATCGGCACTGCAACCAACGGCCAGCATGCCGGTGGTGACAATCAATCCGATCGATCTCAGACGTAAAAAATGCCCGCCAGCTGATCGCTGCGGACTGACAAGGTTTGTAGAAAGCAGAACTAGATTACGCGACATGGTACACCTCTACTGCCATAAACGCTTAACCCTGTTCCGGTTAACGGCGCCTTAACGCTGCACCGAAATTTTGGTCTATGCCGGTGTTTGAATTTGGCAGCTTGGGATAAGATCATCAGTACGGGGCTCGTCACGCAGCAATTGCGCATGCAGAACAATACGCGTCCATTTAGGACGCCTGACGGCCGATTTGCGTCGCCTTCGTGACAAATGCAGCGGGCCGCTAATTGTCAGACGATATGGTAAATGAAGGGTGTATCGCCACCCGTTTCAAATCTCGAATTTCCGGGCGAGCGGCTCCAACAGTGCGTCAGCCGTCATGTTCATGGCGAGCGGCGTGATCGAGATAAAGCCGTTGTAAACGGCTTCCAAATCGGTGCCCGCCGCAGCGTTGGAACGACGTCTTTCGTAGGCCAGCCAATAGTAGTGTTCGCCCCACGTATCTTGGCGGGCATCGATCGATAGCAAACCCGGATCGCGCCGGCCTTGTCGCGTGATTCTGATACCCTCGATTTTATCGGGTTCGCGATCCGGAAAATTGACATTCATCAGATGGCCCGCCGGCCATTCGAGTTGTAGCAGCTTTTCGATCACTTTCGGGGCGTGCTCGATCGCGGTTTCCCAGCGCGGCATTTTACTCTCGAAACCGAACGCCTGGCTCAACGCGATCGATCGGATTCCAACCAGCGTTCCCTCGAACGCACCGGCGATGGTCCCTGAGTAGGTCATATCCTCCGCCATGTTTGCGCCGCGATTGACACCGGACAGGATGAGATCCGGCAGCCGATCGACCATCACGTTGCGGATCGCCATGATCACGCAGTCGGTGGGCGTGCCGCGCACCGCATAGGCGTTCTCGCCCATCTCACGCATTCGCAACGGTTCGTGCAGCGACAGCGAATGGCCCTTGCCCGATTGGTTGGTTTCCGGCGCAACGACCGTCACGTCATCCGACATCGTGGCCGCGATCTGGCGCAACGCGTGCAGACCAGGAGCGTCAATGCCGTCGTCATTGGTGACCAGTATGCGCATGTAACAAGGACCTTTCGTTGGGTTAGCGCTTTTTCGGCGCGTAGCCCAACATTCCACGTGTGGTTGAAATTGTTGAGTTATCCCGCCAGGGAACTTCCAAGTGGTCGCGGCCGCTGAAAAGCGACCTAACCCAACCTATGGTTTCGTGATTCTTTCCATGCCACCCATATACGGCCGCAACGCTTCGGGGATGATGACACTGCCGTCGGCCTGTTGATAATTCTCCAGCACTGCGATCAACGTGCGCCCGACTGCCAGGCCGGAACCGTTGAGCGTGTGCACGAACTCCAGGCCCCTAATCTTGCCATCAGCTCCCGCTTTGGGCCGATACCGCGCGTCCATCCGGCGGGCCTGGAAGTCGCCGCACACCGAGCACGATGAAATCTCGCGATAGGCGTCCTGCCCGGGTAACCAGACCTCGATGTCGTAGGTCTTTTGACTGGCAAAACCCATGTCGCCGGTGCACAGCAACATGGTGCGGAAGGCTAAGCCCAGCCGCTTGAGGATTTCCTCGGCGCACGAGGTCATGCGCTCGTGCTCGTCGAGGCTCGTTTCGGGCGTGGTGATCGACACCATCTCCACCTTGGAGAACTGATGCTGACGGATCATGCCGCGCGTGTCGCGTCCGGCAGCGCCCGCTTCCGAGCGGAAGCACGGCGTCCAAGCGGTAAACCGCATCGGCAGTTCGGCTTCGTCGATGACTTGTTCGCGCACGAGATTGGTGAGGGGGACTTCAGCGGTGGGGACTAGCCAAAACCTCGTTTGCTTCGCACCTTCAACTTTGGAAAATTGATCCATTATTGTAACGAACGAGCGATCCGCGTAATCCTGGATCGCGTCCGGGTCTTCACGAACCGCAATTTTTTTAAGTATGTCCAAGAATTCGGGATTTTGCCTAAACAAAAATTCTGCGGCCGCTCGCTTAATCGCCTCTTCGTTCGTCACCTGAAAGAGGTCATTTTCAAACTTCGGCAAGTTACCCGTCCCATATGCCGCCTCGTCTTTCACCATCAACGGCGGGCTGACTTCGAGATAGCCGAAATCGTTCGTGTGAATATCGAGCATGAACTGGGCGAGTGCGCGCTCCATCCGGGCGAGCGGCCCCTTCAGGTACACGAACCGCGCGCCGGAAACTTTCGCTGCCGTCTCGAAATCCATCAGACCGAGCGCCTCACCCAACTCAAAATGCTGCTTCGGTTTGAAGTCCATCCGCGGTGGCGTACCAACCTTGCGCACTTCGACGTTGGCCTTTTCATCGGCCCCACGCGGAACATCCTCGCGCGGCAGGTTGGGGATGACCTCAAGCATCGCCTGGATCTTGGCGTCGAATTCCCGTTCCGCTTCCTCGCCCTTGGCCAAGGTCTCCTTCAACGCCGCGACCTCAGCCATCAGCTTGGCAGCCGTCGCCTCGTCTTTCGTAGCCTTCGCCTTGCCGATCTCTTTCGAGGCCGCGTTCCGTCGCGCCTGCGCCTCCTGCAACGAGGTCAGTTGAGCGCGCCGTTGTTCATCGAGCGTGATGATCCCGGCCGACAGCGGCTCTAGCCCACGCGCCTGTAGTCCGGCGTCAAAAGCGGTCGGGTTCTCGCGGATCCATTTGATGTCGAACACGGGCAGCATCCTTCGGTGGCAAATTGATATGCCTACCTATAAGCGCCCGGGCTTGCGGGGTCCAGATGGTGGCACTGAGCCCGTGCCCACTTCGCTTCCAAAACCTCACGTCTTGGCGGCGGCTTCGGCGTCTTTCTTTTCGAGATAGGCGACGGCCAACACGGCGACCTCGTACAAAAGCACGGTCGGCAGCGCCATGGCGATCATGCTGAGCGGGTCGGGCGGGGTGAGCACGGCTGCAATTGCTGCAATGCCGACAATCGCATAACGCCGCTTGTCGCGCAGAGTGTCAGCGGTCACGAGCCCGGCCCGTGCGAGCAAGGTCAGGACCACCGGAAGCTGGAAGCAAATTCCAAATCCGAAAATCAACGTCATGATCAGCGACAGATACTCCGACACTTTGGGGAGCAGCTCGATAACCGGTTGACCTTCGACGTGCTGGGTCAAACCAATCGAGAATTGGATCAACAGCGGCATCGCGATGAAAAACACCACCGATGCGCCGAGCAGGAAAAAACACGGCGTCGCGATCAAGTAGGGCAGAAACGCGCCACGCTCATTGCTGTAGAGCCCCGGCGCCACGAACTTGTAGACTTGGGTCGCCACCACCGGAAACGACAGGAACGCTGCTCCAAACATCGCAAGCTTGATGTGCGTGAACAGCTGTTCGAGGAAATGCGTCGCGATCAGCTTGCAACTGCCATCGCCGACGACGCGGCAGTACGGCCAAACCAGAATGTTGTAGATCGGCTTCGCCAGAAAAAAGCACAGCAAAAACATTCCGACGAACGCCAGCATCGAGTAGATCAGCCGCGTGCGAAGCTCGATCAAATGCTCCATCAACGGAGCCTTTGATTGCTCGATCGCCTCGCGATCCCGCTTCTCGCGCTCTTCCTTCTCGCTGAGGCCTTTGTCGCTCACGTGACTATCCTGCTCCGACTTTGGTCGTCTGCGATGGCGCAGTGGCCGGCATCGTTGGCATCGGGGGTAGTCCGAGCGATTCCGTCGCTATCTCGGACGAGACGGCCGGCGCCGGGTGTGCGGCCGACTCCGGCATGAACGTGTCAGCCGTCTTGGCGTCAGGAACCGTACCGTTGCCCATGTGCGTGATATCAGATGCGGCAGCTTCAAGCGGTTTCACACTTTCCTCGGCACTTCGTCCAATGTCGCGGACGCTCGCCTCGGCCGAACTTTTGATCTCCTCGACATCCTTGCGGATTTGGTCGAGTTCGGTGTCGCGCATCGCGTCGTCGAATTGACGGCGGAACTCATCTGCCTGGCGCCGGATCTGCCCGACGAACTTACCAATCGTGCGCAGTAACGCTGGCAGATCCTTGGGACCCACCACGACAATCGCCAACATGGCGATAATAATCAGTTTGCTCCAGCCGAGATCGAACACGCGATCCTCAAGCGATTATATGGTTTCGACAAATGCAATCGCCGCCGGTCCTCCCCGGCGGTCGCGCACGATTAACCCCAGACGCAGGCCTCAGCCGACGCGGGTCTGTTGGCTCGATGTGTCCGGCGTTTTCGCCTGAGCGTCGATGACCTTCGGCTGCTCTGGCTTCTTGGCGACATCTTCGTCTTCGGCCATGCCCTTCTTGAAGCTTTTGATTCCCTTGGCGAAATCACCCATGATCTCGGAAATCTTGCCCTTGCCGAACAACAGCAGGGCAACGGCTAGCAGGATGAGCATATGCCAGATGCTGAATGAACCCATGGGGTCGTCCTACTCCAAACGTGTCCCTGTGCCGCAATTGGGCCGGAACGGTTGCTTATTGCCAATACCCATACAGGTAAGCACCGGCACGGGCAAGGGAAGCTCTATTACCGATTGTTTAGGAATGACTTACGCATTCTCAGTCATCGGAGCCGGGAAAACCAAGGCGCTGGCCGGATCGATCAGGACCTTGACTTCCAGCCCACGCGGCGGTGCGACGCCCTCGCCAACGCGTACCTTCAATGGCTGGTCGAAGCCCTGCACGCCAACCTCGACATGCGCAATATCGCCGAGAAACCGCACATGCAGCACGCGACCAAATAAACCTTCGTCAACGCCCATCGGTCGCAATTTGATGGCGCGTTGCCGCAGGCACAGGATTGCCTGCTCGCCTTCGATCAAGTCTGGCGCGCGGAAAACTCCGATCGGCGTGCGAATGCCATCACCTTCGACGGTGTAGGTTATCTCGTTGATCTCCGAGAACAGCCGGGCGACAAACAAGTCGGATGGATTGCGATATAACTCCTCCGCCTTGCCGATCTGAACCAGACGCCCCGCCCGCATCACGGCAACCCGATCGCCCAGCTTCATCGCCTCCTCGCGATTGTGCGTGACGATCAGAGCGGTGGCACGTGTTTCCCGCAGCAGTTCCAGCGTTTGTTCTTGCATCGCATCGCGCAAATGCACGTCGAGACCGGAGAACGGCTCGTCCATCAGAACGACGGCAGGCCTTGGTGCCAGCGCGCGCGCCAGGGCGACGCGTTGTTGTTCGCCACCCGACAGAATATGCGGATATTGGTCGGCATAATGTTGCAAGCCGACGCGGGCCAACAGACCCATCGACTGGCGGATCGCTTCGGCTCTCGGCAGCGCCGTTAGCCCGAACGCGACATTGTCGAGGATCGTCAAATGCGGAAACAGCGCAAAATCCTGAAACATCAAACCGACGTTGCGCTTTTCCGGCGGCACGAACCGCTTGGGCCCGGCGACCTCCTGGTCGTTGATCAGCACCCGGCCAGACGTTGGCGTCTCGATGCCCGAGGCAATCCGCAGGAGCGTAGTTTTACCGCAGCCAGATGGTCCAAGCAGGCAGACGATTTCGCCAGGTTCGACGGTCAGCGACACACCCTTCAGCGCATGGGTTTGACCATAATCTTTCGCCACTTGCTCAAAGGTCAGCTTCGCCGCGAACGCCACTGCCGCCCGGCCCGGCGGCTCGACTAAGCGCACGCTCGCTGCCCCCGCTGTCGGGCTTTTGCGGAACCAACTCGCCACGTGCACGGCCTTCGGTCGTTTCTCTAGTCCTTAGTCCCATCAGGACCGACTGCGGGCTTATCCTCGGCCGTTGGTCCCGGCAAGCCCTCCTCGTCATCTTCGATAATAGGCTCGTCGAACGGCAGCTCGGCGGTTTCCTCTTCGTCGGCGGCATCGAGTGGCAATTCATCTGGCATCAGCGCCGCGATATCGGTCGGCTCCGGCACTGCGAAACCGGGCGGCAAGTTGCTATCGAGAAGACCTGCCCCCTTGAGTTCGGCAAGCCCAGGCAGATCCTTGATTGAATCGAGCCCGAAATGGATCAGAAAATCCTCGGTCGTCCCGTACGTCACCGGCTTTCCGGGTGCGCGACGGCGGCCACGCGGGCGGATCCAACCCGTTTCCATCAACACATCGAGGGTGCCCTTGGACGTCGTCACACCACGAATCTCTTCGATTTCAGCGCGCGTTACCGGCTGGTGGTAACCGATGATCGCGAGTGTCTCGAGGGCGGCTTTCGACAATCGCCGCTCTTCAAGCGCGTGCCGCTCCAGCAGATAACTGAGATCCTCGGCGGTGCGGAATGCCCATTTGCCCGCAACCTTGATCAGGTTGATGCCACGCGATGCATAGGCTGCCTGCAGATCAGCCAGCAGGGCTGCAATATCGTCGCCATCCTTCAAATGACTGCCGAGCTTGGCTTCGTCGAGCGGCTCCGATGCCGCGAACAACAACGCCTCGAGAATGCGTAGCCGCTGTTGCCGGTCGGCGACCGCCAGAACCGCGACCGCCGCTTCCGGTGTATGCTCGACCGTCATCTGCGGCGTCGATTGCTCATCCGTCGGCGGTTCGATGTCGTTGTCTGGCTCACGCGGCACGAGTGACAGTCTCGGTGGGGTCATGAAGATTGCTCCAAACGGGCGTTATACAGCCCGATAGTGGCCGGTTTCATCCGACTTTTTCCCAGGCTTTATCGCTACCGCGACGGCGCATATAAATGGGAGCGAAAGGCGCGTCTTGTCTGATTTCGAGCTTGCCCTCGCGTGCCAATTCGAGCGACGCACCAAAAGAACTGGCAACGACGGTCTTTTCCAATTCGCCGCCGCTGCTGGCACCTTGCGGCATATAGTGGTCGAGAAATAAGTCCAACTGCATCCAGCCGCCGGTGCTTTCGCCGATGAGGCGCTCCAAATGATCGCGCGCGTCCCTGATCGACCAGACGGTTCGCGCCTTCACCACATGCACGCGCTTGATCGTGCGTGTCCGCTGCGACGAATAGGCTTGCAACAGATCGAAGATTTGCGCGGTGTATTCCGTCTCGCGAATGGTCTTGACGCCTTCGGGTGCGCCACGTGCGAATACGTCGCGTCCCAACCGATGACGGGTCAACAGTTGTGCGGCTGCTTTGCGCATGGCGTCGAGCCGCATCAAGCGGAACGCTAGGCGTTGGGCCAACTCTTCACCGGAGAACGTCGCGTCGTCGGTCTTCTCGCGCGGCAGGAGCAGGCGAGATTTCAGGAAGGCCAACCATGCCGCCATGACGAGATAATCGGCGGCTATCTCCAACTTGATACGTTGCGCTTCGTCGATATAGCCCAGGTACTGCTCGACGAGTGCCAGGATCGAAATCCGTGCCAGATCCACCTTTTGCGTGCGCGCAAGCGCCAACAGCAGATCCAACGGCCCTTCGAAGCCCTGGATATCGATGCGCAAAGCATCGGCTTCAGACGCGGCCTCGTCGGGCCCTGGCGCCTGCCATGCTTCGACTGCCTGATGTGGTTCGTCCTCGGCCATCCGCTCGTTCCGGTTGTGTTCCAGTGTCATACTACACTGATTCAAAGCGGATTTCTGCACCTGTGGGCGGTGCGCTAACAGTTGTGTGCGTGGCTCGCTTGGGCCAGAGCGGCGATCGCCGACCGCTGATCAAACGGGATCACATGCCGGGTGATCTCGATGCAGTGCTCGAACCGCCGTAAACTTGCGGCCTGCAAAGCTGGAACGCCGGCGGCAACAGCCTCCATCTCAGCGAGATCGCCGCCGCAATGGAGGGCAACATCGCTACCGGCGCGAATAACGGATGCGGCGCGCTCGATGAATGGACCATTGAGTGCCTTCATCCCCAGATCATCGCTCATCAGGAAACCGTCGAAACCGATCTTGCCACGGATCACGTCCTCGGTGACACGCGCTGAGGTGCTGGCCGGTGCCTTTGGATCGATCGCCGAGAATACCACGTGTGCCGTCATCGCCGACGGGAGATCGCGCAGTGCGTGGAACGGCGCGAAGTCGGTCGCTTCGAGCTCGCCGCGGCTTGCGTCGACCACCGGCAGCTCCAAATGACTATCCGCCTTGGCGCGGCCGTGCCCCGGAATGTGCTTGATCACCGGCACAACACCGCCGGCCATGTGCCCCTCCCCCACCGCCCGTCCCAACGCTGCGATCTGTTGCCAATCCGAGCCGTACGCCCGATCACCGATAATGCCGTGGGCGCCGGCAACCGGCACATCGATGACCGGCGCGCAGTTGGTGTTGATATCGAGTTCGCGAAGATCGTGGGCAGTGAGACGGGCACCGAGCCTTGCCGCACTGATGGCATGAGCAGGATCTACCGCGAAAAGTGCCGCATACGCTGCAGCGGCTGGTAGCTCCCGCCATTGTGGCGGTTGTAGGCGTCGCACCCGGCCGCCTTCCTGGTCGATCAGGACCAGCACATCGTCGGATGCGATTGCTGATTTGGCATCCGCAACGAGCCGTTTGATCTGGGACGGAGATACGCAGTTGCGAGCAAAAAGAATGATCCCAGCCGGGCGGGCACCGGCAAGCAGGCCGCGCTCTCCTTCGGTCAGGGTATCACCCGCCAAGCCGGTGATGAACGCGCCGCGCATTAATGGATCTCCGTCGTTCCCGTCCGAAAACGCCAACGGCGGCCGAAGCCGCCGCCTAGCAAGATTCTGGCGAAATTAGTTGTATTTGACCGGCCAGCAATCCGCGTAACCAACGGATTTGAGCTGTTCGCAAATTCCGCTGGCGAATGCGCGCGAACCTGGAGGCCCGACGACGGAGCGATAAACCACGCCCTTGCCTTGCGCCGTTAAATCGGCTTCCTGCACGTCGAAGATTTTGCCCTTCAGAACGTCAAAACGTTGTTCGAGATCGGCGTTAGCCTTCTGCGCGTCGGCCTTGGAGGCCTTTGAAGCGATCACCGCCACGAAGCCACTGCCGCCAGCCTTTACAGACACCAGTGGAGCCACGGTCGCGGCACTTGGCACGCCGTTCGACGCGACCAGATCATCACGCACAGCCAACGACTTCTTTTGCGCGGCGGCCGCGCGTTTCGTTGGAGCGGGTGCCGATGCTTCAGGCGGCGCAACTTCGCTCACTGCCGCCACAACGGTGCGCGCCTGCGGCACAACGGCGCGCGGCTGGGCGACGGGAGCTGCTTGAGCGGTTTGCTGCACAGGTGCTGGTGCAGGAGCCGGCTGGGCCGGGGCCGGCATCTGCACGACCATGCCAGGAATTGCCGATGCAGCCTGTACCGGTGCCGAAAGCGTTCCGTCACGACCGACGGTCATTGTACGAACGCGCTGCACACCGTCCGTGTCGCCAACGTTCGATGCTCCGCCCGCTGGGGCCATTCCGGAAGGTGAGGCGGTGCCATCACCCAGGCGCTCTTGCAGTTTCGACTCTTGGTTCGGGAACTGCTTGCCGCCTGGATCGGCCGGCGCGGTTTTAGTGGGACCTTTAGGTGCCGATACCTTTGCCACCTGACCACCAGCCGATGGCTTGATAAATGTCTTGTAAGCATAAGCCATACTGCCGCCCAGCGCGATCGCACCGACGAGCGCCGACACCATGATCAATCCACGGCGACCCTTGCGCGGCTCGTCATCCTCATAGTCCGGCAGATCGTCCTGATCGTAGGCCAGATCATCGGCATGCTGGAGCTGCCCGGCGCTATCGTCGCCATAGGGCTGCGGCTCGGCTGCGAATTCGTGCTGGTCCCGATAGCCTTGCGGCTCAGCCGGATGCTCGTTCCGGCGATCGTGTGTGCCGTTCAACTGCCAGTCCGCATTGTCGGCCGGAACGCCGCCACGGCCAGCAGGTGATCCGGGCCCGGGGCGCTGGCTCTGCTGCGGCGCATGTTGCCCAAACTGAGGGTTCACGCCGTAGTCTTGGCGGCCATAGTCCTGCGGTGGCGCGGCGGCCGGCATGTAATTCGAAAAGTCGTAGCCATTCGACCCTGGAACGGCGGCTGCCGGCGGCGCAAACGATTGTTGGGGATTAGCCGCTTGTTGCTGCCACTGATCGTAGGCAGCACCCCGATACGCATCCTGAGGATTGTAGGCAGGAGCCGGTGCCTGATGAGCCTGGGTAGGCGCTGCGCGTGGCGCTTGCGCACGGATATCGTAGCCGCGCAATGCAGGGTCCACTGCGCGCGCCGGCGCTTCTTGCGGCGGCGGTGCGTACCGATCGAATACCGGCTGATAAGATGCTTGCCCGGCCGATGGTTGAGCGGCCGGCGGGTAGTAGCCCTGATCGTGCTGGAAGGCTGGCTGATTGGGATAAGCGCCCGGCCCTAGATGATGGGCTGGCGGGTTTGCTTGGCCGTAGGTCTGTCCAGCCGTCGGATAGCCCTGATTATGGCCTTGGTCCAAATTTCCAAAAGCAGCCGGCGAGTGCCGTGGCTGCTGGCCTGGCGCTGGCGCATGTCCCAACGAATATTGCGCCCGATCTGCCGGATCTTGATCCGCAACCGTGCGTTTGTAGGGCGGCTGTGCGCCACCCGATTGGCCTAGTGGACCATTTGACCGAGACATTCCCGTCGTCCTCGTAACAACCCCCGCTCCCAGAGAATCAAGAGACTAGCGCATCTCCTGCGGAGCATCGACGCCTAGAATTACCAATCCTGACGATATCACCTGTTGTGTGGCCGTGATAAGCGCTAATCGGTCATTTGTGGCATCAAGATTAGTAGGTTGTATGAAGCGCAAATGTGGCAAATCATTGCCACGGGCATATAACTGGTGAAATGCCGACGCCACGTCGAACAAGTAAAACGCGAGCCGATGCGGCTCATGGGCCCGTGCCGCGGCCGTCACCAACTTCGGAAAAGCGGCCAACTGCTTGATCAACTCGATCTCCGCTACATCTCCCAAACTCGACAGTTTGGCCGACAAAACCGCTCCGGTATCGAGATTAGGGAACACGGTTGTTGCATTGCGAAAGATTGATGCTGCACGTGCGTGAGCGTACTGCACATAAAAAACCGGGTTGTCCTTCGATTGTTCGGTGACCTTGGCAAAGTCGAA
>JANLPY010000252.1:0-6292 GCA_031367505.1 Hyphomicrobiaceae bacterium | reverse complement strand
AGTGGGCATTGCAGCTGTGCCAAGCCGCTGTTGCAAGATGGCACAGCTGCCTTTAGCTTTACCATCATATCGCGGATTGCCTATAAACTCGAATCCGGTTTGGAGAGTTCTTTGGTTGGCCGGCAAACAAAATTATCGCTTGATCTCGGGGGCGAGCAGCTTGCGATTCGACGGGTCGAGGCCAGCGAGGCCTTGGGTCGGCCGTTCAGCATTTCCATCGACATCGTCGCCGCCTATTCGGAAATTGATCTCCTGCCGCACCTTGGCAAGCAAACAAGCGTCACCATCCTCGAGGACGGCGAGCTTCAGCGGTATTTCAACGGCATACTCACCGAAGGCGAGTATCTGGCGCAACGTCATGACGGGTATCACTATCGCCTTTCGTTGCGGCCGTGGACCTATTTCATGGCACACAACCTCGATTTTCGTATCTTCCAGGAACAAAGTGCCATCGAGATCGCGAAGGTTGTCTTCGGGAGATACCCAGCGGCGAAGGTCGATTATGCCAAGCTGCGCCGTGCCCGTCCCAAGCGAGAATACTGTGTCCAGTACGGAGAGAGCGACTTTGCGTTCGTCTCGCGCCTGCTTGAAGAAGAAGGCATCTATTATTTTTTCGAGCATAAGCCTGGCGGCCACACGATGGTGCTTTGCGAGGGCCCTGCTTCGCATAGCCCCGGCACGCCAGCAAAGCTGACATACAACCAGGACGCAGCGACAATACGCAATTCCGCGTCGAGCGTTCTCAGTAGCGAGCGTACGGAGTTCTTGACGCATTTGGTCGAGCGTGTCGCGAGCGGAGGCGAAGCAAAGGTCACTTTGCGGGACTTTAATTTCGAGAAGGCCGACCGCCCACTCGAAGCCACCGTCAGCGCCAAGTCCAGTCACCCGCTAGACGCCAACGAATTTTACAACTTTCCTGGCCGTTATCAGGCGGCCGCTGATGGTCAGCCGCTTGGCACCACTATCCTCAATTCCTTTCGCGCTAACCGACAGATCTACAGCGGCGAATCCCAGTCTCTGTCATTGGCCTGCGGTGCGACCTTCAAGCTTACAAAGCACGCTCAGGCGCGATTCAATCGCGAATATATGATCGTGCGCACGCATCATGTCAGTTCGTCTGAAATCGAGCGCAGCGGCGCCAGCGGCGAAGGTGCAACCGTCTTTATCGAAGCCGTGCCCAAGGAAGTCGCCTGGCAGGTTCTGCCGACCGTGCCCCGTCCGGTTGTCAGGGGGCCGGAAACGGCGATCGTCACCGGACCAAGGGGGGAGGAAATCTTTACTGACAAATATGGAAGGGTGAAGGTTCGCTTCCACTGGGATCGCTCCGGCTCACCGGGCGAATCGAGCACATGCTGGATACGCGTTTCACAAACCGGAGGCCTCGGCAACATCATCATGCCGCGTGTTGGTCACGAGGTTCTGGTCGATTTTCTCCACGGTGATCCGGATCGTCCGATTGTGGTCGGGCGTGTCTTTAACAACCTGCACATGCCGGTTTATCCATTGCCGGACCACAAGACGATGGCCTTGTGGCGGTCCAAGAGTTATAAAAGCCATACGACCTCGAGCCTGCCGGGCGCCGAAGCAATGGACGTCGAGGATGTCCGCGCCAACGAATTCCGTTTCGAAGACAAGGCAGGTGCGGAGGAGGTGTTCCTCCACGCGGAACGAGACATGAAGACCCGAGTCCGCTTCAAGGAATCACACCATGTCGGCCTCGACCAGGAGGTCAAGGTGGGGCAGGATCGCAGCGAAACCGTGAAGCGGCACGAGACTGTCAAGATCGGGGGTGCGCGCAAGGTCGCAGTCAAGGATACCGATAATCTCGATGTCAAAAAATCTATCACGATCGACGCGGGAACCGAGATCGCAATTACAGCTAAAACAAAGATTTCGCTCACCGTCGGGGGTTCCACGATCGTGATCGATCCCTCTGGCATCCAGATCACCGGCACGGGGACGGTCGACGTCAAATCGCCGATGACAACGGTCAAGGGTGATGGCATGTTGACGCTCAAGGGCGGAATGACCTTCATTAACTAGGATCGGCGATGAGCTGGCTGCGCGTGACATGGACTGAGGCGGGCCAGATTCTTGCCCTTTGCGATGAGGCTGCGGCACCAGATACGGCGCTGGCTGGCGTCGAACCAAAAGCCTATTTCGACCGGTTGGTTGCCGCTGGCGAATATGATCGAGCGATTGCATTCGTCGGTTCTGCGCTGCCGCGTCGCGAAGCGGTGCAATGGGCAGCCGAGGCCATCGCGCGGGGCCCGCTTTCGGTTGAGAACGAGAAGCGAGTTGGCCGACATGAACTGCTTCATGCCGTGCTGGGATGGCTCGCCGATCCGAGTGAGGAGCGTCGCCGCGCTGCATGGACTGCCGCTTCGCGAAATGAACAGAGTTCTCCTGAAAAATTGTTGGCCTGCGCAGTCTACTTCTCCGGCGGATCGATCGCGCCAGAAGACTGCGAACCGGTTCAGCCGGTGCCGCATGTGTGCGGGCGGCTTGCCGCTACGGCAATTCTTGCCAGCGCCTACCAGTCCGAAAATGCTGATCAGCTCTTGCGATTCGCCGTTGCCGAAGGCGATCGCTTCGCCAGTACGTGAATGACCAGATATCCATGACACTCGTCTTGACTATTCGCAACATGGACACGCTGGCGAACGGTGGTCCTGTCCGCCTCGAACTCGAACGCCGCGGCGCCGTTATTGGCCGTTCGCCGACGATTGATTGGACTTTGCCTGACCCAGGGAACTACATTTCTTCGAGGCACTGCGAAATTCGCTTTGAGAACGAAAATTACTTTTTGCGCGACACCAGCATCAACGGGACGTTCGTAAATAGTGCTCCGATCGCCAGTCAGCATCGACTTGTAACCGGTGATCTGATCGCGATCGGCGATTATGAAATCGCTGTTACAGCCCCAGTACAGCCCGATTCCCGGGTCGCTGATTCTAAAAATGACTGGAGCGGATGGAACAGCGTCGCGACACCGGTAGGTAATTCCGCGGCTGGGTTAGATTGGGGCAAACCTGCGCCAAAAGCACCGATCGCCGGCGACGGTGTTGCAGGAGCGTCGTGGGCTCCTCCATCGCTTGCTCCGTCGTCCACGCCTCCAGCGCCGCCTCCTCAGGGTGAGCCCGCCCCTGGACCATGGCGAGCGATAGAAGCTGCTGCTTCGCATACTTTGGGTGTACTTGCAGTTCGACGCGAGCCGCCGCCTGTCGAGCCTGGCTGGGGCCGACCGGAACCAGGTGACGACTGGGCGCAGCCGGCTAATTCGAAGTGGTCGACACCTGTTGCACCACCGCCCTCATCGGCGAGCGCCAATGACATTTGGGGCCGTTTAGCTGACGTCCATGACGTAAATTTGGCCAGCAGCCTGCGGAGCATACCGGCCCCGGCGGTCGCCGGCGATGCGCTTGGCTTGTCAATTTGCGACAGCGCTGCAGGACTTGGGGCGCTGCCAAATCCAATCTCTCACATGGCGTTCCACCCGCCTGCCCAAGCGCAAGTTGCAGCGCCGTCCAGAGCCATTGCGCCCACCCCCGAAGGTCCGCACACAGCACCCATTGCCGAAAATCCTCCCAGTGAACTTGCCTCCAAACTCGCCATCCTGCTTGGGCTGGCTCCGGGCGATCTTGAACAGAGCGGCGATGCCACTCTCAAAGTGCTATGCGACGTTGTCAGGTCTATGGTGTCTGGCCTCGTGGTGATGCTTGAGGCGCGGGCCAAGGCCAAGGTTCAGCTCGGGGCGCAAGGCACAATCCTCCAGTTAAGCGGCAACAACCCGCTCAAGTTCTCTCGCACGCCAGCGCAAGCTGTTGCCCAATTGCTCAACGAGCCGATGCGAGGTTTCATGCCTGCCGAACGAGCGATTGAGGATGCTTTCCTCGACCTTCAGGCTCATCAGATAGCTACTTTGCGCGCGATGCAGGGCGCTCTTTCGGCAGTGCTCGAACGGTTTTCGCCGGCTGCGATCAGCACACGCACCGAAGCGAGCGGCCTGCTCGAACAGATCATGCCGCGGGCGCGCGACGCCGCGTTATGGCGGGCATATGCAAAGGAGTTCAGCGGCGTAAACCAAGGGTCCGACGAAGTGTTCATGGAAGTCTTCGCACGCGAATTTCGCCGCGCCTACGAGGACGAGAGCATGCGGCAGCGTGGCGATTAGCCGACCCAGGTTTGACGAAGTCTGGGGCGCCGGTGAAGTAAGGCAAAAAATCCAGGTTGCTACTTGCTCACGGGAAAGTAGCTTGAGCAGGCGCTTTCCATGGGATGAATCGGTTCTGATACGCTGTCTAGTCCGGCCCGATGGCAGTCAAATGGGTTAGTGATCGCAGGATTGCCCCACTTTCCAAGTGCGGGGCGACGCGCCAAACACGACTATTCAAAACGCCGCTCTCGCGTCAAACAGACTCATTTGGTGATAAGGACTTGCGGGTATTTGGCGATAGGTTAAACAAGCCTTAACGACCTTCGCTCTGATTCGACGAAGGCAAATCGGGTGGCATCGTAATAGATCCTGGGGCGGATTTAGGGGGGCGCGCTTTTATGGATGCCAGCTGGCGAATTGCAAAGTTGTCGAGCGTTTTGACCGCCATTCCGGCATCGCTTGCTATTCCCGCTATCGCATTTGCGCAAGCAGCCCCGCCAGTCAACGCCCTACCTTCGCGTGCGCAATCTGAGCCTCCACAGGCTCCTGTAGAAACACGCAAGCCCGAAGTAACAATCAGCGATTCTAACGCGCTGCCGGATGACAATTGCTCGTTGTCTAAGTCCAGCTATCGCGTGAATTTGCGCCAAGTACGCTTCGTCGGTGTGGAGGGAGCGGAAATCAGTCCGGTTTTACGCGAACTGCTCGGACTTCAAAACGGTGGTGTTGGCGACAGTGCCGGTGGGACATCCTGGCAATTGCCACTCGAGTCTGAAGAGGCAGGTGATCAGCCAATCAGCGTGGTGTGTCATATTCGCGATCGCGTGAATGGCACGCTTGCTGGGGCAGGCTATATTGCCCGGATCCTTGTGCCGCCACAAGAAGTGCAGAATGGCGTTCTCCGCCTCGTGCTGGTCGCTGGGCACGTTACCGAAGTTCACGTCCGCGGTGATCTTGGGCGATTTTCCAAATCGCTGGACGCGAGGCTTGAGCGCATCCGGCAGATGGATCCGTTCAGCAAGGACGAAGCAATCCGCATCCTGCTCCAGGCCAACGAAATCCCTGGCCTGCGGGTGAAACTTTCGCTGCGCAACGCTGGAACAACGCCGGGCGCACTCATCGCCGATGTCGACGCTAGCGCTCAGACTGTGCTGGTGCTGGCCAACGTCCAGAACTTTGGTTCGCGTCAACTTGGTCGCGAAATCGCCACGGTACGCGGCGAAGTCTACGGCCTCACTGGCTTGGCCGACCGGACGTATCTGAGTATATCGAATTCGCTCCAGTTCAATGAAATCCACATTGGGCAGTTCGGACACGATTTTGCGCTAAATAACAGCGGCTTGCGGCTGGCGGGGCGTATAAGCTTGTCTCAGTCGCAACCTAGCATTCCTAATCTATCGCTCCGATCCCGCTCGCTGATCGCCGGCATTGAGTTGAGCGCTCCGCTACTGCGTCAGGTCAGTGCCAGCCTTACCGCCACGGGAGGCTTTGAGGTCCTCAACCAGGCGACCCGCGTTTTGGCCGGTGGCAACCAAGTCCCCTTCACGCATGACAAGACCCGGGTGCTCTTCGCCCGGCTTGACGGCAATTACAGCAAGCCGGCCGCTGACGGTCGATCACTCTTCCGGATCGATGGCTTTGCGGAAGTTCGCAAGGGTGTCGACATTTTTGCGGCGACGAAGACCGGTCAGGTGGTGGGCGGCTTTGCACCTTCTCGCTTCGAAGGCGTCGCTACAGCTACGGTTCTACGCGGCGAACTGTCGGCCAACGTGGTGCCATTCTCTGGTTGGACCCTTTCCGCGAAAGCATTTGGGCAATATTCCAACAAGCCACTGCTGAACCTCGAACAATTCTCGATCGGCAATTTCACTTATGGTCGCGGATTTGATCCGGGGGCCAACAGTGGAGATCGCGCTTACGCCTTTCGGTTCGAGCAACGATTGAAATTGGTTCGGATCGGGCCGATCGATGCCGAAGGGTCCGAGTTCTTCGATTTGGTCCACATCAACAACCGGGCGACACGCGCTGGCGCCGAGGCCAGTCGGACCTTCCACTCAGTCGGCGGCGGGATGCGCTTCATTTTGCGCGACAAGCCCTCGAATGAGCCCCGCGTCATTCTTGATGTTATTTATGCCA
>JANLPY010000225.1:0-4116 GCA_031367505.1 Hyphomicrobiaceae bacterium | reverse complement strand
GTCTATGTCTGCATCGTCTCGGGCGGAGGGGGCCAGGACGCAGACTTTCGAGAGCGAGGAAATGCCGCCGCCCATGCCGTTGAGCTGGCGGCCGTTGGGGTCTGGAGTGCCCATGGCGGCCATGAAGATGGGGTCCCAGGCGGCGCGTTCTGGGAGGTCCTTCGCGTGGAACATGACGGCTCGGCTGGTGCCGCCGCGCATGAAGACGGCGGGAAGGGCGAGAAGCGGCATGGCGGGCTCCCATTTGTCGGTTGGGCGCAGGGTGGGAGGGGCTGGGGCGGGGGTCAACGGGTCGGGTGGTCGGACCCGGTTTCTCCGGTCACATAGGGTGACGCGTTACCCTTTTCGTGGCGTGGCCCGGTTTGCCCGGCGCGACGGGTGTGAGGGACGCGACGGGTGTGAGGGGAAGGACGATTCATGTTCCGATCATTGTCCCAATCCAAATTTCGCGTCAATGCCAATCCGTTGACGGGCAGGCCAGCCGTACCGGCGATCGGCGTGTTCGCTTGTCCCTCAGCCAAGCCGAGGTCCGAGCGGTAATGGCTGGGATTTCGGCCTTGTCCGATGTTGCGTGGAGAGTTGCGCGCCTTCGTTTGGCTGGCGGACGGTTATCACCGTCAAGGTCGGGCTCGTCTAGGCCAGCGCCTGCGACCGGAAGCGCCTACAGAGCGTCGGTTTTCTCGTTCGTAACATCACTGGCTGAGGTGGTCGGGCCGGTCCCTGCCACGACGTTATGGGGACGCGCGGTCCCCGGCGCCGCGACCGGCGTTTCGCCCTTGCGGCTTCGAGGCGGGTGAATCCAATCAGCCTCACGTTGCAGGGGACTTGCGCGTGGTGCCTCGCCGGGTACTGCGTGCCCATCAACGTGCGGCGGCGTCGAAGAGCGGCCCGCGCTGGGTGGACCCGAGGGGCGGCAAGTTTGGTCTCGGCGTCAGGCAGCAGGATCATTTCAACGCGGCGCCCGGGATGGCGGGGGATTAAGCGCTCCAGGCGATCGACTGCCATGCGGTGGTATGATGGATGGTGGCCTGGATGGCTGGGACGCCGGAGGGCTTGCGTTCCGCCGCCGGGTGGAATTTGTTCATTTTATGTTCTTACGATCTGGGCGTGATCGAGGCAAGGATTGGGTGGGTGGGCTAGTTCGAATGCCTGCAAGATGTGGTAGGCGGACATGGGGCGCTTACGGCCGATCAGCACCCGACCTAACGACTAAGGCGCTGTGGGCAGGACGGTCAAAAATTGACACCATTTCAGCTCGGGTGCATTGACCGCGATGGACGGGAGTACCTGAAGATGAGTTCCGCCGGTCACGGGCGCCGCCATGCATCGGAGTGGCACTCTTCCAAGGACAGCATGACAGTGCTTTATATGAAGCCGCTGTTTGATTTGTGGCCCGTTTGGCTGCGGAAAAGAGAGCCGGGACAAGCTACACAGGAATAGCGAAACGAAATGGCAAACCAGCCAACGGCGAGAAATACTCAGAATGGCAACTCACATGAATGAACTAGCGCCTATTGGCGCGGCCGAGGAACCTGAAGGCCTGGACAACGCCAGTAGCGACGGCTGGGGCGACTACCCACTCGACGCCGTATTCGTGCGCACCGAACAGCGTACGGTCGGAGAGGTCGTCAGCCGCATTCAAAAGCAGCGTTACGTCCTGGATCCCGATTTTCAACGCGATTTTGTATGGCCAAACGTCAAACAGTCCAAGCTCATCGAGAGCTGTATTATGCGTATTCCACTGCCAGTCTTTTATGTGGCCGAGGCGCCGGACGGGCGCATCATCGTTGTCGACGGCTTGCAGCGTCTCACAACATTTGCTCGTTTCCTCGGCAACGAACTCAAGTTGACTGGACTGGTCAGCGGAGAAAACGCCGGATCGCATGAACTGGACGGAAAAACTTACGAGCGGCTGCCGCTGAACCTACAAGAGCGGGTCGCGGATACGCAGCTCACCATGTACATCCTCGACGCGAAGGCCCCCGAGCGCGCTCGGCTCGACATCTTCGAGCGCGTCAATAGCGGAGCGATGCTGACGCGTCAGCAGATGCGGAATGCGCTTTACAACGGGCACGCCACGCAATGGCTTAAATCTGCTGCGGACGGAGGGCCGTTCCAGGCTGCTACAGCAGGCTCCTTGGACCGAAAGACAATGCGAGACCGCGAGGCGATCAACCGATTTGTTGCCTTCTCACTGATCGGATGGCAAAACTATAAGACTGGCGACATGGACGGGTTCCTGGCAAAGGGTCTCAAGTCCCTTGCCGAGCGCAGCGAGCAGGAGCGGGGCGATCTCCGTCATAGATTTGACGCTGCCATGACGCTTTGTCACCGGCTCTTCCAGCAGCATGCCTTCCGCAAATCTTTGGCGTCCGGGTCAGCGGGGGCCGCGCGCAGTCCCATCAACATCTCATTGTTCGAGGTTAGCGCGGTGGTGTTCGCAAGTTTTGCCACGACGTTTGATCCCGAAGGCGCGGAAGCCCTCCACGATATTATAGTCGAGTTGGTGAAGGACGACGCATTCGCCAAGTCGATTACCTATTCCACCAATAGCACACAAGCCGTGCATCAGCGATTCAAAATGCTCCAGGCCGGGTTGGTGGACGCAAAGTGACAACTCCGATCCTGAAGGCGTTGCAGATCGAAGACTTCAAGTGCTTCGAGCAATTGCGTATCCCGCTGGCGTCGTTGACGGTGTTGAGCGGCTTTAACGGTGCTGGAAAATCGACGGCACTCCAGCCGATCCTGCTATTGGCCCAAGCAGCCCGGCGCCGCACATGGATGAGCGAGGCCGCGACGGGCGACTTGCCCTTGAACGGCGCGATCGTTCGCCTTGGGTCGGCCGGTGACGTTATTCGTGAGCAGTCGCGCGACGCCACCGCGCATTTCAAGCTGTTCGGGGATGATAAGCTGCTAGCATTGAGCGCAACTGCAAGGACCGGTGCACGGAGCCTCACCGTAACCAAGAGCGAGGGCAGTGACGATTGGCCCGAGCTTTCCAATTGGCTTGGTCGCCTCGTCCATCTGAGTGCGGTGCGCGGTGGACCGGCCGAGGCCTTCCCGACCCCTGATCGCGTCAGCGACCAATCGCCCGATGTTGGCGTGGATGGACGGTTCGCGAGCTATTGGTATCACGAACTCGCGGACTCCGAAATCGAGTCAGCGCGGCGTTGTCCGGGCGAACCCGGCACGACATTCCGGAAGCAGATTGATGCTTGGCTTAGCCACCTCGCACCCAATGCAAGCGCCAATGTGCAGTCATTGTCGGTCGCATCTGTGCTAGCTTTGCAATTCCGGTTGTCAGACATAGGCGAATGGCGGCGCCCGGCAAATGTCGGCTATGGCCTAACCTACGCTTTTCCGATCCTGGTCGCGCTGCTCGCCGCTGAGCCCGGCGGCATCGTCGTCATCGATAGCCCCGAGGCGCATCTTCATCCCCAGGCGCAGTCGCACATGGGACGATTACTGGCCGTTTTCGCCGCGGCGGGCATACAGGTCATTGTCGAAACACACAGCGACCACGTGCTGAACGGCATTAGGCTTGCCGTACGCGATAATGTGTTGGCTGCAGCAGAACTAAGTCTGTTGTTCTTCGCGGGAAGCTCTCAAGAGGGACATGGCGTCACAAGTCCGCGGATTGATGGTGAGGGCCGAATAAGCGAATGGCCCGAGGGATTTTTTGATCAAAGTGACAAGGACGTCGCACAGCTCGCCGGATGGAGCTAAAGTGCGCTGGTATCTGAACGACGCTTCGCTCCAAGGCCAGTTTGCTGATCGCATCGAATTCGAAAGAGTTCTCCGCGGCCTAATCGCCGCTCGCGCGCGAATTGCGGCGATCCGGCAAAGACTGCGGTCGACTCGCTCGTTTCAGGAGGCAATGGTCGCACCGGGGACCAACGTCAGGCGTGCGTTGGTCGAGCTTCGCGACAAGGACCTGAGGGCTGCGACCTTCTCTTGGCTCGATAAGACCGGTCCTTTTGTTGACGACGACAGGATAGTCGAGATCGACGACTACTTCGAGTATCGGGACGTCGAAGTTACTTCGACGGGGCTGGGCGAGGCCGCGCGGCGGACAAAGGCAGGAGACAGGTGTGCGACCTACAGTTTCGTCGGAGG
>JANLPY010000008.1:0-6232 GCA_031367505.1 Hyphomicrobiaceae bacterium | reverse complement strand
GCGCAATCGGCAAATCCCCATAGAGACCGCCGCACCCTCGGCCCACAACTCCCGCGACTTCGTGCCTGGGCGCTTCTCCGACGTCGGCCAGAGCACGCCACACCGCCGTCACGCCGACGTCCGAGAAACCTGCACCGAAGCTGACCTCCGTGGAAATGTCAAACCGGATCGGAATTCGTCGGCTTCCCGAGAGAACAGCGGAAGTGAAATCCGGGCAGTAAATTGGCTCCCCTACGTTTCAAGTGGGTCGCCTGAGGTCCAATTTGCCGGCGATATGACCAAAGGTCTTTCACCACGCGGCGCGGTTGCCCTACTCGCCATTGTCGTTGTTGCATGGGGTACAAACTGGCCGGTGACGAAGATGATCGTTCATGACATGTCGCCGCTATGGTCGACGGCGCTGCGCTGCGGAATTGCTGCTGCAGTCCTGGCCCCGCTCCTCTGGGCTCAAGGGAATGTCATCATCCCCAAAAGGGGTGACATGCCGGTCGTGCTTTGCGCGTCGCTGCTGCACATGATGGCATTTTCCGTAAGGCGACTTTTGCTGTCCCCGAAGCGTCAGACCTTTGGCAACCCGAACACTAGACCATTGGTCATCTCGCGATGGGACTTCAGGCGGCTGAATTATCTATACTTAGGTAAATGAACTTCGTGCCATTTCGGGCCAGTGTGTGAAGATTGTAACAGCACAGAAATGAGGCGCACTGTCATGTCCTCTTCAAAAGCTACGTTAACTCGAGAAATGTCGAGCAAAGGCAACAGGCAGACTCTCGCGATCGATGACGATCATTCGGTCACCGCCGGTTCAGGTTCGGCTCAGAATACGATTGTTCAGAGCACAAATGCCACGAGCGGCTCGAACAAGGCCGTCGCCACAACGAAGCATGATGCGACGGTATCGACCACGTCCAGCACGACTTCACACGGCAACATCGCGGGCGACAGCCTCGCCGCAGGCGTGTTGCAGAATTCGATTGCGGCCGCCTCGACGAGCGGCGGCGGGGGCTCGGGTGGTGGCAGTTCAGGCTCCGGCGGTGGCGGCTCCGGCGGCGGTAGTGGCGGTGGCGGTGGTCTCAACCACAACAGCCTGACATTTCTCCTCGATTCGCACCATCAACGTGCGATCGATGGCACCGGCAACAACACTATGTCGAAAGCCCTGAACGGCGTTGACGGCGGCGCGGTCGGCGCCGAGTACGTCCGACTAACCCACGCCGTCTATCAAAACGATGACGGCCACACGGCCATGCACACGCACGTCGAAAACGGCAAAGTCGTCGCCGACACGGGTGCGTTTTCGGGAAACGCTCGCGACATCAGCAACACCGTTGGCGCGCAGGCCCATTCCGAAGCCAGTGCCGAGGGTCTCAACGACCTGTTCTGGGCCTACGGCCAGTGGATCGACCACGGCCTCGATCTGCAACCGGATGGCGGACCCAAGATCGTCATTCCGACGGAAGCTTCGTTCAACCACGGCAGCATCGCCATCTCACGGACTGTCGCGGAAGCCGGCACCGGCACCAGTGGCAGCAACCCGTTGGAGTACACCAATCCGTTGACGGCATTCGAGGACGCCAGCCAGCTCTATGGCTCGGAGCAATGGATGGCCGACCTGCTGCGCGACCACAAGACAGGCAAAATGATGACGGCGCAGGAGGCCGAGAAGCAGGGCTTCGGCGCAGCGCCCGTCAGCCACGACGGTGGTGAGCTGTTGCTGACCTGGGGCCAGTTCAAGGCGATTGCGCAGGCCAATCACTACACGATCGATCAGACAAACTTCCACAAGATCCCCGGCATCAACAACAACAACGACGTTATTGTCGACAATGGCAGCATCACCGACTCGCATGGCGTCAGTCACGCCGTGCTGGCCGGTGGGATGTTGCAGGCGGCCTACTTCGGTAAGAATGCCGACCACACCGGCGTCAGCGCTGAGAACGACCTCTATGTCTCGGGCGATGTGCGCGTCAACGAGAACTCGGCGCTGACCACGCTGCACACGTTGTTTATGCGCGAGCACGATTACCAGGAAGCGCGGCTGGAAGCGCAATACAAGTCGGCCGGCATGCATGTGACGAGCGACCAGCTATTCAACGCCGCCAAGGAAATCGTGGAAGGTGAGTACCAGCACATCATCAACCAGGAATTCCTGCCGGCAATGCTCGGCCACAAGCTCGAGGACGCCAAGTTCGATCCGCATGTTAATCCCAACATTACGCTCGAGTTCTCGACAGCGGCATATCGGTTCGGCCATTCGATGTTGTCGGACTCGATCGAGCGATTGAATGCCGACGGCTCGCACGCCGCCGACCTAAGCCTCGGCACTGCATTCATCAATCCGTACGAGCTCAACGACTCGGCCGGCAACAACATGCAGGGCATCATTAAGGGCCTCAACGACAAGATCGCCCAGAACATGGACGAGCATTTCGTCGATACGGTGCGCAATGGCTTGCTCGGCGCCCAGGATGACTTGTTCTCTCGCAACGTCGAGCGCAGCCGTGATCATGGCATAGGCACGCTCAATGAGGTGCGGCATGACCTCGGACTGACGGAATACAAGAGTTGGGATGCGTTTGCCGCCAACATGGTGCACCCCGAGGACGTCATAAAATTCAAGGAAGAGTACAAATCCGTCAACGATGTCGACATGTATGTCGGCGGTCTCGCCGAAAAGCACGTCAACGGCGGTACGCTCGGCGACACCTTCAACTTCATTGTCGAGAAGCAGTTCACTGATCTGCACAATGGTGACTCACTTTACTACCTGAACCGCTTCGACGGCCAGTTGCTCTCCGATATCAAAGGCGCGACGCTGCAGACGCTGTTCCAACGCGATTTCGGTGTCGATATTGGGCACGATGCGTTTCATGGCCATACCGCGCCAGTGGATACAGCAGTTCACATTATTTGAGCGACGATCAGAATTAATACCCTAATGCTGATTGGAGCGCACCACTGTGAAGAAGGTGCGCTTCTTTTAATCTTGCCAAATATATTAAACAGAGATGATTTAAGTCGGCGAATGCCGTGAGGCACAGTCAATGTACGAGTCACCCACTTGGCGGCAATCACTTCTCGCGAAACATTGGCTATTGTCGCGAGTATCGAACCGGAAATCGTGCTCGGCAATCCGCCGCCATATGTTGGACGCGACGCCGTTTGTGTTGACCGAAACCGGCAGCCGCGTTTTGTTTTCGCAATTGGATAATGGTTTTCAGCAGATCACAGCCGCTTACAACGCTTCGCGCTGCGGCAAGTCGGAACAATTTGCGTGTTGTGCGTATTTTCACCCAATCAATCCTGTTTGGGACAGCAACTTACCCTACGATGTCATGTGGATAGAGACTAGTGGAACTCTCCAGATGCGGTGGGGCGCGTTAGCGTTTCGTGATCATTCCGACTGTCAGAACCAACGAATTGACGAATATATTATATTTACTGATAGTCCGGGGATCGTGACACCATTGGTGTTCTATGGCGCTTGGAGGCCCTTGCGCGATACCGTAGCCTGGCATGACGGAGTGCTAACTGAACCCGAATTTGCCACTGCATGCATGCGAGGAGAGTCAGTTTTGAACGCATTCGCGATCGACGCGAATGACGAGAGCTGCATCGATGCCATTTGGTCCAAGCGCAAAGCGATGCATGAACAGTTGAATTGGCAACACCACAGCTTATCGAGACCTGTCGAAATCTACCAGCAGTCGCTGGGAGCGCAGTTTGCGGTCATTCTGTTGTCAATCTGCGCACTTACGAATGCACGCAGGAGCGCAGAAGCCTCGAAGCCAGCCGGTTTCGGAATAAGTAAAAAATTGCCAGCTGTCGGACTGCCGATCCCCAGTCGCGTACGACCGATCCGCGTCGGCCTGCTGTTCGATCACGAGGAAATCTCCACGGCTGCGGACAATTTAGGTACTGGCCAGCGCGCCGCCGCGTGCTTGCACTCTGTGCGTGGCCATTGGCGATCATTGCAAAAGACGGGTCGCAAGGTTTGGGTTCGCGCCAGCGAGCGGGGTGATCCCGCCCGCGGCGATAAACGGCGGCATGGTTACCTCGTGCTTTCCTGAGACCCGCATCCGCATTCACGATTACGTCGACAGGACAGGCCGAGAACCTGATCAGACTGCACAAAGGTAAACGCCTCACGAACGACCGTCGCGCTCGGTGTCGGTTTCCGCTTGACGGCCTAGAACCAACATTCACGCCACCAGCCGCCACCTACGACCGCTGCCGTTCGATGCTGTTGAAGTGAACAGGAGGGTTTAATGCCGGTCATTCGCGGAAGCTGCTTGTGCGGATGGATTCAAAAGGAATCGTGTGTCATGTCCAGGAAAATGCACGATTCTCTGCCCGCACGCCCTCAGACAACTCGCGAATCTAGGATCAATGGATGATGTAGCCGCCATCCGCCACCAAGTCGTGCCCCTGGATGAAGCCACCTTTGACAGTAGCGAGGAACACCACGGCCTCCGCGATCTCCTCTGGCCGCCCGAACCGGCCCACCGGCACGCGCGAGATCATGGCGTCCATCTTGCCGGGTTGGCGACCATAGGAATTCAGGTTGAATTGCGTGGCGATCGGGCCGGGGCTAACAGAGTTCACTTGGATGCCGTCCTTGGCGAGCTCGAGCGCCATGTTGCGCGTCAGTTGGATGAGCGCCGCCTTCGAGGGGCCATAGAGCGCGTTTTCCTCGCCAGCGACGCTGCCCATTTGACTCGCCATGTGGATGATCCGCCCACCGCCCTGTCTGCGCATGGCTGGCAGCACGGCCTGGCTGGCAAAAAAGGCGGCTGCGAGATTGACACTGATCACGTACGCGAAATCCTGGCGTGTGAAGCTCCCAAACGGCTTGCGGCAGCGGATGCCGGCATTGTTGACGAGAACATCGACGCGACCGAAGCGTTCCAATGCTGTAGCAACCATCGTTTCCGCTTGCCCTTCGGCGCCGAGATCAAAGATTCCGAAATCGGCGTCCGGGGCGCCAGCTCTGCGACTTGCCGCCGCTGCAGCGGACAACTCTTCACCAGTTCCTTCGGCGGCCAGAAAGACAGAAAATCCATGGGCTCCGAGGGCCAGTGCCGTAGCATGGCCGATCCCGCGCGAGGCGCCGGTGATGAGGGCAACCTGAGTGACAGCAGCCAAGGACGTGTCCTTGTCCTATTCCCGCAACGCCAGAGCGGCGGCGGACTCCCATCGCAGCCCCACACGGGCCCCGACCGTGAACCGCGTGACAGCACCTAGGCTGCTGCTCTCGGAAACGAGCATCCCTCCACCGTCGAGGCGCACGGTGCGCCTCCAGCCAGCGCCGAGATACATGACATCCTCCAACGTGCCTTGCAGCAGCCCATCGTCGGGGGAAACAAGTTCGACCTGCTCGTATCGCAGGGCCACTTGGACGGCCTCGCCGACAGCCGCACCGCTCATAGGCCTGACAAGGATCGACTTGCCATCGGCGAGGCGTACGGACCCGGGTTCGGCGGCGATGCGGCCTTCCAGGAAATTCGAGTGTCCGATGAACTCGGCCACAAAGCGGTTCGCCGGCATCTCGTAAATCTCGCGTGGGGACCCGACCTGAAGAATCCGGCCGCCATTCATTACGGCCAGCCGGTCCGACAGCGAGATCGCCTCTCCCTGGTCGTGCGTGACGAAAATGAACGTGCTGCCGGTCGCCCGGTGGATACGGCGCAGCTCGACCTGCATTTGCTGGCGCAAATGGAGATCGAGGGCCGACAGCGGCTCGTCGAGCAGCAGCACGGCGGGCTCATTGACCAAGGCGCGGGCGAGTGCCACGCGCTGGCGTTGTCCGCCCGAGAGCTGATCGACGCCCCTTTCACCATAACCGGCCAACTGGACGAGATCGAGGGCATCAGCCACGCGCCGCTCGATCTCTGGCCGCGTCATCCGCTTCATCTCGAGCCCAAAGGCGATGTTGCGCGCGACTGACAAATGGGGGAATAGCGCGCCGTGCTGGAAGATCATGTTGGTGCGGCGACGATTAGCGGGCTCCCCCAGCACCGTGCGGCCACCGAGCAGCAATTCTCCCTCGCTTGGCTCCTCGAAACCTCCGATGATGCGCAGCAGTGTGGTCTTGCCGCATCCGGATGGGCCAAGGAGGGAAAAGAACTCTCCGCGCCGAACATCGATAGTCGCCGAGTCGAGGGCCGTTACGTTGCCGAAGCGCTTGGTTATCCCGCGCACCGCGACCGCGATCGCATCCTCTTTGTTCTCG